>CAJULK010000012.1 GCA_910587455.1 uncultured Christensenellaceae bacterium | reverse complement strand
TAAGATTTTTTCAAAAAAGTTCAAAAAGTTACTGAAAAATGCTTGACAAACATCACGCGGGCGACGGTTTCCCGTCAAAACGAAAATTTTCCCGAGAAATCGGCTTCTGCGGAGATATGCGGCAAACTCTGTATATGCAAGCCGGCTTGGATTTTTTCGCGCATTATTTTACGGCGGTCGGGCGGTTGTCGCGCAAACACTTGACTAAATTTGCGTATTGCTTTATAATATACCCCGAATAACCGAGTAAGGAGTATTTTATCATGCCCAAAGAATATATTATGACCGCGGCAGGCAAACGCGAGCTCGAAGAACGGCTCGAACATATCAAGCTCGTGGAAATGCCCGAGATCGTCGCGGAAATAGCCAAGGCGCGCGCGCAGGGCGACCTTTCGGAGAACGCCGAATACGAGATCGCGCGCGAGGAACAGGCGCAGCTCCAAAACGAGATCGACGCCATAAAAGAAAAACTCGCCAATGCGAAGATCCTCGACGAGAAGTCCATAAACGACGAGGTAGTTTCCATCGGCTGTGCCGTCGAGCTTATCGAAGCCGACGTGGAAGAAGGGCTTGCGGCGGTCGAACGCTGCGGTCTTACCCGTACCGATATTATCGAGGGATTTCTTTCGCGCATGTCCGTAAACGATATGCGCGCGAACCGCAACAAGCGCGCGATACTTTCCGAGTTTACCGACAACGACTATGCCGTGGCGGGTGCGGAGCTTCTTGCGGGCAAGCGCTATAAGCGCTCGGAACTTATCGACAAGGGCTTTATAGAGTCCGAGCTTTCGCTTAAAGTCAAGGGCAGAGGCAAGGTCGATAAAAGCAAGTGCGAGGGGATCAAGGTTTATACCATTGTCGGCTCGCACGAGGCGGACGCCGTAAACGGCAGGATAAGCAACGAGTCGCGCGTCGGTGCGGCGCTTCTCGGCAAGGAAGAAAACGACGTGGTCATGGTGGGCGATCTTCTGTTCAAGATAGTAGGCATCATGATCGACAGAAAGGCTATCAAGAGATAACACACGGATAACGATATGGCAGACAATAAGAACATACCCGCCGACGCCGTAACGGACGCCGCAGCGGAAGAAGAGAATATCGACGCGCTCAAAGCGGTGCGTATAGCCAAGCTCGACGAGCTGTGCAAAGCGGACGCCGATCCGTTCAAGATAACGAGTTACGACGTAACGGCGCACGCGTTCGACGTAAAGAGCGCGGAAGTCGGTACCGAGGTGTCGGTCGCCGGACGGCTTATGAGCAAACGCGTTATGGGCAAAGCGAGCTTCGCTCACGTGCTCGACAGAACGGGTCAGGTGCAGATATACGTCAAGCGCGACGGCATCGGCGAAACCGCATACGACGGATTCAAAAAGCAGATAGACATCGGCGACATAATAGGCGTAAAAGGCGAAGTGTTCGTCACTCAGCGCGGCGAGATATCTATCGCTGTCAAAGAATTGACGTTGCTTTCCAAATCGCTCACGCCGCTTCCCGAAAAATGGCACGGGCTCAAAGACAACGATCTTCGGTACAGAAAGCGCTATCTTGACATGATAGTCAATCCCGAAGTCAAGGATACGTTCTTAAAGCGCAGCAAGATAATTTCCGCGGTGCGAAGCTATCTCGACGGCGCGGACTTTGTGGAAGTGGAAACGCCCATACTCAACACTGTCGCGGGCGGCGCGGCGGCGCGTCCGTTCATTACGCATCACAATACCCTCGACCTCGATATGTATATGCGTATCGCGCCCGAGCTGTATCTTAAACGGCTCATTGTCGGTGGGCTCGAACGCGTATACGAGATAGGCAGGTGCTTCCGAAACGAGGGCATGGATATCAAGCACAATCCCGAGTTTACGATGATGGAGCTTTATCAGGCGTACGGCGACTATACCGACATGATGAAGCGTACGGAAGATATCTATTCCGTCGCGGCAAAGGCGATAGGCCTCGGCAATAAAATAACATATCAGGGGCGCGAGATAGATATATCCACGCCGTGGAGGCGCGTCACCATGCGCGACGCAGTCAAGGAAGTTACGGGCGTCGATTTTATGACGCTTTCGGACGCGCAGGCTATGGCAAAGCTCGTCGAGCTCGGGCTCGATCCCGACGGAAAGAAGAATGCCGCCGAATGTATGTACGTCGCTTTCGACAAGCTCGTCGAGAGCACGCTCATTCAGCCGACGTTCGTGACGGGCTATCCCATCGAGGTTTCGCCGCTCGCAAAACGCTCGGACGACGGGCTTACGTATCGCTTCGAATTTTTCATCAACGGCTGGGAAGGCGGCAACGCCTATTCGGAGCTTAACGATCCGATAGACCAAGCCGGCAGATTCGAAACGCAGCGTAAAATGATGAAGCAGGGCAGCGAGGACGCGCAGGCAGCGGACGACGATTTCGTGGAAGCGCTCGAATACGGTTTGCCGCCTACGGGCGGACTCGGCATAGGCATAGACCGCATGGTCATGCTTCTTACCGATTCCGCATCCATACGCGACGTCATACTCTTCCCGACGATGAAACCCCGCAACAGAAAGTGAGCATATTCTCCGATCTGCAAAGCGCGGCGGCGCGCGACGCAATAAGACTCCATACCCCGGGGCATAAGGGGAGCTTGCACGAACTCGATATGACGGAACTCGTCGACGGGTCGTTCCCGTCGGATTCGATAGAACGTGCGCAAGCGAACGCGGCGGCTCTGTACGGCGCGCGGCATTGCACATTTCTCGCTTGCGGAAGCTCGCAGGGCGTCAAAGCGGCGGTGTATTACGCGGCAAAGAACGGCATAGTCGGTGCCAATTCGCACAGATCGGTTTTCGACGGATTTACGCTTTCGGGTAAAAAATGCGTTTCGGTAGGCGGCAGAACGGATATAATGCCGATAACGGCAGCAGATATCGAACGTGCGCTTACGCCCGATATCGGAGTTGCGGTCGTCACGTCGCCTACGTATTACGGGTTTTGCGCCGACCTTGCGGCTATCCGCAAGCTGTGCGACGAACGCGGACTTCTTCTTATCGCGGACGGCGCGCACGGCGCGCATTTCGGATCGAGCCCGTTGCTTCCCGAAAGTCCGTCGCGGTATGCGGATATATGCAATCTGTCGGCGCACAAAACGCTTGACGCGCTCACGCAGAGCGCATTCATGCTCGACAATTTGAACGACGCGGACGGCAAAAGGCTCGGGGCTGCCGCCGAACTTATGGGCACGACAAGCCCGTCGTATCTTTTGTATTCGTCGGTGGAGCGCGGCGTGACCGAGCTGTTTGCTTCCGACGGAAAGTATGCGGCGCTTTACGAATGTGTTTCGGCGCTCAGACGCGAGTTCCCGTTTTTGAAAAACGACGACTTCACTCGGCTCGTACTCGACTGCGCCGCCGTAGGTATTCCGAGCAAGCGCCTTTGCGCCGAACTGTGCAGGCGCGGAGTGTTTGCCGAACTTGCGGACGAGCGCTATATCGTGTTTATCGTTACTGCGGCGGACTCGCCGCTGTCGCTCGAAAAGTTCGGGCGCGTGCTCGGGTCGAGCATTTCCAAACTTGGTGTAAAATGAACGCAGGCAAATTTATCGTACTCGAAGGAACGGAAGGCGCGGGCAAGAGCCGTCAGTGCACTATGTTAGCGAACACGCTGTCGTCGCGCGGCTTCGACGTTGTTCTTACGCGTGAGCCGGGCGGTGCGGCGCTTGCGGAACGGCTCAGAACGCTTATACTCGATCCCGCATACTCGCCCGACGCGGTAACGGAGCTGTATTTGTATTCGGCGGCGCGGCGCGATCATTTGAACAAAATAGTTTTTCCCGCGCTCGAAGCGGGCAAAACGGTAGTGTGCGACAGGTTTATATATTCGACGCTCGCTTATCAGGGATACGGGCGCGGACTCGATCTCGATTTTATACGCGAGGTAAACGCAAAGACGATAGAGCCGCTCGAGGTGGATCTTGCGCTGTTTCTCGACGTGCCGCCCGAAGTCGGGTTTGCGCGCAAGGGCGGCGCCGATTCTTCGGACAGAATGGAACGCGAATCGCGCGAATTTTTCGACCGTATTTATTCGGGGTTCAAGCGTATGTGCGCGAGCGGCGAGCTGACGGCTGTCGACGCGAGCGGCGAGCGTGACGAAACTGCCGCTAAACTTGCCGAAAAGGTGCTTGCCGTACTATGAGCGCGGCAGATTCGCTTAAAAAGTATGCGGGGCTGTACGCTCGGCATGAAATACTTTCTACGCTTTCGCTCGACACTTCGGCTTCGGCGTTTCTGCTCGGCGGCGAAGATGCGGACGGACTGTGCGTGCTTGCTCGGCTCGTTGCCGCTCGGCTTTGCGGACTGCCGCTTGACCGTGCGTTCGACGACTATGCGGATATTGCGGTGTATCCAAAGCCGCCCGAGATAAAAAAGTCTTCGTCCAAGAGTAAAAAATCGGGAAGTGCGGAAAAGCAAAAACGTGCGGCGGTTACCGTAGACGATATTCGTGATATCGTCGGCTCGCTGTATCTTACGCCGTTCGAGCTTCCCAAGCGCATCTATATTATAGAGGGCGCGGAAAGCATGAGCGATATATGTCAGAACAAACTGCTTAAATCGCTCGAAGAACCGCCGCGGCATTGCAGTTTTATTCTGTGCGCCGCGGGACGATTGCTGCCTACAGTGGAATCGCGGTGCAAGCGCGTCGAAATGCCGCCGTTTTCCGTGAGCACCGTCGCTGACGAACTGAGCAAATTCCATAAGGACGGGAAAGCCGTAGCGCTTGCCGCACGCGCGAGCCGAGGCAATCTCGGCATGGCGGAAAAGATGCTTGCAGACAGCGGTTTCGGCGCTACGTATGCGGCGGCGCTCGATATTCTGCGCACCGCGGACGGCAGTCGCACGTTCGGTCGCACGGCTGCGATATACGATAAGTTCACGCGCGAAAAAACGGACGCCGTTCTCGGTATTATGGAATATCTTTTTGCGGATATTGCGCGGTATGCGATAGGCGTGGATACGGTGTTCGACGTTTCCGACGTAAAGAGCGTTGCCGCGGGGTATACGGCGTATTCGGCGGCAAGCTGCGCCGATTTCGTGCGCGAAGCGCGCAGGCGCAATGACGCCAACTGTATGCCCGTTGCGGTAATGGATACCGCGGTACTTAAAATCATGGAGGAAAAGGCAAAATGCCAAAGGTAGTGGGCGTAAGATTCAGGACTTCGCCGAGAATGTATTATTTCGCGCCGACGGAAGGCGAGGAGTATCCCAAGGATACGGCGGTCGTAGTGGAAACGCAGCGCGGCGTCGAGCTCGCCACGGTCATAGCGCCCGAGCATGATGTCGATGACGACAAGATCGTTGCGCCGCTTAAACCCATACTTCGCATAGCTACGGAAGCAGATATCGAAGCCGTAAAAACGGACGACGCGCAAAAGCGCGATATCCTTGCGACGGCTAAAGAAAAGGTCGCCGCCCGCGGGCTGGACATGAAAGTAGTGGACTGCGAATTTACAGTCGATCGCGGCAAACTCGTTTTGTATTTCACTGCCGAACAGCGCGTCGATTTTCGCGAGCTTGTGCGCGATCTCGCGTCGGCGTTCCATACGCGCATCGACCTGCGTCAGATAGGCCCGCGCGACGAATGTAAACTCATCGGCACGCTCGGCGCTTGCGGCATGCAGTGCTGTTGCGGCAGATTCGAATCGGACAGCGAGCATGTTTCCATAAAAATGGCGAAAAACCAAAACCTCGCGCTCACTCCCAACAAGATAAACGGCATGTGCGGTCGGCTTCTGTGCTGTCTGGCGTACGAGAACAAAACGTATGAGGACATCATAAAAAGAATGCCCAAGCACGGGCAATTCGTAACGCTCAAAGACGGCAGGAGGGGTTCGGTCGTTTCGGTCACACCGCTCACCGAAAAGGTGCGGCTCAGAGTGGGCGACGACGAGAGTTTCGAATTCTGCGAGATCGATCTCGCCGATCTCGAATTCGAACGCCGCGACGGAAAGAACGGCGGCGCGCAGGACGGCGGCAGCGGCGGGAATAGCGGAAACAACGACAGTAACCGCAACAACAGCCGCGGCGGCAACGCTAATACCCGCGACGGCGGAAACGGCGAGCGCAGAAACAAGAACAAACACAACAATAACGGCAAGCCGCGCCGCGACAATGCGGAAGGCAGACCCGAAGCGGTGCAAAACAACAAGGCGCAAGGCGGCGAGAACAAAGGCGGAAACAAAGACCGCGAAAATAACGGCAACCGCAATAACGGCGGCGGAAAAAAGAACAGAAACAACAGAAACAAGAACGGCTTCAAACAGCGCGAAAAGAAACCCGAGAATGTTGCAGAAAAGAGCGAATGACAAGAAATTGCGCGCCCGCAATAAAGGCGCGCTTTTTTGTTGACAATTTTTCGGGCGCATAGTATAATCTGTTTTGGAATAAATGGAGGTGTGAAGTTATGAAAAAGTGTTTGACTGTGCTCGGTGCGGCAGCGGCAGGTTTGGCGATGCTGACCGCCGTCGGTTGCGGCATCGGCAATGTCTCGGGGGGGGGGTGAAAATCCTGACGAGATCGTTACAGGATACGAGGTAACCGGATCGCAATGGAAGAAGGCTCTTTCGGTTGACAGGCTGAATAACGTTACCGTGCGATTGAGCTTGGGCAAAGACCTTGTGACCGATATTTTTATAGACGGTAACGTGTCGTATACGAAAACGGACGACGAAAGCGAATCGTGGTACGTCGTGCGCAACGAAGACTGTGCGTATGAGTATGTTCTTAACGACGACGAGTGGATGCGCAAGAACATTCGTTGGATTCGGAAGCTTTGTGGCATAAACTTTTAGGTACGGAATCCGTTATTCCCGTTTTCGCAATGTTTGAGAATTTGTATTCTCGATTTACATATAATGCCGTTACGAACACATACGACGCCAAGTTGACGGTCAACTCTACCCCGAATTATCCGATATCCGCTACTATAAATAACGCTTCGTTGAAGTTCGAAAACGGATATTGCGTTTCCATTGAATATACCGTGGGCGGTGCCGAGGCGGCTTTTATCGATTATAAGCTCGGCAACTACGGCAAGACCGTGATCGATTTGCCCGATTTCGAATCGACAGGCGGCAAAGACGATCCGGATGACGGCAAAGACGACCCCGACGACGGCAAGGACGATCCCGATGACGGTAAGGACGATCCCGACGATAATCCGTCTACGCCCGACATATCCCGCACCGTGACTGCCGCAGAGTGGCGAAAAGCGCTTTCGCGCTCGTTATTCTTTAATGTTACTATAACGTCGCGCGGCTACGGCGAATACTATGATGGAGTAGTCGTGCAAAAATTGGATCTCGACGAAAATGCGTTTATGACGATTTATGACGGTGAAGTAAGTATTATTGCCAAAACGAACGGCGAATACCGCGAGTATTCAAAAGAGGACGGCGGGGATTGGAGTGTCAGTAATTATCCCACGAGCGACGAGCATTTTATAGAAGACGTAAGCAGTATGGCGATGTTAAGTATATTTTGGTCGTTCAAAGAACAGTATTCGCAGTTTGTTTTCGATGAGGGGAAGTCCGCTTATATATTTAGCGACGAATACGGCAGTTGGGAGATCGTCTTTGCAAACGGTAGGATAGAGAAGATAGTCAATAATTATTCGGACGGAGGGACGTGGGCGTACGCTTTTTCCGATTACGGCACTACCGTTATAGAAATTCCCGAAGTTGAAGAACCTGTCGAGCCGCCCCCGACCGAAGAACCCGATATCGGCGTATACAACACGTTGTTTGCTTGCGCCGACTTTATGATGGTGCTGCACCGAAGCGGCGTCGCGGAAATAAAGGCGCATGACGGCGTGTATGACTTTACCGTGGAATTCGCCGACGGGAACAGAGAATTTACGCTTTCGGACGGAAATAATGTGTACAGCGGCAATGTGAATAGGAACGGCTCTATCACAATCGGTGAAACGGTATTGAAAAATATCGGCAGTATAGACGACGATTACGTCGATAAATACATGCGGTTTGTCGGCGCAACCTACGAGGGTAGCGACGGATCGATTTTGACGATCGGATTCGACGGGAGCACGAGCTTGGAAAAAGACGGTGAATTGATCGAGTGCGTGCTTGAAACGGATTTTTACGATTGTTATTTTGTTGTCGGACACAAAGGATATGTGGGAGAGGTTGATACCGAAAATTATGTGTTCCGCATGGAATCTTATAACGGGGAGGTATACGAGGAACTCATATACACAAAGGTGTCCGAATGATAGGTCGCGGCAGTGACCGTTATTTGTCGTCTATCAAATGTTCGCAGTGCCTAACCGAATAATTTGCGGTTGCGGTGTTGACAATTTGCGCCGATATATGGTATAATCTGCCTATAAATTGACGGAGGTAAATATCATGGCACACAAGATTTCCGATGAATGCATTTCGTGCGGCGCGTGCGCGGGCGTATGCCCCGTAGACGCTATCAGCGAGGGCGACGGCAAATATGTCGTAAGTCCCGATGCGTGTATCGATTGCGGCGCCTGCGAAGGCGAGTGCCCGACGGGCGCTATCACCGCCGAATAATCGACGCGACAGATTAAAACAGATAAAGAACGACCGTTCCGCGCGAACAGTCGTTTTTTATTGCCGTGTTTGTGATAGGGGCGGCGGCATGCCGATTATTTTTACGGTTTTGCTCTGCGCGGGTTTTCGGACGCTTCGAGTCAGAACTGCTGAAGCCCGAACAGATAGTCGGCGGAAATATCGAACATTTTGCACAGCTTGATTATCTGTTCGTAATTCAGTTCGAATACGCCGTTTTCGAATCTGCTGTACTGCTGCTGCGTCATATACATCAGCTTGGCGACATGCGATTGCGTAAGCCCCGCCGCCTTGCGCCCGTCTTTTAGCCGTTCCCCGACTTTTTTTGTTATTTCGTAGTTATTCATGGTTGAATTCTAACCGTAATTTAATCTTTTACATCACAAAGTTGTTTGACATACATCATAAAGTGATGTATAATGTTGTCGGATTTGCGCGAACTTATCGATCTGACGTATTTCGCGCGGAACAGCGGTATTTGTCCGTCAAACTATCGCAGATAACTGTTACCCCATGGTGGTCGCGAGTCTGTGCGGACTTTTTCCGAAAGCTCGGCGGAAACGTCGGGCTTTTTGCATGCACGGACATATGCGCATATATGAGTTTACCGCATACGGCTTGCGTTATGCGGGATTAAAAGGCGTTTATTAGATATACTAATGTTGTGAAAGAAAAGGCGAAATCGTTCGGGCGGTCGGCGGTCCTTCTTGCCGCCGTCGGGATAATAGCTAAACTTATAGGCGCTTTGTACCGCGTGCCGCTTACCAACATCGTCGGCGCGGAAGGAATGGGGCTTTATCAGATGGTGTTTCCGCTGTATACGGTCCTTCTCGCGTTTTGCGGAGGCGGGATCACGGGCGCGGTTTCGCGCGTAGTCGCAAAGTATACCGCGCTCGGCAACGACGGTACGGCGCTTCGTGCCGCGCGCGTTGCACTGATCCCGCCGTCGGTAGTGGCGGCGATCGCCGTTGCGGCTATAGCGCTTTTGCGCAATGTTATTTCGGGCGTGCAGGGCAATGCCGACGCAGGGATAGCCTATCTCGCTCTTTGCCCGTCGCTTTTGTTTGCCGGCGGCATAAGCGTTATCCGCGGTTATTTTCAGGGTAAGTCGCATATGCTGCCGAGCGGCATAAGCCAACTGATAGAGCAGGTAATCAAGCTCGGGCTGGGGCTGTATCTCGGCAGGGCGCTTTTGCCTTACGGAGTAAAGTATGCGGTTTGCGGCGCGCTTATAGGAGTGACGGCAAGCGAGTTTGCGGCGCTTATCTATCTCGTCGTCCGATTTGCCGTAGTCAAGCGCAAGCGCACTATGTATGTGAGGCGCGCGGCGTTGCTCGCCGAAACGTCGGCGGAATTCTCCGTCACGGGCGCGGTGTCGGACAGAGCGCTTCTGAAAGAACTTTATTCGTTCGCACTGCCCGTTACGCTCGGCGCGCTCGTTCTGCCCGTTACGCAGATGATAGATTCGGTGCTCGTGATAAACCTTTTGATCTACGGTGGAAGCTCGCGCGTAGACGCGACGGCGCTGTTCGGGTTGTTTGTCGGACCTGTCGGCACTCTCGTAAACATGCCGACCGTAGTCGTGCTGTCCGTAGCGGTGGCTTTTCTGCCCGCGGTCACGCGCGCCGTGGAATGCGGCGGGGATGCGGCGCGGCTTACCCGTACGGCGGCAAAATGGATAATGCTTTTCGTCATACCGGTTACGCTTGTGTTCTTGGCGTTTCCCGACAGGGTGTGCGGCACTCTTTACAGGCGCGGATTGACTTCCGAACAGTTGTCCGTCGCCGCGCACATTTTGCGCGTGCAGGCGGTTGGAGTCTTTTACGTAGGCGTATTGCAGCTTTGCACGACGGTAATGCAGGGGCATAACAGGGCGCACAGACCTGTTATAAATCTCGTCGTCGGCGCGTGCGTCAAAGTGGCTCTGACTCCGCTGTTCGTGCGGCTTTTCGGCATAACGGGCGCTGCTTGCGCTACAACGGCGTGCTATGCCGTTGCGGCGACGCTTACCGCGCGAAGCGCGTATAAGTGCATGCCGATAGGCGCGTCGGTCAAGGACGCGGCATTGGTGCCGCTCGCATTTTCGGTGCTTGCGGGCGGCGCGTTCGTGATCGTGCTGTTGCTGCTGTCTGGTGCGGGCTTGCCGTATCTGTGGGAAACGGTGATAGCCGCCGCGGCGTTCGCAGTCGTATATATTGCGGGGATAACGGCATGCGGAACGCTGCGCATAAAGAAAGCGGGGCGGCGCGTTCGGGAAAAGAGCGAGCGTGCGAAGTAAACGCTTTTGCAATATCGTTAAAAATGTTTTACAGCGGTTGACACCTCGTCCATATTGGTTTATAATATGCAGAGCGGGCCGAAGAACACGGCGGCTCGGAAGGAAAAACCGAAATGATAGATATAAGTCTTATAAGAAGCGACGCGAAAGCGGTGGAAGCCGCGCTTGATAAACGCGGGTACAAAGCCGACCTCGACTGCATACTCAAACTCGACGGCGATCGGCGAGAGATAATAGGCCGCACGGAAGGGCTCAAAGCCGAAAAGAACAAGGTGAGCGCGGATATTCCGCGGCTTAAAATGAGCGGACAGCCCGTTGAATCTATATTCGCGAAAATGCGCGAATTGGGCGCCGAAATAGATAAGAACGACGAAGCGCTCAAAGCGGTGGAAGAAAAACTGCGCATGGAGCTCTTGTGTCTTCCCAATCTTCCCGATCCCGATGTGGTTGCCGGCGGCAAGGAAAACAACGAGGTGATCAAAGTGTGGGGCAATAAGCCCGAGTTTGATTTTCCGCTCAAGAATCACGTCGATCTTTGCGAAAGTCTGCGCCTTATAGACTACGAGCGCGGCGTCAAGCTCGCAGGCAACGGGTCGTGGCTGTATACGGGGCTCGGCGCCGTTATGGAATGGGCGCTTCTCAACTATTTCGTAAAAACGCATATCAAGGACGGCTATACGTTTATACTTCCCCCGCATATGCTCGGTTACGAATGCGGATTGGGCGCGGGGCAGTTCCCCAAGTTCGAGGACGACGTATACCGCATTGATACGGCGGACGGCGGCGCGGCGCGCAGATTCCTTTTGCCTACGGCGGAGACGGCGCTCGTAAACATTTACCGCGGCGAGATATTGCAGGAAAGCGAACTGCCCAAAAAACTGTTCGCATATACGCCGTGCTACCGCAAGGAAGCGGGCAGCTACCGTGCCGAAGAGCGCGGAATGATCCGCGGACACCAATTCGATAAAGTCGAGATGGTTCAGGTCACGACGCCCGAAACAAGCGGCAAAGCGTTCGAGGAGCTTCTTAACAAAGCGTGCGCGTTGGTCGAGGGACTCGGTTTGCATTACAGGCTCAGCAAGCTCGCTGCGGGCGATTGCTCTGCGAGCATGGCGCGCACGTACGATATAGAGGTTTGGATCCCGTCGATGGGGATATACAAAGAGGTGAGTTCGGTTTCCAATGCCAACGATTATCAGGCGCGCCGAAACATGACGCGCTATCGCGCCGCAGACGGAAAGATAGGCTACGTTCACACGCTCAACGGCTCGGGTCTTGCCACGTCGCGCATAATGCCGGCGATAGTGGAACAGTATCAGAATAAGGACGGATCCGTGACCGTGCCCGAGGTGTTGCGCGAGTTTGTGGGAACGGATATTTTGAAACGTCGGTAATTATTTGGTTTTCGCTTTAAGCGTTTGCCGACAAGACACGATGTGCGGCTATGCCGCAAGCATACGATTTTCAAAGGAGAGTCAATGTTCGGAAGAAGAAGACGGGACGGTTTCGACGCCGACAGACCCGCTATGCAGAACAATCTCGATCTTACGGGATACAGCGAACAGTACGTATTGCCGGCAGACGGCGGATTTTCGAACAGACCGCCGCGCGAAGCCGTGCCCGAAACAGACCTTTTCGGAAGCGGAACTTTCGGCAATGCCAAGCCGTCGGCAGCGTACGGCGCACAGCAGCAGAGCAATATTTTCGGCGGCGCTCAGCCCGTTTCCGACGGTATGTTCGGCGGAGCGGCGCAGCAAGGCTTCGGAACGGCGGCGCAGAGCGCGATAGGTACTGCCGATCCCGTCGGAGCTTCGTCTGCCGTCGGAACGGAACGCCCCATGGTGTTCGCGCTTCGCAATTATAAGGATATGTATGTCTACGAATACTCGGACAGACTCGAGTATTATTGCCGAACTGAAAACGGAATGGAATACAGAAACACCGAATATAAGAGGAGATAGATGAACATCGAAAAACTCCGCGGCGTTATTTCGACAATGCGGTTACAGGACAAGACAGAGTTCGTCGGCGGCGGGCTGACGCTTGCGGCCGTAGACAGACCGAGGGTTGCCGGCGTAACGCTGTGCGACGGACTTTTGCCGTATTATGCGGAAGAACCGTCTTTTCTTGCGCTCGGTTGCACCTTTTCGCGCGAGATATGCGCGGCTGTCGCAAAGGCGCGCGCAATCGCCGCAGCCGACGACGGGTATTGTTTTGCGGGTACTGCGCCGTGCGGACTTATCCGCGATCCCATGCGCCCCGATGCGTCGGGACTGTTTTCGGAAGACTGCTTCGTTGCGGGCGAGCTTTTGTCTGGCTATGCGTCGGCGGGCGTGCTCGGGTTTGTTTTTACGGACGCGCTCGGACAGGGTCGGTACGAAAACCGTACCGTAGACGCACGTGCACTTTACGAACTGTATTTGTATCCGCTGATGAAAGCGGGAAAGTACGCCGCGGCCGTTCAGCTCGACGGCGGATATCTCAACGGCGACGACGTGACCGTTTCGCGCGCGTACGCCGATTCGATCAAATCTTACATACCGTCATGCGCGCCCGTGATCACTCAGTACAGAGCGGGTTTGGGCGCTATACCTTGCGTAGTCGATAACGGCGCGTACGTGCTCGGCGCAGACGCCGCCGCGAAGCGCGACGTTGCGCTTGCGGTGGGCAAGGGAATGATCGCGGAATCCAAACTGAGCACGGGGATCGAGCGTATGCTGTCCGTTGCGGTCAATGCTATGGAGTTTTACGGCAATCCGTACGACCGCAGTGCGGATGTATCCGCGGCGGCCGAACTTGCCGTCGATTCGTCGGTGCTTCTCAAAAACGACGGCGTGCTGCCGGCTTCGGCTAAAAACATAACGGTGTTCGGCGACCGTGCGGCGTTCGCGGACGGGGATAAGTACGCGCTTATACCGTTTAAGGACGCTATATCCAGACGCGGTGCGTTCAACGTGTTTTTGATCGCCGATTACGAAAACGACGGGATAGATCCGTTGCTCGTCAGCGTGATACTCGGCACGGCGGCGTCGTCTCAGACCGTAGTCGTGCTGTGCGGAAACTGCGCGACGGAGCTTCCGTTCGAGAAAGCCGTCGGTGCCGTGCTGTTCTGTCCGTACTGTCCGACAGTTGCGGGCGTTGTGGAAATGTTAAGGCACACCGCGCCGCGCGGACATCTGCCGTTCTCGTGGCTTGCGTCGCGCGAGGCGTATCCGCGCAACAACAAAAAGTATTCGCCGCGCGGCGATTTCCGTTACGAATCGGTATACGGCGGATACAGGCTGTTCAATAATTATACGTCGAGCGTCGTTTATCCGTTCGGACACGGTATGGACTATACGTCGTACGATATAAGCAAACTGAACGTCGAAAGCCGCGGCGCGTCGCTGTCCGTGGATTTCGTCATCAAAAACACGGGCGCGAGCGCGGGTACCGCGCTATGTCAGGTGTACGTCACTGCGCAGGGCGCCAACGTCTACGGCATAACGAAAAAGCTCGTAGCGTTCAGGCGCGTGCCTCTCGAAAAGACCGAAAATGCGCGCGTCGCGTTCAATATAAATATCGGAGAAATGTCGGTCTACGACGAAAACAATCATACGTTCGTACCCGTCGGGGGCAAGTACCGTGTGGACGTCGGGCTGTCTTCCGCCGATATACGCGCGTCGGAAACGGTAAAAATACCGTTCGGCTCGCGCGCAAACGTCGGACTGTCCGAAAACTTTGCGCCGTCCTATTACTCGGGCGAAAAGGAGCGACCGTTCGAACCTACGGCGCCCGAGATAGAAAGGCTTTTGAAAGTTCCGTTCATAAAAAAACCGGACGAACATCCCGAGCTTGCCTTGCCGTCCGCCGCCACCGTAAAACGCGTTGTAAAACGCAGCGAGAAGCGCGTCTCGCCGCGAGTGCTGCCCGTTGTCAAGTACAAAGCGGCAACCACTCCCGACGTATATTCGGATAAGTAAAATAACTATAAGCAATCGAATTTATTTCAAACGAAAACCGACAAACCGTAAGGCTTGTCGGTTTTCGAAACTGCGCGCCGCCTTTGATAAAACGCACCGAAGCGTTTTCCCGTCGGTTAACTCCGTTAAAGCTACCTTGTGGCACACGCCACATCTTGCTTAGTGCTGCTGCGGTCAAGCCCTGACACGGTTCACAAGCAGACGTTGCACAAGACCTTAACATCATCGCCACCTAACGGTAACAGACCTCCCATACGCAAACCGAGGACGGTGTTCGACCCTGCTGTAGCGGATTGCAGGTTACAGAGCGCCGCTAACTCTCCGTCTAGCGCAGTAGCGTTATTATATACCATAACGAAAAAAAACGCAAGCGATTTGATACGGTTGCGTTTTTCGATTGAAGCTATCGTTCTTTTGCGCTCGGGAAAATGCGCGCGAATAACGTCGAGCGCCATAAAATCAAGTAGTAAACTAAAACGGCATAAACTCGCCGTAGAACATCTGCTGAAATTCGGCGATATTGGAATATCTGTCCTTTGGATCGACGGCGAGCGCTTTGAGCAGCGATCTTTCGCGCACGGGCTGAATCTTTATATTGAGCGCCGACGGTGGAACGAGTTTGTCGTTTGTTCTGCGCTCGTTCGATTCGGGCGGGGGATTGCCGACCAGACATGTGTAGATAGTCGCGCCTATTTCGTAGATATCCGTCCACGGGCCTTGCGCGCCGCCTTGCGAATACAGCTCGATGGGTGAGTAGCCCTTTTTGAGTACGAAAAACGGCTTGGAAACGTTTTGCGTGTATATGGACGCCGCGCCGAAGTCGATGAGCTTTATCTGTCTGTTATTGACTATCTGAATGTTTTCGGGCGATATGTCTTTGTGTATCACGCCGTGCAGATGCAGGCGGTGAAGCGTTTCGAGCACAGGTCGCATGACGTTGAGCGTTTCCGTTATGTGCAGCCGTCCGCCCCTGCCGTTTATAAAACGGAAAAGACTCATGCCGTCGAGATATTCCATAACGATATATGCCGTATTGTTGGTCAGGAAAAAATCGTGTATCCCGACAATGCCGTCGAGGTGTTTTATGGACGTTAAAACTTTGGCTTCCTGAATAAACGCGGTCAGCCAATAGTTGAATGCCTTGGCGTTGCCTGCGTCGTTAACGTCTACCGCGCACGACCGCGGCACGCGTTTTGTGTAACCCTTTGGGAAAAATTCTTTTATTGCGACGCGCGTGCACGTCAGCATGTCATACGCTTTGTACGTTATGCCGAATCCGCCCCTGCCGAGCGGCATACCTATAAGATAGCGCCCCCCGAGCAACGATCTTTGCGGGAGCGCTTGCGATGGCACTTGATTGTCCGCCGCGCGCTTGTTGCAATGTCTGCAAACGTGTGTGCGAGGATCGAGCGTGCCGAAGCAATCGAGGCATATGGTGCGTATGTCGCGTAAATCCTGCATGTTATTATTATACACCTGTATATGGTAAATGTCAATGAAATTTATATTTGCTCGCGTTGCTTATTCGAGGGTACTATAAGTCCGAATGTTGGAAGAAAAGATATTTATTCTGTCAGAATGTTGAATACTTAAAAATCGGAGATGTATGTTATTCTAAGTACGGATATGTGTGACCGAACTTTCGAGGACAGCACTCGATAGTCGGCTGCTTTATGACGCGGCGACGCGCAAAGGTAGAACAATGGGTAAATCAAAGTCGCGCAAATGTGTTTCGATCCTGCTGTTTTGCGGGTGGTTCGTGTATGCCGCCGCGAACGTCGGAAGAATGAATTATTCCGCTTCTATGGTGGCGATAATCGAAAGCACGGGTGCGCAAAAGGATGCGGCGGGGCTTGTGGCGAGTTTTTTCTTTTTCGCGTACGGCGCGGGACAGCTCGTCAACGGACTGCTTTGCAAAAGATACGATTCGCAGATCGCCGTTTTTTCCGTCCTGCCCGTGTCTGCGGCGTGCAACGTCGCAATGACGTTTTGTCAGACCGTCGATATAATGAAGTATATTTGGCTCGTCAACGGCGCCGCGCAGTCGGTGCTGTGGAGCTCGCTTATTCGTATACAAGCCGAGTATCTGAGCGATAAAGAAATAAGCAAATGTATAGTATTGATGAGCACCACGTCCGTAGGCGGCACCTTTGTCGCTTACGGACTGTCCGCTTTTTTCGTCGCCGCGTGCGATTGGCGGTATGTGTTTTACGCTGCGAGCGTGCTTCTGATAGCCGCCGCAATTTCCTGGTTTTTCGGAATAGGTTACGTCAAGAAAAATCTCGGCGCGGAGAAGTTCGAAAAAACCGACGAAGCGGGCGTTGCGCAGATCTCGCCGCCGTCCAAAAGACCGCTGTACGTTTCGCTCGTTTTCGTCGCGGCGTTCGGGATCGCAAACGGGTTCGTTAAAGACGGCATAACGACTTGGGTGCCCAATTTGATCAAGGAAACTTTCGGGCTGAAAACGTCTTTTTCCATTGCGATAATGCTTGTTCTTCCGTTCATATCGTTTTTCGGCGCTTTTGCCGCGCGGCTCATACATAGAAAACTGCCCAACGATATAACGATTTGCGGTTTGCTGTATGCTGTGGCGGGCGTTGCGCTCGCGCTTGCGCTGTTGCTGTATACGAAAAACGTCGTCTTGACTGTCGGATTGTTTTCGATCGTAGCTTGCGCGATGGCGGGCATAAACAACACGCTGGTTTCCGCCGTTCCGTTCGTACTTCGCACGGTGGGCCCGTCGGGACTGTATGCGGGAATAATCGACGCGGCGTGCTACGGCGGAAGCATGCTTGCGAGCTATTTGATAGGGTTCGTGTCCGATAGCGCCGGTTGGGACGGCGTTATCCTCGTCATTTTGGTATTGACTGCGGCGGTATGCGCACTGTCGTTGCTGTTTGCCGTATATTGGAAACGGCGAATGCTTCCGCTTGTTACGGGCTTTCGTGCACGGTATGAAGCCGGCGACGGCGCGGTCTTGCGGTAAACCGTATAAAGTTTGTAAAATTCGATTGACCGATAGCCCTTTATATGTTATAATCGAATCATGAGTGATACGAAGGTAGCAACGCCGTGCGCGGCATACAGCAAGCCTGAGGAACTCACAAATGTCATATCGCACGCATTGTCTGCCGCGCTATCGTTTGTGGGGCTTGTTTTTTTGTTGCTCAAAGCGCAGAAGTCGGACGTGCCGACGCTCGGTATGTTCGCTTTCGCGCTGTTCGGAATCGTTTTTACGACGGTGTTCGTTTCGGGTGCCGTTGCTCATGCCTTGCCGCGTGAATCGAGATCGCGGCGCGCGGCGCTCGCTCTCGACGGGGCTGCGCCCGCAGTGCTTGTTTTCGGGTTTTTTGCGGTCGTGTTTTTGTACGTATTGCCGTCGGGCACTGCCGACGACCGCATATGGGGATATACGCTTTTCTCGACGGACGCGGCGCTTACTCTCGCCGCAGCCGTCATGTGCGCCGCGGCGCGGGACAGGCTTAAAACGGTGCGGCTGTTTCTTTATGTCGCTTCGGCGTTTTTGTGCGTGGTGCGGCTCGAACGCATTGTGGCGATATGCGGCTACGGGTTCTTTTGGTTTCTGTTCGGCGGAACGGGGCTGTATGCGGCGGGGCTTATAGTAGGTGCGTTGCGCGCCGTGCCTGTGCGCGAGCTGTTGGGGCGTCTGCTCGTAATAGGCGGCGCGGCGGTGCATTTTATAGGAATTTACACATTGTTGACGTGAGGGATATATGTACGGGAAGGTAACGGGCTACGATCCTGTAGCCATGGAAAAACGTATCGCGGAGTTTTGGAAAGAAAACGCCGTATTCGAAAAGAGCATAGCGGCGCGCGAGGGCGGCGCGGAGTTTTCGTTTTACGACGGTCCGCCCACGGCGAACGGGAAACCGCACGTGGGACACGTTCTTACGCGCACGATGAAGGACATCATTCCGCGCTATCATACGATGCGAGGCAAACACGTTTTGCGAAAAGCGGGTTGGGATACGCACGGACTGCCCGTAGAGCTCGAAGTGGAAAAGTCGCTTAAGATCGACGGCAAGCAGGATATAGAAAAGTACGGCGTCGAACCGTTTATTTCGCAGTGCAAAAAGAGCGTGTGGAAGTATAAGACCGAGTGGGAGCGCATGTCGGAGCGCGTCGGTTATTGGGCGGACATGGAACACCCGTACGTGACGTACGACGACAACTACATCGAGTCGGTCTGGTGGTCGCTTAAAAACATTTTCGAGCGCGGACTGATATACAAAGGGCATAAGATCGTTCCGTACTGTCCGCGTTGCGGAACGGCGCTTTCCTCGCACGAAGTCGCGCAGGGCTACACCGACGTTACCGAGCGCACCGCGGTCGCGGCGTTCGAATCGGATTTCGGCGGCGGCTGTAAGTTTTTGGCATGGACGACTACGCCGTGGACCCTTCCGTCCAACGTCGCGCTGTGCGTCAATCCCGATTACGAATATATACTTATTGAAGCCAAAGGCGGAAAATACGTTCTCGCGAAAGAACTCGCGGGCAAGCACTTCGAAGAATACAAAACGCTTCGATCATATAAAGGCAGCGAACTTGTAGGCGCGCACTATACTCCGCTTTACCGTACGTATGACGGTAAAGACGATTGCTATAAGGTCGTGGCGGACGGTTACGTAACGCTGACGGACGGCACAGGCATAGTCCACATCGCGCCGGCGTTCGGCGAGGACGACTCGCGCGTGGGCAAGGCGAACGGTCTGCCGTTTGTTCAGGCTATAGACGAGCGCGGCAAACTGACCGCGCCGCAAGCGGTAAAGGGTGTGTTCTGCAAAGACGCGGACAAAGCGATAATCGCCGATCTGAAGTCGCGCGGGCTGTTGATATCCGCGCCTATGTACACGCACAGCTATCCGTTCTGCTGGCGGTGCAACACGCCGCTCATATATTATGCGCGGTCGAGCTGGTTCATAAAGACGACGGCTGTCAAGGACAAGCTGATAAAAAACAATGCGTCGGTAAATTGGTATCCGCCCACTATAGGTTCGGGGCGCATGGGCAACTTTCTCGAAAACGTAATAGATTGGGGATTGTCGCGCGACAGATATTGGGGAACTCCGCTTCCTCTGTGGATATGCGACAAGTGCGGCAAGATCGAAGCGATAGGTTCTAAAGCCGAGCTTAAAGAAAAATGCGGCATAACGGGCGATATCGAACTGCACAAGCCGTATGTTGATAAAGCCGAGTACAAATGTTCGTGCGGCGGAACGATGCGCCGCACGCCCGAAGTGATCGACTGCTGGTACGATTCGGGCGCCATGCCTTTTGCGCAGTATCACTATCCGTTCGAGAACAAAGACGTTTTCGAAAAGACGTTCCCTGCGGATTTCATATCCGAAGCCGTCGATCAGACGCGCGGCTGGTTCTATACGCTACTCGTGATATCGACGCTCATGTTCGACAGAGCGCCGTTCAAAAACTGTCTGGTGCTCGGTCACGTTACCGACGAGCAGGGCAGAAAGCAGAGCAAGCATCTCGGCAACGTAGTAGACCCGATGTCGGTGCTCGACGTTACGGGCGCGGACGCCGTTCGGTGGTATTACTATACTAATTCGGCGCCCCATCTGCCGTCGCGGTTTTTCATGAAAGCCGTTTCCGAATCGCAGAACAAATATCTCGGCACGCTGTACAATACCTATGCATTTTACGTCATGTACGCCGAAATAGACAAGTTCGATCCGACGGCGGTCGATGCCGAAAAACTTAAATATACGCTCATGGATAAATGGGTGCTGTCCGAGCTTAACGAGCTTGCGCGCAAGGTGGCGGCAGGGCTCGACGATTACAAGCTGTACGAAACGGCGCGCGCGATAGGCGAGTTTACCGACAAGGTATCCAACTGGTACGTCAGACGTTGCCGCGAAAGATTTTGGTCGGGCGGCATGGACGCGGACAAGACGGCGGCATTCTATACGCTGTATACCGTTTTGTCTACGCTCGCGAAGCTGACCGCGCCGTATACGCCGTTCATCGCCGAAGAAATTTACCGCAATATAGTTTGTTCGGTCGATAAATCGGCGCCGATGTCGGTGCATATGTCCGATTTTCCCGAGCCCGTTAAAAAGCTTATCGACGGCAAGCTGTCCGAAGATATGAACGCCGTTATAAGGGCTGCGGAACTCGGCAGGGCGGCGCGCAATAAGAGCGGGATAAAAAACCGTCAGACTCTCGCAAAAGTAGTAGTGGCGGGCGAGTTTCCCATGGAGTACTCCGACATTCTCGCGGACGAATTGAACGTTAAGGAAGTCATATCGGGCGGTACGGACGAGCTTACGGGCTATGACGTAAAACCTCAGCTCAAAACCGTGGGACCGAAGTACGGAAAGTTCGTAGGCGCTATAAGGGCGAAGCTCGCGGAGTGCGGCGACGAGGCGGCGCGTGTCGCGCTCGGCGGCGGAGTATACGAGTTCGACATAGACGGAAACAAGATAGCGCTCGGCAAAGACGATATGCTTATCACCACGCGCGGTGCGGCGGGATACTCGGTCGAATCGTCGGACGGACTGACGGTCGCGCTCGATACCGAGCTTACGCCCGAGCTTCTCAAAGAGGGCGGTGCACGAGAGATAATTTCCAAAGTTCAGACAATGCGCAAGGCGAACGGATTGGACGTTACGGACCGCATAACGCTGTACTATTCGGGCGACGGATTTATAGACGAAGTTTTCGCAGCGTTCGGAGAACGGATAGCAAAAGTCACTCTCGCAATCGCAGTTGAAAAGTCGGACGGCACTGCGCCCGGCGCGGAACATGCGGATATCAACGGGCACGGCGCGGTGCTCGCGGTGGTCAAATGTTAGCGCCCGATTGGAACGATTACAGAATACTCGGCACGGGCGACGGGCTTAAACTCGAACGTTGGAAAGATATAGTGCTGCTTCGCCCCGATCCGCAGGCTATTTGGCGCTCGACCGTAGACTATTCTGAATACGACTGTCACGCACGGTACGAACGCGACAGGTCGGGCGGCGGCAAATGGACGGTGTACAAAAAAATGCCGGCCGAATGGCAGATAGCTTGGCGCGGATACAGGTTTGCTGTCAAGCCGACGGGCTTCAAGCATACGGGCTTGTTCCCCGAGCAGGCCGTGAATTGGGATAAGCTCGAAAAAGTCGTTGCCGATGCGCGCGCAAAAGGCAAGCAGCTTCGCATACTCAATCTGTTTGCGTATACCGGCGCGTCTACGGCGGTGCTCGCAAAATCGGGCGCGCAAGTCACGCACGTAGACGCCGCAAAAGGAATGGTCGAGCGCGCAAAGCTCAACTGCTCGCTCAACGGCGTGCCGCAGGAAAATCTGCGCTTCATAATTGACGACTGCAAAAAGTTCGTCGCGCGCGAGATAAAGCGCGGCAAAACGTACGACGCGGTAATAATGGATCCGCCGAGTTACGGCAGGGGCGCGGGCGGAGAAGTATGGCGCATGGAGGACGATGTATACGACCTTGTAAAGCTGTGCGCCGACGTCGTATCCGATCCGATGTTCTTCCTTATCAACAGCTATACGACGGGTTTGCAGCCCACTACGATATCCGATCTTTTGACACTTACATTGCCGCGCGGCAGAGTGGAAGCGTACGAAGTATGCCTGCCAACCGAGCGCGCGGACGTCGCTCTGCCTTGCGGTTGCAGCGGCTTATGGAGGAACTCGTGACAGACGGCGAAAACAGCGGCAAGAATAAATTCGGTGCGGACAAAGCGCCCACAAAAGTAAAGCTCAGGCTGGACGTTAAAGACGTAGTATCAAAGCGCGCGCCAAAAGACGACGAGCGCACTGCCGACGACGGTGCCCCCGTAATTCTTTTCGAGGATAATCATCTTCTCGTGGCGGTAAAGCCGCACAACGTCCCGTCGCAGGCTGACAGCAGCGGCGATCCCGATATGCTCACTCTGCTCAAAGACTATCTCGTAAAAAAGTACGACAAAAAGGGCGAGGCGTATCTCGGACTCGTGCACCGCTTGGACAGACCTACCGGCGGAGTAATGGTGTTTGCCAAAACTTCGAAGGCGGCGGCGCGGCTTTGCGAAAAAATTCGCGACGGCGGCGACGAGTTCGAAAAAACGTATCTCGCAGTCACGTCGGGCCGCCCCAACCGAACGGGGCGAGTCGAGCATTATCTCGTAAAAGACGAACAGACGAACAGCGTCGCGCTTGCGCCGTCCACGCTCGACGGCGCTAAGAAAGCGCAGTCGGACATAAGCGTCGTAGACGGCAAGAACGGGCTGTCGCTCGTATCGGTAAAGCTTATAACGGGAAGAACTCATCAGGCGCGCGTGCAGCTTAAAGCTCTCGGCGCACCGATAGTCGGCGATTACAGATACGCAAAGGACAAGCTCGTAAAAAGTCCTCATCTCGCGCTGTGGGCGTACAGGCTCGTGCTTACGCATCCCGTAAGCGGCGATCGTATGACTTTTATGGCGCTTCCGCCGCAGGAGTTTCCCTGGACGGAATTCGACACCGCACCGCTCGCGGACATAGTGCGGCCCGCGCCGCACGGCTACTATAAAAATTAACTCATAAGGAGAAAAATAATATGTTAGACGTTGAAATATCCAATCTTTTGGAATATGCGAAGCTCAATCTCATGCTCGACGATTTGGATACCGAGTATGCGGCGGGGCGGCTTATGCGGCTTCTTAAAATCACCGATTTCGCGCCGGTCGAACCGGACGCCGACTTCGACGGTATGGCTTCGCCCAATAAACTGCTCGCACCGCTCGTAGATTATGCGCTCGGGCAAAATCTGATAGCGGAAGCGGACGCAGCCGCGTTTAAGAACGCAGTCATGGATACGCTCATTCTGCGCCCGTCCGAAGTGAACGATCTGTTTGAGAGCACTCATTCCGTAAACAAGCAAAAGGCGTTCGATTGGCTGTACGATTACTGCGTCAAGGACGGCTACGTCGATCTCGACGAACTCGGCAAGAACGACCGTTGGGAAGCCAAGGAGCTTAAAAGCCGTATCGAGGTAATAATAAACTTCATGCCGCAGGCCACGACGGACAAGTATCCCGAGTGCGCGCTGTGCATAGAGAACGAGGGTTTCGGCTCGCGCGCCAATATGCGTACGGTGCGCACCGATATAGACGGAGAAGAATGGTTCTTCACGTATTCGCGCCATCAATACTTCGACAAGCACGGCGTTTTGACAAACGTCGAGCATAAGCCCATGTCGGGCGGAGCGGAAACGCTTAAAAAGCTCGCTCTCGCCGCCGATTTCGTAGGCGCGGACGGTTTTGCGGGAACGAATGCCGTCATAGCCGACGGCGGAGCCAAAAATACCGCGCACGAACATTTTCAGGTCGGTTTCCGCTCGACGCCAATGTTTAGAAGCGCGTTGAAGCGCAGATACAAATCCGCAGAATATCCCTATCTCGAAATAAACACGGTCGATTGGTACAACACTGTAATACGTATTTCTCATTCCAACCTCGAAAAAACGGTAGAGTTCTTAGACAAATTGATCAGGACATGGAAGGGGTATTCGGACGAGCGCATAGAAAACACCGACGGCAAAAAGAATTTCTGCAACGTCGTTTGCCGCAAGCTGTCGGGAAAATACGTGTTCGACGTTATTCTCCGCTCTAACGCGCTCAAGCGCCCTCGGCTCGGCGCGGAGTATGAGGAGATCAAGGCGGACGCGCTCGGGCTTACGGATGTACTCGGCTATTTCGTGTTGCCCACAAAACTTTCCGAACAGCTCGGTCAGGTGCAGTTGTATCTCGACGGCACCGTACCGTACGACGCGAAACAGCTTCCGCCTCAGACAAAGCCGTTTGCAAAGATGATAGAGCGCATTATGAAAGAGCAGGGCGGCACGACGACCAAGCTCGAAGCAAAACTCAACGTCCACGACGAGGTGGACGCCGCGTGCGAAAAGATACTCGGTTCGACTGCGGTCTTTGACGATACGCTCGCTTCGTTGTTCGACTCTCTCGGTATCAAAGCGCAGTAAAATCCGATAAACAATCGTAATAAAATACATGCCGAAGAACAGTCCCGTGCCGATAGGCGAGGGGCTGTTTTTCGTTCCGATGCAACGAAATTTTTTATTTTTTTTTGGAATACGTATTGACTTTTACAATGCGTTATGATAATATGAAACCGAAATTTTTTAACAAAGTTAAAAAATATTTTGCGGCGACTGTCCGCATGGGAGGGCGAATGAGAAAGATAGGCAAATGCGTATGCGTCGTCGGGGCGGTCGCCGCGGTGTTTGCGGCGGCGACGCTGTTCGGAGGGTGCGGCGACAAGTGTGCACATGAGCATGTATCGGAGGTAGTCGTCGTTGCGCCGACCTGCGAGGGAGAGGGCACGGTAAATTTTACGTGCGACGGCTGCGGTGCGGTGGTAAGAAGCGAAAAGCGAGACGCGCTCGGCCATGCGTACGGCGTATACCGAACGGACATAGCGCCCACCGTCGAGGAGGCGGGGCGACGTGTCGCAGTTTGTGCGCACGACGGCTCGCATAAAAAATACGACGCTGTTCCGGCGCTTTCGGACGTAAGCGTTTACGAATCTGTCACTACCGCCGCCGAGTGCAACGCTATGGGAAAGACGGTGTATACGTCGAATGTATACGGCGAGTTTACGGTTATACTGCCCGAGACCGACCATGATTGGTCGCGCGTCGATACGGACGGTTTGTGCGGAAAGTGCGGAAGCAAAGTCGCGTCGCTCGGACTGACGTACACTCTGTCCGACGACGGAAGGTATTACACGGTCGGCGACGCCGGATTCTCGCCCGATATAGAAACGCTTATGATCCCTGCCGAATACAGGGGGTTGCCCGTCAAAGAGATAGCTAACGACGGCTTTGCCGAGCGCAGATGGATAAAGACTGTTTACATACCGCATTCCGTGGAGCGTATTCGCGAGGGTGCGTTTTCTCAGGCGGGCGGAATAACCAAGGTGTATTTCGACGCCGAAAACTGCGCCGATTTCAACGGTAGAAATTGGGTGTTCTATCCGAGCGTGAGCGGCAACACTTCGAGCTTCGAGATCGTCATAGGCAACAGAGTAAAGCATATTCCTGCGCGCATGTTCTATCCGCTCGCAACCGAGCCTGCTAATCCCGCAAGAATAAACAAACTTACGTTCGAGGACGGTTCGTCGCTTCGTTCGATAGGCGAATATGCGTTTTGCCGAACCGACATAGCCGATTGTATTCTTCCCGACAGCGTGCGCACGATAGGCGATAACGCGTTTTACGGCACGGGTATAACGGAGCTGAGGTTGGGCGCACGCACCCGCAGTTTGGGGAACGGCGCGTTCGGCGCGTGCGAAAGCCTTGAGTCCGTCGATTTCGGAAAAAGTCTGCAGTCGATAGGCGACGATTGTTTTAATTACTGCAAGGCGGTCGCAGTCGCGGATATGTCGGCTACGGCGATCGAAACGATAGGCGCGGACGCGTTCAAAAACTGTGCGAAGCTCGAAACCGCGGTATTCCCCGCCACGCTTGCCGTACTCGGAAGAAGCGCGTTTGCCGGCTGCACGGCGCTCGGCTCGGCGGCGCTTTCCGAGGGCGTAGTCGAAATAGGCGAGAGCGCGTTTTCGGGATGCGCTTTGACCGATATAAACGTACCGAAAACGGTAAAGCGCATAGGCAGCGGCGCGTTCGACGGCTGCACCGACGTAGCTCGCATACTGTTCGACGCCGAAAACTGCGAGGATCTTTCGTCGGGCAACCGCGTGTTTTGCAGGTCGGGCGGCGGTGTGACTGTCACGATAGGCGGACACGTAGCGCATATTCCCGCGCGGCTGTTCTACGGCTCGGCGCAAGAAGAAAACAACATTGCGATCGGCGAGCTCGAGCTGTCGGCTTCCGTCGAGGAAATAGGCGATTACGCCTTTTTCGGCATTTCGATAGGCAAGATAGTGTACGGCGGTTCGGCGGCGGACATTAAAAATATAGCCGTCGGCAAGGGCAACGGCGCTGTCGAAAGGTTTGTTTCGGGCGAGTGAGGGGTGTATAATATGAGAGAAAAGCGTACAATCGTATTCGGCACGGCAACAATGTTTGCGCTGCTGATCACCGTATTTATTTTGGGAGCGGTCACCATGAACTTTACGCAAAAGAGAGCGAGCGCCGATTCTGCGCAAAACGTTACGTATGAGATATATCCTACGCCTCATTCGATAACATACGGCTCGGGAACGGTCACGTTCACCGATAAGGTCAGAATATCATTCGGGAGCGCGATCGAAAAAGACGGCGCCGCCGTCGATCACGCTTATAGCGCGCTGTCCGTCGCGGACGTTCTGGCGTATCGCGGCAGCGAACCGGAGGAGGGCTGCACAAAGGTGCTTATAGGCACTTACGGCAGCGGCGACGAAGCCGATACATACATAAAAAACAGCACGGTAAAAGTCGATCCTAATATGTTCGAAAAGAACGACGCATATCTTTTGCACATAGGTCTCAACACGGTGATCGTGCTCGGCAAGGACGCCGATGCGGCGTTTTACGGCATAACCACCCTCGAATGTATACTCGGGCAGAGCGGGCGCACCGTCCGGCGGCTGACCGTGCGCGACTATTCGGACAGCGTGTTCCGCGGCTTTATAGAGGGGTATTACGGTATTCCGTGGACGACGGACGAGCGCGTAGAGCTTATGGAGTTCGGCAGCAAGTTCAAGACAAATATGTACATTTACGCGCCCAAGGACGACGCTTACCACAGCTCCAATTGGCGCGGACTGTATTCTGACGCCGATCTCGTCGAGCTGAAAGAGCAGATAGACGCAGGAACGCGCACAAAAACGCGCTTCGTGTGGGCTATACACCCGTTTATGCACGACAAGTTTACGGCGAGCAACTACGACAAAGATCTCGCGACGGTCATAAACAAGTTCGAGCAGTTATATGCGGCGGGCGTTAGGCAGTTTTGCATTTCCGCCGACGACGTGGACGCAGGCTCGGACGGCGCAGCAAAGCTCGACGCGTCGCTCCACCGCAGGCTCTTGAATGACGTGACGGCGTGGATGCGCACCAAAGACGATTGCTACGACCTTATTTTCGTGCCGAGCGCGTACTGTTATCTTTCGGACACGCGGCTTCGCGTCAAGCTCGATTACTATTACCGAACGCTCATGCCCGGGCTCGACGAAAGCGTGTATATCATGTGGACGGGCAACGACGTTTGCAGCAGCGTAAGCACCGGCAGATTCGCCGAGTTCGAAGCGCTTTCTGGACGTAAAGCGTTCATGTGGCTTAATTGGCCGGTAAACGACTACGCGCAGTCGCGCCTTCTCATGGGCAAAGCGGAAGTGCTCGACGCCGCGCTGCCAGAAAGCGGCGAGCCCGATTTTTACGGCATAGTGACAAACCCCATGCAGCATGCCGAGGCGTCCAAGCTGTCGGTTTTCGCTATCGCCGATTACTGCTGGAATATAAACGGCTTCGACGCGGATGCGAGCTATGCGGCGAGCTTCAAGCATGTCGAGCCTGTCGCGACCGAAGCGTTCGCTCGGCTCTGTAAGCACCTTGCAAATGCCACAGCGTACGAGGGTCGGTGGTTCGAAGAATCGAAGGAACTCAAAGTATATATCGACGCGTTCGAAGCGGCGTTTAACGGCGGCGAGCCGTTTGCGGCAAGCGCGACCGAGCTTAAAGTCGAACTCGGAAGAATAATATCCGCCGCGGACGCGCTTGAAAAAACGGGTGCGAACAGAGCGCTCGTAAAATCGTTCATGCCGTGGGCGAGCGCACTTTCCAAGCTCGCCGAGTCATGCTCCGAATATCTCGACGTTCTTGTTATGTGCTCGACTGCGGACGTTTCGGGCGGTTCGCTTTCGGAATCTATCGAAAACGAGCTTGTTCGGGCAATCGAGCATGCCGACGAAGTGTTTGCGTCAATGAAGGATTGCACGTCGCCGGTGCTCGACACCGTTACGTACAACCGCGATCCCGAACCGGTAGAGGTCGCGCCCGCGGTCTTAATGCCGTTCGCGCGGCGGCTCGCAGCGGCGGCAGCCGACGAAGCGGCGCTCAAACTCGGCAGGAATACGGGCGTCGTATACGGCGGGTTCGACGGCGTGTATCAAGGCGATCCGTCGCTTGCGTTCGACGGTGACGATAACACGTTCGTATGGTTCGAGGGCAGACCGTCGGACGGCGCATATGTGCGCATAGACCTCGGCGCGATCACCGAGATAGGCGACGTTCGCGTGCTCACTGGCAAGCCCGACGGCGGCGACTTTATGACGGGCGACATCGAGTATTCGACGGACGGCAAGAATTTCGTCAAGCTCGGCGAAATGCGCTCGCCCGAAACGATAGTGGACGTCGGTAGTGCAAAAGTCACGGCACGGTTCATACGGCTTAAAGACGGCGGCACGCCCACATGGGTCGCGGTGCGAGAAGTGGCGATAAACACGCTCGAAGCTCTCTCTTGCGGCGTGACGTTCGGCAATATAGAACTTGAGCCGTCAGTCGTCACGAACAAATACAATATGATAGACGGCGACGAAAATACGTACACGTGGTTTTCGTATAACAACAGGGCGGGCGCGTATATAGAGCTCGATCTTCTGTCGGTAAAGCCGGTGTCCGAGCTCGGGCTTTTGATGGCGAAAGACGATTCTCCGTACGACTATTTCCCGGCGGTCGAGATATCGTATTCGACGGACGGAGTAAACTATACGACGGTAGGCACGTACGACGGAAAGGAAATATCGGTATTGCTCGAAACGCCGATCTCGGCGCGGTATATACGCGCTACGGCGACTCAAACGAGCGCTACGGGAATTGTTATCCGCGAGTTTTTCGCAAAATAAATCTATACGCAAAAATAAAAAACCGCTGCGCAACGGCAATTCGCGCGGCGGTTTTTGCATGCCGTCGTTATGTGCGGCGGCGATGTCACGGAATGGAATGACCTGCCGATTCGTATATCTTATACCACTCGTAATTCGTGAGCGGAACTTCGCAAGCCGCGCGGAACGCTTCGAGATGTTTTTCGTCGGTCGTGCCGATCACGGCTTGCATGTCGGCGGGATGAACGAGTATCCAAGCCGCGGCGACGGCTTCGGGAGTGACGGAGTATTTGCGAGCAAGTCCTTCGAGCATGAAATTGAGCGAGAAATACTTCTTTTTGAAATCGCCGCTCATGAAAGCTCCGGAACGCACGCATCCGCTGTCGTCGGCGAACAGGCATTGCACTGTTCCGTATGTTTGTATGGTAACGCGGTGTTTGCGGCAGTATTCGAGCACGCCGCCGTCACGGTCGCACGCCGCCGAGGTCGGCGTGTTTACGTTTATTCCGCTGTCAATGACGGGGCAGTACGCCGCGCTCATTTGAAGCTGATCGACGTACAGCTTTTGATTGACGAACGATTGAAGATAATCGACCTGTCCCGCCGAAAAGTTGCTCACTCCGAAAACGCGGACTTTGCCCGACTTTTCGAGCGCGTCGAAAGCGCGCGCTATTTCTTCGGGGCGCATCAGCGTGTCGGGGCGGTGCAACAAAAGAATATCAAGACGGTCGGTGCCGAGGCGGGCGAGCGAATCTTCCGCGCTCTTTACTATATGCTCGTATCCGAGATCGTACCAGCCGCCGCGTATTCCGCACTTTGTCTGCAAGACCATTCGTTCGCGAAGCGCGGGCGAGCTTTTTATAATATCGCCGTAAATGCGCTCGCACGTTCCGCCGCCGTAGATGTCGGCATGGTCGAACATGTTAATGCCCATATCGAGCGCAAGTTCTATAAGTCGCCGCACGTGATCCGTCGGTTTGTCTGCTATGCGCATACAACCGAGAACGAGCCTGCTGCACTTGATTCCGCCTATGTCCGTATATCTCATGTCGGGATTATATCACACATCGCGCGCAAAATCAACATCCGCAAATAAATAATCGAATAAAATTATCGTGCGCGGCGAAAAAACTCGACGGTATGAAAAGAGTTCATCAATAAAATTGCGGTACGGTTCATTCGTTGCTTGACTTTTATTCGGGAATATTGCATAATATACACAATGAGTTTTTTCGGAGGTTTTATGGACGAACTTATTGTACAAGACGAGCAATCGCTCAACGAGCTCATAAAGCGTGTGCGCGCCGCTCAGGCGAAATTTGCGACATACACGCAAGAGCAGGTCGACAAGATATTCTTGGCGGCAGCGACTGCCGCAGACAAAGCGCGGCTCCCGCTCGCCGAAATGGCGGTCGAGGAAACGGGCATGGGTATTGTCGAGGACAAGGTGATAAAAAATCACTATGCCGCCGAATATATCTATAATGCCTACCGCGACGTAAAGACTTGCGACGTTATAAGCCGCGACGACACCTACGGCGTCGAAGTTCTTGCCGAACCCGTCGGTGTAATAGCTGCGATAATCCCCACGACAAACCCCACGTCAACGGCGATCTTCAAAACGCTTCTTGCACTCAAGACTCGTAACGGACTTATAATATCGCCGCACCCGCGCGCCAAAAACAGCACGATAGCGGCTGCGCGCATTGTGCTCGACGCAGCTGTCGAAGCGGGCGCGCCCAAAGACATAATCGGATGGATAAGCGTGCCGAGCGTTGCGCTTTCGGCAAACGTAATGAGCGCGAGCGATCTCATCCTCGCCACGGGCGGTCCCGGTATGGTCAAAGCCGCATACAGCTCGGGCAAACCCGCTGTCGGCGTCGGCGCGGGCAACACTCCCGTTATAATCGACTCGTCGGCGAACATCGAGCTTGCCGCGTCGTCTATACTTCTTTCCAAATCGTTCGACAACGGCGTTATCTGCGCGTCCGAGCAGTCGGTCATCGTGCTCGATGACGTTTACGACGCGTTCAGAAAAGAAATGGCTTACCGCGGCGCGTACTTCCTTAACGACGAAGAGATCGAAAAGGTGCGCGGCACTATCCTCATAAACGGTTCAATCAATGCCAAGATCGTAGGTCAAAGCCCGCAGAACATAGCCAAACTGTGCGGCTTCGAAGCGCCCGCGTCGGCGCGCATACTCGTCGGCGAAGTGACTTCCGTAGATATAAGCGAGCCGTTCGCTCACGAAAAACTTTCGCCCGTGCTCGCCATGTACAAGGCGAAGAGCTTTGACGAAGCGATAGCAAAAGCCGAAAAGCTCGTAGCCGACGGCGGTTACGGTCACACTTCGGTCATTTATGCAGACGAGCAGACCGAAAAAGAAAAGATCGCGCGCTTCGGCGACGCAATGAAGACCTGCCGTATACTTCTCAACACGCCTGCTGCGCAGGGCGGTATCGGCGATATATACAACTTCAAACTTCTGCCGTCGCTCACGCTCGGCTGCGGATCGTGGGGCGGCAATTCGGTTTCCGAAAACGTATCCGTCAAGCATTTGCTTAACTACAAGACCGTCGCGAAAAGGAGAGAAAACATGCTGTGGTTCCGCGCGCCCGAAAAAGTATACTTCAAAAAAGGCTGTATGCCCGTCGCTCTCGCAGAGCTTAAAGAAATGGGCTACAAGCGCGTATTCATAGTTACCGACGAATTCTTGTTCAAGAGCGGATTCTCCAAACAGGTTTCCGACAGGCTCAACGAGATGGGTATAGTCAACACGACGTTCTCCGACGTTCAGCCCGACCCGACCCTTGCGTCGGCGAAGAAAGGCGCGGAAGCTATGCGTTCGTTCGCGCCCGACGCCATAATCGCGCTCGGCGGCGGCAGTGCGCTCGACGCGGGCAAGATCATGTGGGTGCTTTACGAACATCCCGACACCGACTTTGCCGACATGGCGATGCGGTTTATGGATATCAGAAAGCGCGTGTACAAATTCCCTAAAATGGGCGAAAAAGCGTACTTTGTCGCTATCACTACGACGGCGGGCACAGGCTCCGAAGTTACTCCGTTTGCGGTCATAACCGACGAGAGCACGGGCATGAAGTATCCGATCGCCGACTACGAACTGCTGCCCAAAATGGCTATATGCGATCCCGGACTTATGATGGGGATTCCCAAAGGTCTTACCGCAAACTCGGGCTACGACGCAATGGTCCACTCGCTCGAAGCGGTTGCGTCCGTCATGGCGTCCGACTTTACAAACGGTATCGCCAAAGAAGCGATCAAGCTCATATTCGACTATCTGCCCGCGGCGTACAAAAACGGCTCGGACGAAAAGGCGCGCGAAGAAATGGCGCATGCCGCTACTATGGCGGGCATGGCGTTTGCCAACGCGTTCCTCGGCGTTTGTCATTCTATGGCGCACAAGCTCGGCGCATACCACCACCTGCCGCACGGCATGGCTAACGCGCTTCTCCTTGCCGAAGTAATGAAGTTTAACGCGAGCGAAGCCCCGACGAAGATGGGCTTGTTCCCGCAGTACGATCACCCCGTAGCGCTCCGCCGCTATGCCGAGATCGCGGAATCGGTAGGTATCAAGGGCAAAACGGACGAAGAAAAGTTCGCAAAACTCATCGACAAGCTCAAAGACCTCGCAAAAGAGGTGGGCTTGCCCGCAACGATAAAGGACGCGGGCGTGCCCGAGGACGAATTCCTTGCCAAGCTCGACGATATGTGCCGCGACGCGTTCGACGATCAGTGTACGGGCGCTAACCCGCGCTATCCGCTCATAGCCGAGATCAAACAGATGTATCTCAACGCCTATTACGGAAAGGAGAGTAAATAATCATGGCTTACAACGAGATCGCAAAACGTTCGAACAAGACCGTTTACCGCGACGGCGAGCTTTGCTACAAAGTGTTCGCGGCGGATTACAACAAAGCCGATATATTCAACGAAGCGCTCAATCAGACGCGCGTCGAAGAAACGGGGCTGTTTATTCCCAAAGTTCACGAGCTCAAAAAGCTGGACGACGGCAGGCTTGCCATCGCCATGGACTACGTAGAGGGCAAATCGCTCAAAACGCTCATGGACGAAAACCCCAAAAAGCAGTCGGATTATCTTAAACGTTTTATCGACATTCAGCTTTCGATGCACTCGCTCACCGCGCCCAACCTCAACAAACAGCGCGACAAGTTCTCGCGCAAGATCGACATGTCGGGGCTTGACGCGACGACTCGCTACGAGCTGCATGTGCGTTTGGAGTCCATGCCCAAGCACAACAAACTGTGCCACGGCGACTTCAATCCGTCCAACGTAATAATCACGCCCGACGATCGCGCATGCATAATCGACTGGTCGCACGCCACGATAGGCAACGCGTCGGCGGATACGGCGAGAACATATCTCTTGTTCAAGCTCGCCGGCAACGACAAGCTCGCCGAGGACTACATGACGCTGTTCTGCAAAAAGTCGGACACCGCGCGTCAGTACGTCGAACAGTGGCTGCCTATAGTCGCAGCTTCGCAAATGGTCAAAGGCAAACCCGAAGAATGCGAAATGCTCAGCCATTGGGCGAGCGTCTGTCAGTACGAATAACGCATCGCGGCGCGAGCGCGGAACGGATTGCGGCAAAGTCTTGCCCGTCCGCCGAGTTCGCGCCGCGAAATCGTATTACATAAGAATCAAGCTTTTCGGCTTGACATACTGAACGAAGCGGACAATCTAATAATTAACGACGTTCGTGCGTGCGCGCACGGCAATAAACGAACAACATAAAACACACATGATGGAGGGTGATATGATACTCAGTGTCTGCGTCGGCAGCTCCTGCCACTTAAAAGGCTCGTACGACGTGATAGAAACGTTCAAAAGTCAGATAGATAAGCACGCTTTGGCGGATAAAGTAGAGCTTCGCGCCTGCTTCTGCTTGGGCCGGTGCTCGAACGGCGTATCCGTCAAAGCCGACGACAAGCTCATTCTCAACGTCAACGGCGCAAACGCGGCGGAAAAGTTCGAAACGGAAATAATGCCTTTGGTAAAGTAGGCTCGGCACAGCGTCCGCTTCGGTTTGCGACGGCGTACGCGTCGGGCACTGTATGGAGGTTACCTAAGAATGTTCTATTTGGATTTTCAGAACGCCAACTGCAAAAACTGCTATAAATGCTTGCGGTCGTGTCCGGTCAAAGCGATAGACGCGCGCGACTCGCAGGCGAAGATAATAGAGAGCCGTTGCATACTTTGCGGACACTGCGTGGACGTATGTCCGCAGAACGCAAAGAGCGTGCACAACGACGCCGCCGCAGTCGAACAGCTGCTCGGCAAGAGCAAGCCGGTGATTGCGTCGGTAGCGCCGTCGTTCGTATCTTCGTTCGACGTGCAATCGTTCGAAGCGTTCCGCGAAAAACTCGTTGCGCTCGGTTTTGCCGACGCGTTCGAAACGGCGGAAGGCGCGGCGGCTGTCACTGCGGAATATAAAAAACTGCTCGAATCGGGCAAGTTCGAAAACCTTATAACGAGCGCGTGCCCTGCGGTGAACCGCGCGATACGGCTGTATCACAAAGACGTGCTCAAATATCTCGCGCCTGTCGATTCGCCGATGGTCGCGCACGCGAAAATACTGCGCGAACGGTACAAGAACGCCGAGATCGTGTTTATCGGTCCGTGCATAGCCAAAAAGCGCGAGGCGAAAGAAAGCGGCATAATAGCCGGCGCATTGACGTTTGAGGAACTTGCGGCGCTGCTTAAAAAGCGCAAGCTCGAGTTCGCGCCCGTCGCGCAGAGTGCCGCGCCCGAGCAAAAGCGCACGCAAAAAGCCGAAGCCGCTGCGGCAGCGGACGGCGACAAATCGGTCACTCGCGCCAAGTTCTATCCGATCTCGCGCGGCGTGATAAAATCGTTCGGCAGTTTCCCGTCGGGGTACGAATACATAGCCGTGGACGGCGTGGACGGACTTACGGCGGCGCTTGACAGCGTAAAGAACCTGAACGGACTGTTCCTCGAAGTAAACGCGTGCGAGGGCGCATGCGTGAACGGTCCGTGCGCGATCAAGCGCAAGGGCGGGGCGGTCGAGGCGAACATGATAGTGCGCAACTACACCAATCGTTCTGTGCCTGCGGGGCTTGACGCGTATCCGTCGCTTGCGTGCGAGCACAAACCGCTCGCGGCGGGCGATCGCGTTCCGACCGAAGACGAAATACGCTCGGTGCTCTCGAGCACGGGCAAAACGCTGCCGAGCCACGAGCTCAACTGCGGCGCGTGCGGATACTCGACCTGCCGCGAAAAGGCGTGGGCGGTCGTCAACGGATATGCCGAAGTGGAAATGTGCGTGCCGTACATGCGCGAAAAAGCCGAATCCATGGGCAACGTCATAATAGAGAACAGTCCCAACGGCATAATAGTGTGCAACGGCGAGCTTAAAATAACCGAGATCAACCGCAAAGCCGAACAGCTCATCGGCATAGCGTCGCCCGAATACATATTCGACTGCTTCGACCCGACGGCGGTGTTCAAAGCGCTCGAAAGCGGACGCGGCATGACCGCGCTCAAACAGAAGCTCGAAAAAACGGGCAAGTATGCGGACGTGAATATCGTTCCGCTCAAAAACGAAAAATCTCTGCTCATCGTGCTTACGGATGTGACGGACAAGGTAAACTACGACGCCGAGCTCGACAAAGTAAAAGCGGATACGCTCAACGTCACGACCACCGTTATAGACAAACAGATGCGCGTCGCGCAGGAAATCGCGTCGCTTCTCGGCGAAACGACCGCCGAAACCAAAATAGCACTCCTGAAACTCAAAGACGCGATGATAAAGGACAAACACGATTGAGCTACTTCATCGACAGCGGCTATACGTCGCTCAATAAAAAGGGCGAGGAGCTTTGCGGCGACCGAGTGGAGTGCGCGACGTCCGGAAAGTACCTCACCGCCGTGCTTTGCGACGGAATGGGGAGCGGTGTAAAAGCCAACATATTGGCGACGTTGTCGTCGAAAATACTGTGCACAATGCTTTCGAGCGGCGTGCCGATACGCGACTGTATAGAAACGCTCATCGCGTCGCTGCCCGTATGCAAGGTGCGAAACGTGGCGTACGCGACGTTCTCGGTCTGTCACATAGACGACGAGGGCAAGGGCGAACTTTTGGAATTCGACAATCCCGCGGCGATACTCATTCGCGGCGGCGAAGCGCTCGACCTCGAACGGCAAAAGTCGGAAGTCTGCGGAAAAACGGTGTACCGCACGCCGCTCGCGCTGCGCGCCGACGACGCGCTCGTAATAACGAGCGACGGTGTGGAACATGCGGGCATAGGCATGCTTCTCAACTTCGGTTGGGAACGTCCGCAGATAAAAGACTACCTGCGCCGGGCCATACGTCCGGAAATGTCCGCTCGCGCAATATCGGCGAGCCTTGCGGGCGAGTGCAACGAACTGTATATGAATCTTCCCGGCGACGACACCACGGTGCTCGGAATAAAGGTGCGCGAGCACGCGCACGCGTCGGTGTTTGTCGGTCCGCCGATCAAGAAAGAGGACGACGAAAAATACGTCGGACAGTTCATGGCGCTTCCGGGCAAGAAGATAGTCTGCGGCGGAACAAGCTCGCAGATAGTCGCAAGACATCTCGGCACGGACGTGCGGACAAGCTGCGAGTTCTTGGACAGGGACATTCCGCCCATAGGCTACATCGACGGGATCGACCTGACTACCGAGGGCGTAATAACTATCCGCCGCGTGCTCGAGCTTTCGGAGCGCTATCTCGATACGCACAACTACGAATCCAAAACGTTCGGCAAGCGCGACGGCGCAACGCTGCTCGCAAAAATGCTGTTCGAGGACTCGACCGACCTCAACTTCTTTGTCGGTCAGTCGGTCAACGAGGCACATTCGGGTCTGCCCATAGAAACGACTATGAAGCTCAAGCTCATAGACAAGCTCGCGGACAACCTGCGGCGCATGGGTAAGACCGTCAACGTAAAATACAACTGACAGATCGGCTTTCGGCGAGCCGTGCCGAAAACAACAGGAGAACATACCACATAATGAGCAACAGACTTTTCGATACCACCGTTCAGCAGCTCAAGTACGAAGTAATAAAAGAACTCATAAAAGCGTACGACAACGGACTGAACAACGAGATATTCCACGACATTCCCATCAAGATCATGCCCGGTCCGGAAGCGAGCCTCAGGTGCTGCGTGTATAAAGAGCGCGCGATACTTCAAGAGCGGCTCAAACTCGCCATGGGCGGCGATAAGACCAATCCCAACGTGGTAGAGGTCATAGACATTGCGTGCGACGAATGTCCCGTAGACGGCATATTCGTCACGCCCGCATGCCGCGGTTGCATTTCGCACCGCTGCGCCGAGGTCTGTCCCAAAAACGCGATCACCATAGAAAACAAGCATGCCGTAGTCGATAAAGAAAAGTGTATAGAGTGCGGCAAGTGCACGCAGGCGTGCCCGTATAACGCGCTCGTGCTTCAAAAGCGCCCGTGCGTGAACAGCTGCAAGGCAAACGCCATAAGCGTCGATTCGGCTAAAAAAGCAGTCATAGACAATAACAAATGCGTCGGCTGCGGCGCGTGCGTGTATCAGTGTCCGTTCGGCGCGATAGCCGACAAGTCGTATATTCTCGACGCGCTCGATATACTCAAAAACTCGGAAAACAACACCAAGTACAAAGTGTACGCCATAATCGCGCCCGCCATAGTCGCGCAGTTCAATTACGCGCGGATAGAGCAGGTAATAACGGGCATGGGCAAGCTCGGCTTCTTCCAAGTGATAGAAACGGCGCTCGGCGCAGACAAAACGCTCGACGAGGAAGCGGACGAGCTTAAAGAACACGGCGCGCTTACCACGTCGTGCTGCCCGAGCTTCGTAAGATACATACAGATAAACTTCCCCGAACTCGTAAAATACATATCGTCCACGCCGTCGCCTATGGTCATGACGGGCAGGCTTATAAAAGCAATGGAGCCGACCGCCAAGGTCATATTCGTCGGACCGTGCACGAGCAAAAAGTTCGAGTTCAAATCGGATATAGCAAAGGACAGTATCGACTGCGTGATATCGTTCGAAGAACTGCAAGCGTTTTTGGACGCTCGCAATATAGACGTCTCCACGCTCGAAGATACGGTGCTTAACAATGCGTCGTACTTCGGCAGGATCTTCGCGCGCTCGGGCGGCATAACCGAGGGCGTGACCGAGCTTGCCAAAGAGCGCGGGTTCGAAGCTAAGCCGATAGCCATGAGCGGACTCGACGAATGTAAAAAACAACTGCTGCTGTTAAAACTCGGCAAATCCCCGTACAACTTCTTCGAGGGCATGGCGTGCGACGGCGGCTGCGTAAACGGCGCGCTGTGTCTGCACCACGGTCCCAAGAGCCTCACCGACGTAAACAAGTACGGCGAAAAGGCGAAAGAGCAGAAGATCGAAAACTCGATCAAACTGTACGAGCTTGCCGGCGCAAACAAGAAAGACAAAAAATAATGATCGGTGTATAAAAACGGGCGCGCCGTGTGGACAGCGCCCGTTTTTCGTGCGTAAAAAAATTCGCAATTTATTCAAACATTGAAAAAGATTTTAATATCAAGCGTAGTAATTGCACGGAGGCAGTTCGCTATGCTAAAACACAAAAGATTAAAGACCGTAGGATTTCTCGCACTATGTTTGCCGCTCTGCGGCGCGTGGACAGCCGCGCCCGCCGAAGCCGCCGAGGAAGTTTATTATACGGGCGTAGACGTTGTCAGTACCTATGCAAGCAGTGTAACGAGCACGGAAATATTGTTTACGTCAAAAACTATTGTCGAAGATACTAATACCCCAAATAATGCACCGCGGTATTCAAGTTACAATTTAGCCAATGCTTGCGGAGCTGTTGCGGGGTCGATCGCCGTAGGCTATTATGATAAATATTATACAAATATGATCGCGGGTTGGGATTCGTATTTTTCGACAGGTTCATATAGAAGCATGAACGAAACTTATATTAAGCCTCTGCAAGAAAATTTATATGCTAAAATGAAAATTTCTGAACAAGGAGTTACCGAAAGCAATTTCAAATCGGGATTGGATAGTTATATATCAGGGCAGGGCTACTCGGTAACTTACGAGGAAATCGGTAATAAGAGTACGTTTAATTACGATAAATTCAAATCTTCAATAGATAATAGCGAAATAACAGCGTTGTTTGTGTATCCAAGCAATATTTATACTCTTAGTGAAGGAAATAAAAAGGATACATTGGTAGCTACATATGTGTCAAGTAATCACATCATGATAGCATTCGGATATTATGAAGTTAAGTATACTTTAAGTACGGGTGGAACAAGAACAGACAAGTATCTAAAAGTATCCAGCGGATTATTGGGGCAAGAGTTGGCATTATATAAAGTTGGGTCTTATTTGGAATCCGCAGATATAATACATATCTCATAGAGGTGTTCACATGAGCATAGAAAAGAAATTCCATAAGCTGATACAGTCGCACGGAAGAGAAGAACGCGACGCTATCCTTGCGGATATTTATGCTCGTATGCCCGAACTCGCCCCCAAAAGCAAGCCCGCAAAGAAGTTTGCAAAAAGAAATATGTGGTTTGCGATAGGTGCGCCCGTCGCGGCGGCGTTATGCCTTGCCGTAATACTGCCTTGCGTGCTCAATGATAGAAAACCGCAGAATATAATACCGCTGCCGACTTTTAGATTTGTGTCGTCAGATAATTATGTTACATCTTCGGGTACTTCAATAAAGGAATACGGCGAAAGTAATAATATATCATTTGATTATTTCGATTGGTATGCACATTCAGAGCTTGATGTAACAACAATATATACGCAAAAATCGGATAATAGCTTTTTAGGTATTAGCGAAGTGCTTCTTAATACTCAAACAAGCGAAGAATTGCAATTGTTTATAGCCGATGCGAAAATAGTAGTTGATGTAATGAAACCCATTGTGGAAGCGTGTGTGAATGTAAAGTCTGATGATAGAAGTATAAGATGGGGTATAACTAGTTTTGATACACATGGCATGTACGAAAAAGATGATTATATTTATTTTATAACTTTAATCGGTGTAAAAAACGAAAACAGATTATTCGAACTCGTTGCGGAACTCTTAGACTGACAGACTCTGTCAGTCTTTTTTTGTGTCATTTATTGTGTCATTCTGAGCGAAGCGTGCAATCCGCTCCGATCTGTCATTCTGATAGTGCCCCCTTTGTCATTCTGAGCGGAGCGAAGAATCTCATGTGCAACGTCATACGCGCTTCGCGATAAAACAGTTGAGATTCTTCACGTCGCTCGCGTTGCTCGCTTGTTCAGAATGACAAATATGATATATTAGTTGTATCATTCTGCCGACGGTTAAAATGCGCCGATACGGTCAATAATCGGGTTTATGAAAAAACTTTTGACCGCCGTCGCGATACTTGCCGCAGGGATAATAATGACCGCGGTGTATTACAGCCCGCTGACAGGCTTGGGCGACTCATACGAATACGTAAACAATGTTCCCGTCGAAAGTATCGACGGGCTTTGTTATGCGCGCGACAAGCTCGTGCGCGTCGATTTCGAGGGCGGCGAGAGCGAAATGTACGCCGCGCTCGACAGGATAAACGCCGCGACGGTCAAGGTTGCGGACTGCGGCGGCGCGGTCGTAGTATACGCATACAGTCCGCGCGTTGCGGCTCGCAGCGAAAAGCTGTCCGACGGTGTAACCGAATATAACGTTATGGCGGCGGTGCGCGACGGCATGGTCAGTATCGGTACGCCGTTGCTGTCGGGCTGCTATTAACCGTTTGCATGCTATTTTATTGCGTCCGAAAAAAGCGCAAAAAAGTTTTTCTCCGATGTATAAGCCGAAACATGTTGGCAATAATCAATGGTACGGAGGAGAGAAACATGAAAACCTATCAATCTAATGCAAAGGACAAAAAGAAAAACTTTTTCAAACGGCATTGGCACGCCTTTGTCATAATCGCATCGGTGCTTGTGATCGCCGCGGTCGTAGCCGTATCGGTGGTGTTCACGTTGCCCAAATCCGGGCCTGTCGGTGGAACGGTAGTCGAACCTCCGAACGTCGACGTCAATAACGATCCCAAAGTCGTAATGCCCGTAAAAGGCACGCAGTCGGGACTCGGTTATGCGCGCGATAAGCTCGTGTATTGGGAAACGCTCGAAGTGTGGAAGATCCACCCCGCGATCGACTTCGTGGGCGAGAGCGACGTTTATGCCATTATGGACGGCAAGGTCACCGATATTGAGCGCACCGCGCTTGACGGCAATGTCGTTACGGTCACGCACGAGGACGGTTACGTTTCCGTATACAAGTCGCTCGACGCCGATATCCCCGTTAAGGTGGGCGACAGCGTCAAGGCGGGCGACAAGCTCGGCAAAACGTCAAACAGTATGATGTCCGAGCTGAACACCGGCGCGCACTTGCACCTCGAGCTTAAAAAGGACGGCAATTACGTCGATCCCGCAACCGTGCTTCCCGTAAGCGAAGATAAATAAAGTTTTTCCGCCGTATGTACGCCGCCGCGATCCCGCGGCGGTTTGTCATTTGCGGCAAACGCTCGCATGCGTTATTCGCGCGTCCGCGGCGTAAAAACATAAGCTTTTTTTCCGTGGTAAAAAAGTCGTTTCGCAAGATTTTATGCTTTTCGGCGGGCGGTATATCTTTAATAAAAACACTTGATATTATCGGGCGTTTGTGTTATAATTATTATATTATGAAGGCGTACAGAATCCATTCGCCGCACATGATCAAGTTAGATGAGATGAACGCTTTGCCCGTTGGCGATAATTGCGTTAAACTCAAAAACCTTATGTGCGGTATATCGTCGAGCGACATTGCAGTGTTTACCGGCCGGCTTTCGGCGCAGTATCCCATAGTCCCCGTGCGGCAGAACGTCGGGTTCGTATCGGAGGTCGGCGCAAACGTTTCGAGGCTTTCGCGCGGCAACCGCGTCGTTACGGCGCCCCATTCGAGCTGCCACGGCTGCAAATCGTGTAACGACGCGCGGTTTTACGACTGTGAAAAGCCTGTTCAGTTCGGCTTGGGCGAGGACGGTTTTTTAAGCGATTTCTCGGTAGTTTCTGTAGACGACGTGTATGCCATTCCCGACAGGATCAAGGATGAGGAAGCGGTATTCATCGAGCACATAGCGCTCGCTATCAACACGCTTAACCGCCTCAACGTCGAAAAGGGCGAGCATATCGTCATCGTCGGAGCGACGCTCGTAGGCATAATTCTCGCGCAGGTCGCCATGTACTATCAGGCGGTGCCGATAGTGGTGGATATGCGCGAAGACATGCTCGCCATAGCGCAGCGCTCGGGCGTGTACTTTACCATCAATGCGGTCAGCGAGGACGTTTGCAAAAAGATACTTTCCATTACGGGCGGACACATGGCGGACGCGTGCGCATATCTCGTCACGTCCAAAATGCCGCTTCAAAACGTCTGCGACTATACGGCGATGCGCGGCAGGGCAGCGCTTGTGGGCAGGCTTAAAGAAAAAGAACTGAATTGCAATCTCAACGGGTTTTTCGATAAGCGTATCGACCTGTATACCGTTGCCGATTGCGGCAGGTATTATTCCGCGGCGATAAACATGCTCGCCAACCACACCGTTTCGGTAGACATGCTGTACGACAAAATCGTGCCGTTTTCGGAAGTGCCGGCAGTTTTCGAATCGCTCGCCGCAGAACCGGACAGCTCGCTCAAAGTTTTGGTTAAGATCTGATGCCGACCGAAAAAACGTTTAAGTTCAACAAAGGAAAAGCCGTTCTGCATTGCGAGGAAAAGCACGATAAGTGTTTCGACTACTATTGCAATACCATAAAAAAAGACGCGTATTCAATGCCGTGCAAATTCATTGCGAGCACGCTGTACTATCCCGCTAACAAGTTCGACACTCAGACATATTACACTCAGATAGTAGCCGATCTTTACGGCGGAAAGGAACTTATAGACACGCTCAAACTTTCGGACGAGTTCGACACGCGCCGCGACGCCGAAAAGTGGATATTCGAAGTGTTCCGCGAAATGTTTTTGGATATTCTCGAGGAAGTATGACTGAGCAGGACGCTTCGCTCGGCGCAAAATTTGTGTAACGGCGTAAAAACGCTTGACAGCCGCCGCGTTTGCGGTGTATAATTGACAGGCTAAGAAAAAAGAGAGGTTTATAACCATGAAGAAAGATATACATCCCGATTATCACGAAGTGACCGTCGAATGTGCGTGCGGTGCCAAGTTTGTAACCGGTTCTACGCAGAAAGGCGACGTAGTCAAGGTCGATATTTGTTCCAAGTGCCATCCGTTCTATACCGGCAAGCAGAAGCAAGCCGAAACGGGCGGTCGTATCGCGCGCTTCAACGAGCGTTCCAACAAGTCCGGTAAATAGCGGAATTATATTCGGCGGGCGTATTTTCGTCCGCCTTTTTTGTTTTCGAAGTGCTTGCGGGCGCTTCGAATTTTTTTAGATCATGGGAAAAACCGAACAGCAAAAAGAAAATAAACGCGCGGCGGGAAAGAAGTTCAAACGCACGCTGATAGGCGGACAGGCGCTGTTGGAAGGCGTTATGATGCGCGGCGCTACGTCGGTCGCAATGGCGGTGCGCGCGCCCGACGGCGAGATAGAGCTAAGCTCGGAGCGCATTAAAAAGCGTTCCAAAGTCGCAAAGGTGCCGATAGTGCGCGGAATAGTATCGTTTGTGAGTTCGCTCGTCGTCGGCATGCGTTCGCTTCTCAAGTCCGCCGAGGTCAGTTCGCCCGAAGAGGAAACGCCGTCCAAAACGTCTACCGCGTTCGCCGTTATATTCGGCGTGGTGCTCGCGCTCGGACTGTTTATAGGCGTGCCGCTTTTCGTAGGATGGGCGATAGAAAAGTGGGGCGATTATCATAACGTCGCCGTGATCTCGGTCGTAGAGGGCGGCACTCGGCTCGTTATATTTATTGCGTATCTTGCGCTCGTAAGGCTCATGCCCGATATAAAGCGCACTTTCATGTATCACGGTGCGGAACATCGCACGATAAACTGTTTCGAACGCGGGCTGCCGCTTACGGTCGAGAACGTACAGTCCTGTTCGGTCAAGCACAACCGCTGCGGCACGACGTTTTTGTTTTTCGTGGTAGTTTTCACCATTCTCGTGTACGCGCTTGCCAATTGGGTGTTCACGCTGTTTACGGGATACGAGTGGCTGTTCGGCAACGTGTTTTTCAAACTGCTCATACGGCTCGCACTGCTCCCCGTTATAGCGGGACTGTCGTTTGAACTTCTTAAAGGGCTTGCGGCGCTTCCCGACAATAAGTTTACCGATATCCTGCGTGCGCCCGGGCTTGCGCTTCAAATGCTGTCTACCGCAAAGCCGACCGACGATATGGCGGAAGTCGCCATCGCCGCGTTTACGGCGGTGCTCGAACTCGACGCAAACCCCGAAAAGGGCACCGTCGAATTTTACGAGCGCGATTTTGCGACGGAGCGTAAAAAACTCGCGGACAGACTGCCCGACGATCCGCAGAACGCCGATTGGATATACTGCGAAATTTTGGGTAAGACCCGCGCGGAACTCGGCGGCGTGCGCGTCGTAAAGACGGGACACGTCAAGCGCGCGAACGAATATGCGGAGAGGCTGCTCACCGGCGAGCCGCTCGATTATATTCTCGGCAACACCGATTTCTGCGGTGTGAAAATAAAAGTGGATAAGCGCGTGCTTATTCCGCGGTTCGAAACGGAAGTGCTCGCGACCGAAGCCGTCGGGTTCGTAAAAGACCGTGCTGGCGCGCGCGTGCTCGATATGTGCACCGGTTCGGGTTGTTTGGCGGCATACATAGCGCGAAACGCCGATGCGGAAGTTGTGGCGGCGGACATCGATGACGGCGCGCTTGCGGTGGCAAAAACCAATTTCGAAAGGTTGGGCGTCACGCTCGTCAAGTCGGATATGTTCGAAAATATAGACGGCGAGTTCGATCTCATTGTGACCAATCCGCCGTATGTACGCACGTTCGAGATAGACGGGCTCGCTCCGCAGGTTACCGCTCAGCCGAGAATCGCGCTCGACGGCGGCGAAGACGGGCTGCATTTTTACAGGATAATTGCCGATAATGCAGGCGCGCATCTAAAGCGCGGCGGCGCGATCATGGCGGAAGTCGGGTATGATCAGGCGGCGGACGTTTGCGCGCTGTTCGGAAAAATAGGCAAGTGCCGAATTATAAAAGATTTGGACGGAAAGGATAGGATAGTCGTATGCGAGAAATGAAAACGGATAAGCTCGACGCGATAGTCGCGCGGTTCGGGGTTTTGACGGAAAAAGTTCAGGATGCCGCCGTCATCGCCGACAACAAGGCGTGGGCGGAGCTTTGCCGCGAGCGCGCCGAGCTCGAGCCTATAGTCGAAAAGTATAACATGCTTAAAAAAGCGCGCGCCGACCATGCAGACGCGGAGAACATGTTGAAATCGGACGATCCCGAGCTTGTTCAGCTCGCCAAAGATGAAATAGCGTCGCTCGAATCGAGTATGGAAACGATCGCGGAAGAGCTTAAAATAATGCTTCTTCCCAAAGACCCCAACGACGGAAAGAACGCCGTTTTGGAGATACGCCCCGCGGCGGGCGGCGACGAAGCCGCGCTTTTTGCGACCGAGCTCTGCCGCATGTACAAGATGTTCGGAGAAAGGAAAAGATGGCAGATCGAGGACATTTCGGTTAATATGACGGAGCTCGGCGGGACTAAGGAAGCGGTGTTCAGACTGAGCGGCAAGGACGTTTTTTCGTTCCTCAAATACGAGAGCGGCGTGCACAGAGTTCAGCGTGTGCCCGTTACCGAAACGCAGGGGCGAGTGCACACTTCGACGGTCACCGTCGCGGTTTTGCCGGAAGCGGAAACGGTAGATGTCGAAATAAACGACAAGGATATCAAGATTGATACGTATCGGAGCAGCGGCGCGGGCGGACAGCACATAAACAAGACCGATTCGGCGATACGTATCACGCATTTCCCGACGGGGATAGTCGTCACATGTCAGGATCAGCGCAGTCAGACCAAGAATAAAGAGCGCGCCATGCAGGTGCTCGCGACCAAACTGTACGATTATTATCAGGGGCAGAAGGACGAAGAATACGCGTCGCTTCGGAAAGGTCAGGTCGGCACGGGCGACAGAAGCGAGAGGATTCGCACGTACAACTTTCCGCAGGGCAGAGTGACCGATCACAGAATAGGTTTTACGCTGTACAGCATCGACGAGTTTATGAACGGTGATCTCGATAAAATGATAGAATCGCTCAGGATCGCCGATCAGACGCGTCGGCTCGAGGGTGACGGAGAATAATAAAAAGAATCGCGCCGAAAGTGTTTCATGTGCGGAAACGTGAGATATGCGAGCAGATAATCGCATCCGCGCGTCGGTGAAAAAATATAAATATTATACAGATAGAACGGCAAATACGCTTGACAAATCGGCGAAAATATATTAGACTTAGAAACGATCACCCGAGGGCAATTAACTCAGCTGGGAGAGTGTCTTCTTGACGTGGAGAAAGTCGGGGGTTCGAGTCCCTCATTGCCCACCATACGGAACGCGCAGAGTGTGCCGACACGTAATTTCGGAATACGAAACATTCCGAACTATGGGGATATAGCTCAGTTGGTAGAGCGATGCGTTCGCAACGCATAGGTCATGGGTTCGAGTCCCACTATCTCCACCACACGAGACGTATACGCACACCCTGCGTTTACGTCGGAATTAGAGGTTGATATATCGACCTCTTTTTCTTTTACGCTGTTTTCGTCCTCGCCGCCGTTGCCGTCGGGGTAGTCGGGGAAAATCAAGTTCAAAAGCAATTCGTTTTTCTGCCCGCCTTTCAAGTTGAAAATCACTTTCATTTTATCGTCGTAAAGCAATACCCGATAAATAAACGTGTCGATTAGGTCTTTGCGGTTTTTCGTTTTGGAATAGTCCAACGTGCGGAAATGTTGCAACCACTTGCGAATGTCCGAATAGGTGTAGTCGATTTGCAACGCCTTTTCGCTCTCTATGGTGTCGTTCAGTTCCTTGTTCTCGTTCTCTAACTTTTCGATTTGCGCTAAAATCGTGTCCGCGATTTTGCCGAGCATTAACGCCTGCATTAAATTGTTGATTGCCTTTTGATTGTCCGCGACCAAACTTTCAAGCCGTTTTATTTCGCTGTCGTTGCGCTCCTCTTGTATCAACATATAGGTTTCTGCCGCAACCATATCAATAAAATCGTCCGTCAAAACGCCTCGCGGGTTTTGCTCCGTGCCGTTGCCCACAATGGCATAAACAATTTCGTCCTCGATAAACTGCTTGCGTATAGTCCGCTTGTCGCAAACGCCTTTCGTCGTGCCAACGCACTTGTAGTAGTGATGTATCTTTTTGCTTTTGCTCGTGGACGATATACCCGTCATTTTACTTGCGCACTTGCCGCATAACAATTTGTCCGACAAAAGATATTCGACTTTGGCTTTGCCGCGAGAGGGCGCGGCGGCGTATTTCTCTAACACCTTTTGCGCCTCTGCAAAAAGCCCGTCGTCAATCAGTTGCGGCATACCGCCGTCAATTTCCTCGTCGTGAAAAATGTACTTGCCCAAATACCGCCGATTGCTGAAAATGCGGTGAAAACTGCTTTTGTTCCACTTGCCGCCCGTTGCGGTGGGTATTCCGCGCTCGTTCATATAGCGTATCAAATCGGCGTAATTGTAGCCCGCGACAAACATTTCAAACAGTTTTTTGACAATGGGCGCGGTGTCCTCGTTGACGATAAAACTTTTGTCCTCGCTCACTTTGTAACCGAGCGGAACGCTCCCGCCGAAAAATTTACATTTCGAGGCAGATATAGCGATGCCGCGCTTTATCTTTTGCGACAGTTCCGCGCTGTAATATTCCGCCATACTTTCCAAAACGCCCTCAATCAAAATGCCGCTCGCGTCGTCCGTGATATTCTCTTTTGCCGAGA
>CAJULK010000011.1 GCA_910587455.1 uncultured Christensenellaceae bacterium | reverse complement strand
TTAAAAAGTGGCTGGGCGATTTAAGAAACGACCAAAGCGCCGACGGAAATATCCCGCACGTCGTCCCCGACGTATTAAACGAAAAACACACCGACGCGATGTGGTGCGACGTTGTGACAATGGTACCGTGGACGCTGTACCTGACATACGGAGATAAGAGCTTTCTCAAAGACAATTACCCCGCAATGAAAAAGTTTATCTCCGCCCGCGAAAGCACTATGAAAGACGGCATTATCTGCGACGGACACGAGTTCGGCGATTGGCTTGCGCTCGATCAGGAAAAGACGAGTTACGAAACGTTTATAGGCAGAACGGACGTTTACTATATGACCAACGTATTCCATGTAAACTCGCTCAAAATCGTATATCAAACGGCAAAACTTTTAAGCGAAACCGATGACGAAAAGATTTATAAAGACAAGTACGAGAAACAGCTCGAAAGAGTGCGCGAGGAATACTTCACCGCAGGCGGGCGGCTATGCTTCGACACCGTTACGGCGCAAGTTTTGGCGTTGCACTTCGGCATAGTGCCCGAAAAGCACCGCAATAAGCTCGCGCAAGCTTTGAACGAGAACGTAAAAGTTCATAACTATACGCTTTGCACGGGCTTTATAGGCACGACGTATCTGCTGTTCGCGCTCGCCGATAACGGGTATATGGCGACAGCGCAAAAGGTTTTAATGAACAACGGCTACCCGGGATGGCTGTACGAAGTGGATATGGGCGCGACTACGGTTTGGGAACGTTGGAATTCTCTTATGCCCGACGGTACGCCCAACCCCGACGGTATGAACAGTTATAACCACTACGCGTACGGCAGCGTATTGGAGTTTGTCGTAAAGCGGATAGCGGGCATAGAGCCGATAAAATCGGGCTACAAAAAAGTGCGGATCGCGCCCAACCCGTGCAAAGGACTTGCAAGCATTAAAGCGGAATATAAAAGCGTAAAAGGCAAGATAACGGCGGGATATATTCAAAAGAACGGCAAGATAACGTTCTTTGCCGAGATACCCGACGGCGTAACGGCGCAAATAGTATTGCCGAACGAAAAGCAGATAACTGTCAAAAGCGGAAAGTATGAATACGAGCGCGAGTGGGAAGATCTCGACGTGCCGCCGTTCTCGCCTGAAAGTACGGTAAACGAAGTGTTTGAAAACCCCAAAGCGCAAAAGGCGTTCAACGAAGTGTTTGGAGGGATATTCTCAACTGACGAGATAGTCTGGATGCGCAGGTTCGCCACGCTCGGATTTATGGCGGAATTCAGAGACGGCGAGGGCAAAATGAATCTTTCGGATTTTTCCGCAATGCTCGCACGGGCGAACGAGTTGTTTATGGCGGAGTGACTGTATATGACATACTATCTTGCAATAGACATCGGAGCGTCGAGCGGGCGGCATATCGTCGGATGGCTCGACGGCGACGGAACAATAACGACAGACGAGGTATATCGCTTTCCCAACGGGGTAAAGAGCGAGAACGGTCGGCTCGTTTGGGATATCGACGCGCTTACAGCACACATCAAAGCGGGCATAGATATAGCGCTCGAAAAGTACGGCAATATAAAAAGCCTTGCCATAGATACTTGGGGCGTGGACTATGTACTTATGAACGGCGCCGCGCCCATACTGCCGTGCTATGCGTATCGCGACGACCGCACGGAAAAAGTCATAAACGAAGTGCATAAACGTATGCCGTTTGAAACGCTGTATTCCCGCACGGGGATTCAGTTTCAGCCGTTCAACACTATTTATCAGTTTTACGACGACTTAAAGCGCGGTCGGCTCGATAATGCTACCGACTTTTTAATGATACCCGAATATCTTAACTATATGCTCACGGGCATAAAAATGCACGAATACACCAACGCGACGACAACGGGACTTGTGAATGCGACAACAAAAGAATATGACAAGGAGATTATATCTGCGCTCGAGCTTCCCGAAAAGCTTTTTACTAAGGTATATACGCCCAAAACACTCGTCGCGCATTATAAAGGCATAGAAGTAGTGCTATGCGCCAGCCACGATACGGCAAGTGCAGTTGAGGGCATATCTATGACCGAGAACAGCCCGTACATATCGTCGGGCACGTGGTCGTTACTCGGTCTTAAAGTCGACAAGGCATTAACCGACGAAAACAGCAGAAAGGCAAATTACAGCAACGAGGGCGGGATTGGCTATACGCGTTACCAAAAGAACATAATGGGTATGTGGGTAGTCAATCGCCTGCGCGAAGAACTTTGTCCCGACAAGTCTTTTACTCAAATAGTAGAAGAAGCTCGGCAAAGCACGTTCGACGATTATGTCGACGTAAACGACAGTTCATTCCTTGCGCCCGAAAGGATGAAAGAATCGTTCGACGGTATGCTTAAAGCAAAACCGCACACGCCCGCCGATTATTTCAAGTGCGCGTATCTGTCTCTCGCGCATTGCTATAAACGCGCGCTCGACGAGCTTAAACGCAACACAAATGCGAACTTCGACGAGCTGTACATAGTAGGGGGCGGCGCGAAGAATAGTTTTCTCAACAGTCTAACCGAAAAGATATGCGGCATAAAGGTCAAGGCTTTGCCCATAGAGTCGACGGCAATAGGCAATCTGAAAATACAAATACACCGAGGTGAATAATGTACGATAACGCAAAACAACGGTACGCAACATTCGGCGTGGACACCGAATATGCATTGAACAAGCTCAAAGACATACCCGTAAGCATTCACTGCTGGCAGGGCGATGACGTCGTCGGCTTGGACGGCGGCGGGCGGGATACAGACGACGGGAAATTACATAGGACGAGCAAGGAACTTCGAGGAGCTTAAAGCGGACATCGAAAAAGCGTTTTCGCTCATTCCCGGCAAGAAGCGTTTGAACCTGCACGCGAGCTATGCCATACTCAACGGCGAGAAAGTAGATCGCGACGCATACCGTCCCGAACACTTCGCGCCGTGGGTAAAATTCGCAAAGGAAATAGGGCTTGACGGAATAGACTTCAATCCGACGATGTTTTCCCATAAGAATATGAAAGACGGACTGTCGCTGTCTTCGCCCGATGAAAATATCCGCAAGTTTTGGGTAAAGCACTGCATAGCGTGTCTTAAAATCTCCGAGTATCTTTCGGACGAGTTCGGCAAGCAGTGTCTTATGAATATATGGATACCCGACGGATATAAAGACGTCCCCGCCGACAGGCTTACGCCTCGGTTGAGATTGAAAAAGTCTCTTGACGAAATACTCGCTTGCGGCTATGACAGAAGCAAAGTATTAGTAGCAGTCGAGAGCAAAGTGTTCGGCATAGGCGTGGAAAGCTACACGGTAGGCAGTAACGAGTTTTACCAAAACTATGCGGCAAAAAACGATATTTGCTGTCTTTTGGATAACGGACACTATCACCCGCTCGAATACGTTTCGGACAAAATCCCGTCGCTTTTGGCTTTCTATGATAAAGTCGCTTTGCACGTCACGCGCGGAGTTCGGTGGGATTCCGACCACGTCGTGCTGTTCGAGGACGAACTGAAAGAGATAGCAAAAGAGATAGTAAGAAACGACGCGACCGAAAAGGTGCTTATAGGTTTGGACTATTTCGACGCAAGCATAAACAGGCTCGCGGCGTGGATAGTGGGCGCAAGAAATATGCAAAAGGCATTATTGTTCGCGTTGCTTCAACCCAACGGCAAGCTCAAAACGTTGCAGAACGAAGCAAACTTCACCGAACTTATGGTGTTGAACGAGGAGCTTAAAACGTTGCCTTTCGACGCGGTGTGGAACGAGTACTTGAAACGCCAAGGACAGCCGCAAGGCGATTGGTATAACGAAGTCAAGCAATACGAAGCGAAAATATTAAAAGAGCGTAACTAATATGAAAGATATATTAACAGCGCCGTTCGTAAAAGAAATGTGCGATACTACCGCCAATATGTATCGCTTGGGCTGGGACGAGCGCAACGGCGGGAACATAAGCTATCTGCTCGACGAGAACGAAGTGGCGGAATACCTTGACTTAAATAACGTTATCCGCACGATACCGCTCGCCGGCGTGAATGAAGGTGACTTCGACGTGAGCGCGTTATTCGGCAAGATATTCATAGTGACGGGCACGGGCAAATACTTCAAAAACGTCGCCGGCGATCCCGAAACCAATCTCGGCATAATCCGCATAGCAAAGAACGGTGTGGAACTTTTGTGGGGATACAATGACGGGGGAAGACCGACGAGCGAACTACCTAGTCACTTTATGTGCCATATAGCGCGATTAAAACAAGACTCCGAACATAGGGTAGTTATGCATTCTCACCCAACGCACACGCTTGCAATGAACTACGTGCACGAGCTTGACGAAAAGAAGTTCACGCATACATTGTGGGAGATGTGCACCGAGTGCATAGTGGTTTTCCCCGACGGGATAGGAATACTGCCGTGGATGCTTTGCGGCACCAACGAGATAGGCGAAGCGACGGCAAAGAAGATGAAAGACTTCCGTCTCGTAATTTGGGCAATGCACGGTATATACGGCGCGGGCAAGACGATGGACGAGACGTTTGGCTTGATAGAAACCGTCGAGAAAGCCGCGCAGATATATATGCTCACATCGCACCTGCCGAGGATAAACACCATAAAAGACGAAGATATGTTAAAACTCGTCGAGCTTTTCGGCGTAAAGTGCAGAAAAGATTTTTTGGATTAACAAAAGTTAACCGATTCGATAAATAATTTCAACACCCCGACAACGTAATTTTCACGCCGTCGGGGTTTTCGTTTTAATAATTATGTAGCTCCTTCGGCGAAAGGAGTACATAATGAAAAACGACAATAATGACCTTATATATAGGTTCACTGCATGGCTTAAAGTAGTTGTTAAGCGTGCAAACGACTATTTGCGGAGAGACAAAGGAAAGCAGTCGGAAGTATCGTTATATGATGACGACTTATCAAATAAATTGATCGCGAGCGACGGAATCACTTCCGCTTCGAGCATCGATTTTGATTTTAATGATGAAAGGTTGGCAAAGGCTTTTAATAAGCTATCTGCAAACCGTAAAAGAATTCTTATTATGCTTTATGTGGATAGAATACCGCCTGAAGAAATCGCAAAAGAATACAGTTATTCTTTGAGATATGTTTATAATATAAAAATGCGTGCGATAGCCGATTTAAGAAAACAAATAAGCGAGGATAACTAATAATGAATGAACAATTCGAGAAAACTTTAAGAGCCGCCGTAAACGGCGACAATGCCGCTATAGAAGCGATACTCGAACAATTTGCGCCGCTATTGAATGCTAATTCTATAACTAACGGCAAATTTGATGAGGATCTTCATCAACATTTGATACTACATATAATCAAGAAAATAAAAAAGTTTAAGATTTAATGTATCGGTGGTTAAAATTTTTATAACCGTACGTTTTTACTATTGTTGAGCCGAATGGAAATTCGGTTTAACAAATATTGCAATCGGACAAAATAATCGTTATGAAAACTGTTGGCATGTTGGATCTTCGTGATGTAGACACAAACGCATTGGTCGAATTGACCGATGTTTTTGTTGATTGCAATTCGGATATAATGCAGCGAACGGTCGATTTCATGCGCAAAATTAAAAATCCGTATCTATTCAAGGTCAACGGAAAAGCGGTCAAAGTGGTTTTCGACGACACGTCGGCACGCTTTCAAGAACGTTTGACCGACGCTATATGCAATATTTTAGCGAACAAATCTTAATATACTTGCTTTTTTCGAACAAATGGAGTATAATATGACTGTGTCAAAGTGTCATTGTCCGCCAAAGGAATGGTGAATTATGGCAAGAATAAGTAAATATGAGCAAAATGCCTCTTTTGCGCCGCAACCTGTCGTTTGGAATGCCGGGCTTTATATTCGTTTGTCGCGCGAGGACGGCGACAAATTGGAGAGCGAAAGCGTATCGTCGCAACGCGCTATAACCGAGCAGTTTGTGTCGTCGCATTACGGTATAAAAATATATGATTATTATATCGACGACGGTTGGAGCGGAACGGACTTCGAGCGTCCGGAATTTAAGCGAATGTTCGACGATATAACGGCAAAGAGGATCAACTGCGTTATAGTGAAGGATTTGTCGCGTTTCGGGCGTAATTATGTGGAAGCGGGCAAGTATTTGGAAGTGGTTTTTCCTATGCTGAAAGTTCGGTTTATCGCCGTAAACGATATAATAGACAGCATTGAAAATCCGTCGTCAATGAATACGATGATAGTTCCTATAAAGAACATTATGAACGACGAATATTGCCGCGATATTTCCACAAAAGTGAGAAGCTCGCTCGATATAAGACGTCGGCAGGGCAAGTTCATCGGCTCGTTTGCCGCCTATGGCTATAAAAAAGACGAAACCGATCACAACAAATTAATCATAGACGAAGAAGCCGCCGCCGTGGTTCGGCGTATTTTCGATTTATTTATCGGCGGATATAGTATGATAAGCATATCGCGTTTGCTTAACGAACAAGGTATTCTCAATCCGTCGGAATACAAAAAGAGTAAGGGTTATAATTATAAACATTCGCATAGGACACAGGACTGTCGTTTGTGGTGCGATACAACTGTAAGACGAATCCTGACTAATGAGCTTTATATCGGTAATCTCGTCCAAAAGAAAAACGAGGTAGTAAGCTATAAAGTGCATGTTTGCAAGGCTGTTGATAAGGATAAATATATTCGCGTCGAAAACACTCACGAGCCGATCATATCCAAAGAGGACTTTAACAAGGTTCAATCGCTTCTTTCGCGCGATACTCGCGTTTCGCCTAAGAATAGCAGATTGTCGGTATTTGCCGGTTTTTTGAAGTGCGCCGATTGCGGCAGGGCGATGCAAAAAAAGACAATAACTCAGCCGTATAAAAAATACGATTATTATGTATGTTCTACGTTCCGCAAGCTCGATAAAAGCAAGTGTACAAAGCATTCGATCCGTTCCGATATTTTGGAAGAAACCGTGCTTGCGGTGATAACTAAGTACATTCAAATTGCCGTCGATTTCGATAAAATGATAGCAGATATCAATAAGCGTAAATCTACGGATAATCGCTCGTCAATTCTTTTTTCTGCTATCGATACCCAAAAAGCCGAGATAGATACCGCTAAGAAAATGTTGCTCGATTTGTATCCCGATTACAAGGCGGGGATCTTGAGTTTGGAAAATTATCTTGCACTGAAAGAAAAGTACGAAAATCAAGTAGCGAAAGGCGAGAGCTATATTGTAGAGTTACAGGCTCGTGTAGAGCAAAACGCTCGCGGTGTAGACGACGGTAATGAATTTATATCACGCTTCAAAAAACATAGAGGTCTTTCCGAACTCTCGCGCGAGGTGTTGGTTGAACTTGTGGATAACATATATATACACGAAGGCGGAGCGATAGAAATTCACTTGAAATGTCGCGACGAATTTTTGGCGGCTACCGAATATATTTACAACAATACATTAAATAAAGTCAGCGTGTAATTAGCTCGAAAAATCAAAATAGTTGAAATAAACGGTGTTCGCGCCGTTTTTTCTTTGCAAAATCGTCAAAATAAGCAATTTACAAAAAATTTTGACTTTTTTATGGTGTATTATTGACATTCGCCCCCGCCGCGATGGATACCATGTTTGCGTTGTTATCGCAATCAGGTTATGACGAAAACGATTTCGATCTTATAGTCACCGGCGATCTAGGCAAACTCGGCTCCGATATCTTCCGCGACTTAATGTATAAACGCGGTATACGACTCGGACAAAACTATATAGATTGCGGAAACATGATTTACGACGTAGATCAAAAATGCTATCAGGGTGGAAGCGGGTGTGCGTGTTCGGCAACTATATTCAATTCTTTCATTATGGAAAAATTGATGAACGGGGATTATAAACGTATCGCATATCTCGCTACGGGTGCGCTTATGAGCACTCAAAGCTGTTATCAAGGCGAAACTATTCCGTGCATATCTCACGCCGTAATAGTGGAAAGTCCTTACGGAGGGAAATGATCATGCAAGCATGGCAGATGATAGGAACTTATGCGATAGTTTTCGCTTCGGGCGGAGCGCTTTGCGCTATTGCGGAACTTCTTATAGTCAGGACTAAACTTACGCCTGCGCGTATACTCGTTATTTTTCTCATTGCGGGTATAATTCTCGAAGGCGTCGGTGTTTATGATTATATTTACAAGATTTGTCAAGCCGGAGTTGCGGTGCCTATAGTCGGATTCGGCGCGGCGCTTGCGAAAGGATCTATCGAAATGGCGCGTTCGGTCGGATTTCTCGGCGCGTTTGCGGGCGGACTCGTGCGCACCGCTTACGGTATAGGTGCGGCAATCGTAATGAGTTATATAGTGACGTTGGTTTTCAGTCCACGCACTAAATAACGTTTAACGTTTTTTTTGTATTCAAACCGAATGTTTCCGCATATATAATGATGTGGAAAATGGTTGCAAGATCATTAAGAAAAGGCGCAGCAAAAAAAGAAAGCTGTTCGTTGCGCTTGTCGTGATAGCCGTAATCGTAACGGTAGTATGTGTGTTTATTGTGCGCAACGTAAATCCTATGATTGTTACGATTTCGAACGAAAAGATCAGGGCGCTCACTACCGAGGCTGTCGGCAATGCCGTCATCGACGTCATGGGTGAAAATTCCACGGCAGAACTGATGGACGTCGTTCGTGACGAAAAAGGCAACGTTAAGAGTGTTGAACTTCATTCCGATGCAATAAGCGCGCTCGCTCAAGAAGTAACGCTGTGCGCGCAACGAAAAATAAACGAGATAGGTGCGGACGGAATTAAAATCCCTATCGGTTCGCTTAGCGGCGTTACGCTTTTTACGGGACTCGGACCCGACATTAACATAAAAATCTATCTTGTCGGATCGACCAAAACCAAAATCACATCGGTCTTTACGGAATCGGGAATCAATCAGACATTGCATAGGCTATACCTTGATATATCGGGATCTGTCGCCGTTGCCGTTCCCGGACTGCCGTCAACCATAAAAACATCGGCACAAGTTCTTATGAGCGAAATGATAATAATCGGTGAAGTTCCGCCTACATATCTTCACGCAGCAAGCGTAGGCGATATGCTCGATTTGATCGTGGATTAAAAAAATTTGATTTTCGGTCGCTTAGGGCATAGAAAACGATTGCGATAAATATTTGTTTGTGATACAATGATTACAGTCGGACTTAAGGTATCGACTGTAATCATTAAAAAGATGCGCTTGAGTACGGCACAAGAAATGCGCAATCGACAGAGAGTCGTCCGCGGCTGAAAGACGGCAAGCGCTAAGATATTCACCGTACGAGCACCGTCGCTGAGAGTAATTGCAGGCGACGGCGTGTGCCGCGTTATGTGCACAATGAAGCCCCAATTCGGGTGGTACCGCGTTAAAGACGCCCCGATATTTTCGGGGTTTTTTTATTTGTAATACTTCTCGGAGGATATATGGAACTCAACAAAATACGACAGGATGCAATACAAAAACTGCAAAACGTAACGACCGAACGCGAACTTGCGGAAATAAAAACCCTTCTTTTCGGCAAAACGGGGGAGCTTACAGGACTTATGCGCAAGCTCAAAGAATTGCCTGCGGACGAGAAACCCGCCGCGGGTAAGATGATCAACGATCTGCGCGTCGAGCTTTTGTCTCTTTGCGACGAAAAAGAGAGAACGCTTCATATAAATGCAATAGAAGCAAAACTCAATTCCGACGGAATAGACTTATCTATCGACAAGCCTTTTCACACAGTCGGCGCCGCACACCCCGTCAATCAAGTGCGCAAAAAACTCGTCGATTATTTTATAGGAAACGGTTACGTAGTATACGACAGTCCCGAGATAGAAACCGATTACTACAACTTTCAAGCGCTTAACATTCCGCCCGATCATCCCGCACGCGATATGCAGGACACGTTTTTTATAAGCGACGGCATACTTTTGCGCACGCAAACGTCGAGCGGGCAGATACGGCTTATGGAAAAGAACAAACCGCCTATCAAAATGATTTGCCCCGGACGGGTATTCAGAAACGACGACGATTCGACACACTCGCCCGTGTTTCATCAAATGGAGGGGCTTGTAGTCGATAAACACGTAACGCTTTGCGACCTTAAAGGTACGCTCGAAGGATTTGCTAAATTCATATTCGGAGACGAAACCGAAATCAGATTCAGACCGAGCTATTTCCCGTTTACCGAGCCGAGCGTAGAAGTTGACGTTTCGTGTTTCAACTGCCACGGAAGCGGTTGCAGAGTTTGCAAAAATACCGGGTGGATCGAGATCCTCGGCGCAGGTATGGTAAATCGCAAAGTTCTTGAAAATTGCGGTATAGATCCCGACGAATACAGCGGATTTGCATTCGGAATGGGGCTTGACAGAATAACAATGATAACAAGCGCAATCAACGATATTAAGTTGTTGTGGGAAAACGACGTGCGGTTCTTACGCATGTTCAGATAGGAGTTCGATATGAAATTACCGATCGGTTGGTTAAAAGAATATGTTGATATAGGCGATATAACGCCGCAAGAGCTTTCAGACAAACTTCTTTCGATAGGTTTCGAAGTGGAAGAGATCATAACTCCGCGCACTGATATAACCGGGGTCGTAGTGGGACATGTCGAAGAAATAGTTAAGCACGAAAATTCGGACAAGCTGTGGATATGTAGAATCAACGTGGGTGAAGAAACGGTTCAGATAGTTACGGGCGCGCAGAATGTTAAAAAAGGCGATTATGTTCCCGTTGCCCGCGTCGGCGCCACTCTTCCCGGCGGGAAAAAATTGCAGGAAGCAAAATTGCGCGGCGTGGACAGCTACGGAATGTTATGCTCGGGAAAAGAGCTCGAAGTGGATGACGACGTAATCGACGGGGCGTCGGTCGACGGTATTTTGATTTTGCCGTCCGACAGCGTGGCGGGCGACGATATTATGCACGCGCTCGGACTCGACGATACCGTGCTCGACGTGTCGGTAACCGCGAATCGTCCCGACTGTCAGGCAATAGTAAATATTTCGCGCGAAATAGCTATACTTCTCAATAAAAAATTCAAAATGCCCAAAATGACGTATAAATGCGTACAAACATGCGAGATCCCCGCCGTGCGCATAGAAAGCAAAGACCTTTGCAGCAGATACGTCGGAAGAATAATAAAGGACGTAAAAATAGCGAATTCGCCTAAGTTTATGCGAGACAGGCTTCGTATGTGCGGTATTCGCGCAATAAATAATCTCGTAGATATTACCAATTATGTTTTATTGGAATTCGGACAGCCGCTTCATGCGTTCGACCGTCGCGCAATCAACGGCGAAATAGTGATACGCAAAGGAAAATCCGGCGAAAAACTCGTAGCGCTCGACGGCAAAGAGTATGATGTGAACGGCACGCTTATTATTTCAGATTCCGTCAAACCGCTTGCAATAGCCGGCATTATGGGCGGAGAGTATACAAGCATTTTCGACGATACATCAGAAGTGTTTTTGGAAGCCGCAAGATTCGAACGCAGCAATATTCGGCGCTCATCGCGCAAAATCGGGCTGCGTTCAGATTCGTCGTCGCGATTCGAAAAAGGTGTGGATTGGCAATCTGTAGAGCTTGGGTCTAATCGTGCGTTAGCGCTTATTTCCGAACTGAAATGCGGCAAAATATGCGCGGAAGCTACATCCGACGGCATCGAAACACCCAAACAAAATGTAATTAAAACATCCAAAAAACAGATTTGCGACCTGCTTGGTATCGATATAAACAAAAAGACTATGGTATCCATACTTGAAAAGCAGGGTATTTCCGTCGAGTCAAACGGCGATTCGTTTACCTGTACGATTCCGCTTATTCGCGAAGACATAGACGGATATCCCGATCTCGCCGAGGACATTATGCGGTTTTACGGTTACGACAATATCATTTCCACTCATTCCGAAAACACGCATCAAACATGCGGCGGACTCAATACGCATGACGGAAATGTCGAAACGCTTAAATTCCGTATGCGCGCATTGGGTGCGGACGAGGTAATAAACTTTTCGTTCGGGTCGCCCGATAATGCCGATAAACTTCTTTTAGATGCGAACGATACACTGCGTAACGAAATACGCATTATGAATCCGTTGAGCCGCGACATTTCGGTAATGCGTACTCAACTGATAGGCGCTATGCTATCGTCCGTCGCTCGAAACTGCGCCCGTAAAAACGACGAAATGCGGTTTTTCGAACTCGGAAAAGTATTTATAGCGAAAGATCTGCCTGTCAAAGAGCTTCCCGACGAACGTGACATACTTTGTATAGCGATATGCAACGACGGTGACTTTTACACTGTTAAATCGTTTGTGAACGAGGTTCTCGATATGTTCGGTGTTTCTCATGAGTATGTTCTTTCGACTGCGAAATATCTGCACCCCAAACAATCGTTGAGCATAGATTCGGACATTATAAAAGGCGATTTCGGAAAGATACATCCGTTGGTTTGCGAGAATTTCGATTTGCCTAACAACGTTTATATAGCGCATCTCGATGTTACGGAAGCGCTCAAAAAACCGCTTGCGAGCGCTCGGTTTACCGCTATATCCAAACTTCAGCCCGTAGACAGAGATCTTGCCGTTATAGTCGCAAAAAACGTGGCGGTAGGAAACATGCTGGCATCGGCAAAATCGGCTTGCGACGATATATCGAATATTAAGTTATTCGATATTTACGAAGGCGAGCAAATACCGAACGGATATAAAAGCGTTGCGTTTTCGGTAAGATTGCAACCTATGGAAAAGACATTTTCGGATGAAGAGATAAAATCCAAAATGTCATCCGTTCTCGCTGTTATCGAAAAAGAATACGGAGCGAAATTGCGCTGATGCAAATTGTTGCGCCCGCAGGCAGTTTATCGGCGCTTCGCGCCGCAGTCAATGCCGGTGCCGACGCGGTATATGTAGGTATGCCGCGTTTCGGTGCGCGGGCAAAAGCCCGAAACTTCGATACAGACGAATTAAAATCGGCTGTCGAGTACGCGCATCTGTTCGGGACTAAGATATTTGTCACATTGAACACCCTCATAAAAGATCGGGAAATGCGCGACGCGCTCTATTCGGCAAAACATGCATACGATTTGGGCGTAGACGCCGCGATCGTACAAGACATAAGGTTTATAGAAAAACTCAAATCGTTGCTTCCCGATTTTCCGTTGCATGCGAGTACGCAAATGGGTATCCATAATGCAGACGGTGCAAAAGTCATGAAAGATCTCGGAATACGCCGCGCCGTTCTGTCTCGGGAAACGCTTCCGCAAGATATTGCAGACATCAAAAAGACGGGGATAGAAACAGAGTTTTTCGTTCAAGGCGCGCTGTGTGTATGCTTCTCGGGAAACTGTTATTTTTCTTCGCTCGCTTCGTCTTACAGCGGCAACCGCGGCAAATGCATGCAGCTTTGCCGAAAGAAATACCGTTTCCGCGACGGAACGGGATACTATCTTTCGGCAAAGGATATATGCTTGTACGATCGGCTCGGCGAGCTCGACGCCTTGGGTGTGGACGCAGTAAAGATAGAGGGGCGTATGCGCTCGGACGAATACGTTGCTCAGTCTGTCCGTGTTTATAAATCGCATATAAATTCCGAAGACGCGAAAAATGCGCTTAAAGCCGTCTACAACAGAGGCGATTATTGTTCCGCGTACTTAGACGAGTCTGCCCCGTTTGATGTCATATATTCGAAATTACAGGGCAATATGGGCGTATGCGTCGGAAAAATCGACCGCATAAACAAGAAAGAAATTTATGTGCGAAACCTTACACCTCACCAAAACGACGGATTCAAAATATTGCGCGGCGGTGCGGAAGTAGGCGGAGCATCTGTAAATAACGGCAAAATATCGGCGGATTGCGTTTGCAAAACAGGCGACGAAATACGCCGCACTTTCGACGGCGCGCTGTCCGAAGAATTAAAAACAGCCGAGCGCAAAATACCGATAAACGTTAGCGTGAAAATAACGGAGGGCGCGCTTCCGACTGTTTGTGTGAGTCGGGAAAACGTACGCATAGATACAACGGGCGCGATCGTATCGGAACACGCAGCCACGCGTGCCGTAACGTCGGACGATATTGTAAAAAATTTCGAGAAAGTAGCCGACTTTCCGTTTGTTCCGAATATTAAAGTCGACATAGCGGGCGAACCGTTTATGCCTGTTTCCGCGCTTAACGAGCTACGACGCAATGCATATACTAAGTTCAAAAAAGCAACGATAGACCTTAATTCGCCTATACGGTATAGAGTTGAACACGGCGGGCTCCACTTCAATAAGTTTGACGGGCGCGGAACGATCGTTATGGTCGAAAACGATATACAACTACAACCGCGACTATTATCCGAAATCGACTATATAGCGGTAAATCCGCGTGATTATTCGAGTATTCGGTATCCGAAAACAGATAAGCCAATACTGTTGAATTTGCCGATAACAATGCGCGGCGCAGACAAAGATATCATTATTAAAGCTATAGACGACGATCGTGTCTACGGCGTGATCTCGAATAATCCGTATGCGCTCGCCGTTACCGAAAAGCCTATTCTGCTCGGAGTGGGGAATAATATAATAGGAGAATGTGCATTTCCGCATATTCGATCGTTTGAAGCGGACGAAATACGCGGCGATAATGTATATGCATATATGTTCGGTTACGCTCCGATAATGACATTGTGTCACTGTCCTTACGGAAAATGTGTTAATTGCAATGGCGATGACTGTTTAATCGACGAACACAACCGCAAGTTTGCGCTCAGACGGTATAAGCTCGCGCATTGCTATTGGCAGCTTCTCAATTACGTTCCGCATAATTTGACCGCAGATACGAAGCACGTATATAAAAACAGATTTTACGATTGCACCGGTCTGTCATCCGACGAAATATCCAAAGTATTATCGGGTGAATATTGCGGCGAATATACGCGCGGAAACATAAACAAAGGTCTTAAATAAATGAATACATTGTACAAGAATCTCGAATTCGATTTGATACTACAAAGAGTCGCCGACAGTGCCGTCGCAAAGCCTGTAGCTGACGAGTTGTTAAAATCGACGCCTACTTCGGATATTAAAAGTGCTGAAAAATTGTTGTCAGAAACGTCGGACGCGCTATCGGTGTTGGCGTCCCGAAAACCGAATCTCGCTTTCGACGACGTTAATCCGTTTATCGAAAAAGCCAAAGTCGGCGCAGTTCTTCAGCCGTCAGAGTTTCTCGCGGTTAAAAAATGCATTACGGCATTGCGTTCTCTCAAATCATGCGTGGACGAAACGGGAAACTGCGATTCGTTAAAAGCGATTACTTCATGGGCAAGGCCTTGTTCGGAACTCGAAAAAGCGATAGATAATGCCATAGAGAGCGACACAGAAATCAAAAACAGTGCGAGCGAAAAACTTTTTTCCATTCGTCGCTCGATCTTGCGAGCCAATTCTAAGTTAAAAGAGCGCCTCGACGGTTTTACTCGCCAAAGCGATATAAGCAAATTTTTACGCGATAATATAGTGACCGTGCGCGGCGGACGATATGTTGTACCCGTTCGTTCCGAATGTCGAACAAACGTTAAAGGACTTGTGCACGACGTATCTTCCACCGGAGCTACGGTTTTTGTCGAGCCGTTTGCCGTCGTCGAAGCAAACAACGAACTTATAACGTTAAAGACGGAAGAGCAGATAGAGATCGAACGCATACTCGCGGCGCTGACAAATCTTGTAGTGACCAACTCAGACGAATTAGTCAGGGGAAACTCCATACTGACTCGGTGCGGAGTTATTTTTGCAAAAGCCGAGTATGCAAAACGCACCGATTCTTACAGACCGTTGTTAAATAACCGCGGAAGAATTATTTTGAAAGGAGCAAGGCACCCGCTGATTGCCGAACAGTCGGTTGTTCCGGTCGATATAACGCTTTCCGATAAGCGCGTGCTTTTGATATCGGGACCCAATACCGGCGGCAAAACGGTCGCGCTTAAAACCGTAGGACTTTTCGCACTGATGTCCGGATGCGGAATGTTCATTCCTGCGGCGGACGGCAGCGAAATGTGCATATTCGACGATATATATTGCGACATAGGCGATTCTCAGAGTATAGCGCAGTCATTGAGCACTTTTTCGGCGCATATTAAAAACATTTCGCTTATAATGTCCGAAATGAACGGCCGATCGCTCGTCTTATTGGACGAAGTCGGCGACGGTACCGATCCCGACGAGGGGGCGGCGCTTGCGATCGCCGTGCTGAAAAAAATACTCGATACAGGCGCTGCCGCGGTGATCACTACGCATTTCAATGCGGTAAAAGAGTTTGCGCTCGGCTGCGACGGCATAGCAAATGCCTGCATGCAGTTCGACAGCATAAATTTGCGTCCGACGTACAAGCTCTTGCAAGGAATTTCAGGATCAAGCTATGCGCTCGAAATCGCAGAACGTCTCGGGCTTGACAAGGGGATCATCAATGATGCCAAAGCTGCTTTGAGCGTCGAAAAAGTCGCGCTTGAAAAGATAATGCGCGAGGCGGAGCAAATTCGCAACGCGGCTGCCGCCGACCGCGACAGGTGCGCGGCTATGCTCAAAGAAACCGCGGAAAACGAAAAGCTGATCAGCCGTATCAAATCGGAATACGAAAACAAACTGCGCGACATAAACGACAACGCTCGCACGATCATCAAGCAAAAAGCCGACGAATATTCGGAATACGCGCAAGAACTTATAGACGAAATCAAAGAAAAACTCAGATCTGCCGATGAAACCGCACTCTTCGCAGCGAGAAAGACGGCTAAAAAACTGTCCGAATCGTTGCCCGTTCAATCGGCAAAACCGACGGCGGCACGAATTGCCGCCGAACCGCGAGAGCTTACCGACGGAACGCATGTTTTTATTTCCGGACTTAACAAAGAGGGGATCATTGTGGGCAGCGTGCGCGGCAACAAAGCCGTTGTTGCTATAGGATCTGTAAAAACGGATGTGCCCGTATCGGCGTTGTCCGTACTGATCGACGAACCGCAAAAAAAGCGCGATACGGTAAAACACGAAAAACCCGCGCCACAAAACATAGAGCTCATGTTGCTCGGCGCAACAGTCGACGAAGCTACCGAACAAATAGACAGGATACTTTCGGATATTCCGTCGCAGAGCACGCTCAGAATAGTGCACGGAAAAGGATCGGGCGCGCTCGGAAAAGGCGTGCAAAACTATCTCAAAAAACAACCGAGAATAAAATCGTACAGATACGGACGTTACGGAGAGGGCGACACCGGAGTTACGATCGCGGAAATCAAATGAGTCTAGCGGTTGTCGATCGAATCCATTAAATTTTTGTAAGAAAACGCTTTCATAAAAACTTCGTCGTAGTTAATTACAAAATTATCGCTTACGTCGCGAGAGATAACGTATACTATAAAATTAGGAATTCTCATATCGAGCGAAATGACTGCCGAGTAATCGCTTTTTAACACGGTTTTTGCGTAATCTCCGAATTCATCGCCCATAGTCTTATAAACGTTTTCTACATTCGAGTAAAAAGCCTTATCAGTCTTACGAATCGACGTAATAATTTTATCCGCGGATTTCGGCGTTATTCTGTTTCGATTAAACAACAAATTCAAACATACGCAATCACATATAAGTTTGCTCGATTTATAATGGACGCTTTTGAAATGCCGACCGACCGTTTGCGAAACTATGATCCTCAACGCTGTTCCGTATGTGGAGTCGATAAAATTTTCGATTTCATCAGGAGAAATTGAGCGTTTCATACTTTTATAAGCGAATAATTATAGTAGTCGCCGTCTATACCGCAAACAGTATTAAAAAGAGCCGTGGCCCGCTCGTCTGTTTCGAGTACGCTGCGAATTTCCGCATCCGAATTGGCAGACGATTTAATGCTCGCATTGTCGGAGAGCACAAACTGCGGTAGGGCGGTAAAGTCGAAGTCTTTTTTGCATGACAGCAGTCTTGTAACGAATTTATTTCCCGTGATATTTTTGTTTATTCCCACGGCAGCGTCATAAAACAAACGCATTAAACGTTTCTTTCCGTATTTTTTGCAATCTTCTGAATTAAGCAAAATATCCAAATCGGCAATGCGAGCTGCTTTTTTTATAAGAAATTCCATGCCGTGCGCCGAATGGCGCAGAGCGGATATTTGCTCCTCCGGCATAGTTTTGACCGCATACATCAATATTTTTTTGTACGCGTCGATATTTGGTGCATAAGCGGCACGCCATTTCTTGATCTTCTCGAAACCGTGCGGAATATAGTCTGATACGCTGTCGAAATCGCCGTCGGATTCGGCGCTGCGTATCGCCGTTGCGGAAATGTTTACTCCGTGCCGAGACCTATCGTTATACGCCGTTCCGAGGCGGGGTATAATAAGCGGTTCGATATTCGGTGCAAACTTATTGATCGCTTCGATATATTCAATACATAATATATTGTTCGGATCCGTGAATATCTTTTCTACTGACGTACTATGTTCGGGATATTCGAGAGATACGATTTCACAGAGTGCGGAAACCGTTGCAAAATTATAACTTTTTCCGCACCGTAAAAAGTCCTTCCGCCGCTTTTCGAATTCGTCGGCATGGTTGATTTTAACTTCGGCGATACGCAAAATATCCGATTTTTCGGCAGTTGCGCCCATGGCAAGATAGCGTATTCCGCAGATATCTTTTACTATTCGTAGTCCGCCTTCCGCAAATGCATGGGCGCTTGCCGTGCAAAATACGGTCGGAAGTTCTATCACGGCATCGGCGCCGCACGCAACAGCACACTCCGCACGCAACGATTTATCACAAAACGCTGGCATCGCGGACTGAATAAACGATCCGCTCATTATGCAAAATATACGGTCTACGGATAGCTCGCGAATATGCTCTATCTGATATTTGTGTCCGCTGTGAAACGGATTGTATTCGCAAATGACTGCACAATTATTCATGTTAAATACTTTACTTTGAAAATAATATAGAGTATAATAATATTCGTATGGAATTGTACCATAAAAAAACAGTTTTGTAAACAGAAAGGAGACAGAATGAGCGATTTATTGAAGCAAATTCGTCAAAAAGCGACTCGGCTCAAAAAGACCATAGTATTGGCTGAAGGCGAAGAACCGCGCATAATTACCGCAGCGATTAAGGCTCAGTCCGAAGGTATCGCGAGTATTGTCCTCATAGGCAATCCTAAAACAATAGCCCAAAAATGCCCCGGCGCCGATCTCGGCACAATTAAAATAGTTGATGTCAACGAGATCGACACCGAGCCGTATGCACAGTTGTTGTACGATCTCAGAAAGGCAAAAGGTCTCGATCTCGACGGAGCGCGCAGGCTTGCAAAAGACCCGCTGTATTTCGGGGTACTCATGGTCAAACGCGGCGAGGCCGACGGTATGGTAGCGGGTTCTGTCAACGCAACAGGCGACGTTTTGCGTCCCGCATTGCAAATCATTAAAACAGCGCCCGGCATAAAGACCGTAAGCTCGTGTTTTATAATGGTGCTGAACAGCGATTCGAAGTACGGCGAAAACGGTATAATGGTGTTCGGCGATTGCGCCGTCAATCCCAATCCCGACGCCGATCAGCTTGCGGACATAGCCGCGGCATCTGCGGATACTGCAGTAGCCATTACGGGTATTTCGCCGAGAGTTGCGTTGCTGTCGTATTCGACAAAAGGTTCCGCAAAAGGCGAACTGATCGACAAAGTCACAAAAGCGCTCGAAATAGTCAAGTCTGCTCGTCCCGATCTTCAAATTGACGGCGAACTTCAGGCGGACGCGGCGCTTGTCCCCACCGTAGCCGACCTTAAAGCCCCCGGCAGCACAGTCGCAGGGAAGGCTAACGTTTTGATATTCCCCGATCTCCAAGCGGGAAACATAGGATACAAATTAGTACAAAGGCTTGCGGGCGCGGAAGCCATAGGCCCGATTTGTCAAGGTTTCAACAAGCCTGTAAACGATCTTTCGCGCGGTTGCAGCAGCGAAGACGTTGTAAATGTCGTAGCTATGACGGCATTGCAAAGCGCAATGTGCAAATAGATTCTGCTTTTTGGAATAACAATGAAATTTTTCAAAGTCACCGTTGATTGTTCTTCCGAGACTACCGACGCCGTAGCGTATGCGCTTCACGAACTCGGCAGTCTCGGCGAAGTGTTCGACGATTACAATGACATAATGACGGCGCTTAATGAAAAACGTTGGGACTATGCCGACGAATCGCTTTTCACGCCGACCGAATCATGTTCCGTCAGCGGCTTTTTCGATACGGAAACGAACATCGAAGCCGTGACGGAAAAAATTCGCAAACTGACGGAATTGGACTATGCCGATTTTTCGAGCATATCCGTTGCTGTCGAAGTCATAGATTCGGTCGAATGGGAAAACGAATGGAAAAAGTATTATAAGCCATTCAACATAGGCAAACTCGTGATCATTCCCGAATGGATCGAAAGAAAAGCCGTCGGCGGAGAAATCCCCGTCAAGCTCAATCCGGGACTCGCTTTCGGCACGGGAACTCATGAAACGACGTCTATGTGCATAGACCTTATGCAGAGATTGGATATAGCAGTGAAGCGCGTGCTCGATTTCGGTTGCGGAAGCGGTATTCTCGGTATTTGTGCAAGCAAGCTCGGCGCCGCAGACGTCTTATTTGCCGATACGGATGAGCAGGCGATCACCGCCACACTATATAATTGCGGATTAAACCGCATAACTTCGCCGAACGTGCTTTGCGACGACGTAAGGAATATAGAGATGCCGGCAGATATAGTTCTTGCGAATATAACTGCCGATGTATTGATAGACGTCGAACCTCTTATAAAACGGTCGCTAAAAAAGGGCGGCTACGCCGTTATAAGCGGGATAATTTCCCAAAAAGCGGATGAGGTAAAAGCCGTATATGCGAATGATTTCAAATATATCGACGGCGAACAGAAAAACGAGTGGAGTGCATACATTTTTCAACTATGAGATTTTATTTACCGCAAATAAACGAAAATTCGCCGGAACTGCTCGGAGATGCTCACACCCACGCAGCATATTCGTTGCGAATTCGCGTCGGAGATTATATAAAAGTTTTCGACGGAAAAGGCACCGAGTACTCCTGTGCAGTAAAGGATATAAAGAAGGATAGAACTATTCTCGAAATATTGGATATCACGAAAAATGCAGGAGAAACCGATGTCGATATCTCGTTGTATTTATCCGTAATAAAGCAAGATAAGTTCGAAGTAGCAACACAGAAAGCGACCGAACTCGGCGTTAAAAGAATCGTGCCCGTGTATTCTTCGTATACACAACGCGGCGGCTCGCTCAATTTGGAGAGATTGAATAAAATAGCCGTATCGGCTTGCGAGCAGTGCGGAAGAAGTTTAGTGCCTATTATAGAGCAATGCATAGAGTTCGATAAACTTGTTGATCGTACCGCCGATGGAATGTACTTGATTTTTCCGTGGGAACGCGAAATGCACGGGTCGATCGGTGACGCCATAGATAAAAAAAGACGGCAAATTTCCGTATTTATAGGTCCAGAAGGCGGCATTACGGAACACGAAAAAAAACGTCTCGTAGAAGCGGGAGCCAAGTCCGTCACGCTTGGGCGCAGAATTTTGCGAGCCGAAACGGCAGCCATAACAGCGCTATCCGTTATATTTTATGAAATGGGAGAGTGGAATCTTTGATAATCGGAATTGTTACGCTCGGTTGCAAAGTCAATCAGTGCGAAAGCGCTGCGATAGCTGCGGCATTGCAAGAAAAAAATCTCTATGCGTCGGAAGGTTTCGGTCCTGCCGACGTTTATATTTTGAATACATGTTCGGTCACCGCCGAAGCGGATAGGAAATCTCGGCAATATATCACTAAAATGATAAAACAGAATAAAAACTGTAAAATAATCGTTATAGGTTGCAGCTCTCAAAATGATGCGGATAAATTCAAAAACCCAAATGTTATAGCTATCGGGGGGACCGTCGATAAAACTCGATTCGTATGCAAAATAATAGATTGTTTACTCAACAATAATGAATATAGTATTACATATGATATAGTATTCTATCGCAAAAACTCGCAAAAAACAGAGGAATATGTAGGGTTTTGCGAAAAAAATTCGGCAAAATCAAACAAAACACGTGCATTTATCAAGATACAGGACGGGTGCAATAGATTTTGCTCATATTGCATTATCCCGTATTTGCGCGGGAGAAGTAAGTCTCGGACAATAAACGATATTAAGCAAGAATGTGAGCGCACGGATTCAATGGAAATCGTTTTGACGGGGATTGATATATCGGCGTATGGCTATGATTTGGGCAAGCGTCCCGTTGATTTATTATATGCTTTAAGCGACATAAAAGCGCGAAAACGTTTGGGTTCATTCGAGTGCGAAATGATTGACGATGAATTTTTATCCGCAATGAAAAGCGGGGGATTCTGCCCTCATTTTCACATGTCGCTACAGAGCGGAAGCGATGCCGTATTAAAGTCTATGAATCGACACTATACGGCTGATTTTTATTATGAGAAAGTCCGACTGATCCGCAAGCATTTTCCGCTTGCCGGAATAACGACCGACGTCATAGTCGGATTTCCTACGGAAACAAACGAAAACTTTGATGAAACATGCGAATTCGTAAAGCGCTGCGAATTTTCGGATATACACGTATTCCCGTACAGCAGTCGAACGGGTACGGTCGCATCAAAAAAATATACTGCATTGCCGAAAGGATTGATAAACGATCGCAAAAAGGTTTTGCTTGATATAAAGAAATCGCTGCATGACGATTTTCTGCAAAAAAATTTAGGAACGATTTCGGATGTCTACGTAGAAGATCGAGAAAACGGATTTAATGTCGGATATACGCCCAACTATATCAAGGTATATTCCGACGCTCCGTGCGGCACGATCGCACCTATGCAGCTTGATAAGCCTTACGGTGACGGAATAATCGGCAGTATTGAGCATTAAATAATCTTAAGTAAAGGGTTGACAAATAAAGGGTAGAAGTGGTATAGTTTTACTTATCACTTCGCAAAAGACAGCTTTTGCGAAGTGATAGTTTAATAAAACCGACTAAAGGTAAGTATACTTTGTTTATATGATGGTTACTTGAAGTTTATCGAGCGTACCCGCATAATTTTTATAGTGATTGATATTTGCGCTATCGACATTATTCGTGCTGTTGCGCTTTTTGTCGTTTTACATAAAATATATGACAATAAAGATACTATACTCATGAAAAAAGCCGCTAAAATTTCCATAGCAATTATTACGGTGCTTGTTGTTTGCATAGCCGTATCTGTCGGCTTCTTCTTTATACTTATCAGTCCCAACGTAAATATTCTCGGAGCGCCCGATCTTGACATCGGCAAGCTCACGTCATATTCGCGCACGGTAACGATGCTCGATTGCGACGGCGATCCCATAGCCGACGTTTTATATGAAAAAAATAAAGTTTACGTTTCTGTCGACGATTTGCAACCATATACGAAAAATGCGTTTATAGCCGTCGAGGACAAGCGTTTTTACGAGCATGGCGGCATTGATTATAAGCGTATGGCATCGGCATTGTTATCCAATATCAAATCGCGCGGATTTCGCGAAGGTGCGTCTACAATAACGCAACAGTTAATCAAAAATACTCATTTATCAAACGAAAAAACGCTAAAACGCAAGATAAACGAAATGCGGCTTGCGAGAAAACTCGAAAGAATATACGAAAAAGACGATATACTCGAAAGTTATTTGAACATTTTGTATTTCGGTTCTGGTATACGCGGGCTCGGAACGGCAAGCCGTGTCATGTTCGGCAAATCCGCGTCGGAACTTACTCTTGCGCAATCCGCCGCTCTCGCCTCTATCATTAACAATCCGACAAAATACAGTCCGTATAACAATGCGGAAAATCTCGACAAACGTAAAACATTGGTTTTGAACTTGATGCGCGCTCAAGGGTTTATAACCGATTCCGAATATGCCGATGCATGCTCCGAGCGTCTGATATTCGAAAAAAACAAGCAAAACCAGTTTACGGCAGGGCTTCTCAAAGCAGCATGCAAACAACTCGGCTGTACGGAAAAAGAACTGTTTTCGGAAAGTCATACAATAAAAACCGGTTATTCAAAATCTATCACGGACGCCGTACGGGCCGAAATAAAAAATATGCACGGATTCGACGGTATTATACGTGTGCTCATATTGAATAATGAAAAGGGCGACATCGCCTGCGACGAAACCAATTCCGATAAATATATAAATTTCAGGCGTTCTCCGGCATCGGCGATCAAGCCGTTCTTGGCTTATGCGCCCGCTCTTGAAAACGGTATGAATCCCCTTTCGCAGATAAACGACGTTAAAACATCATTCGGTGATTATGCCCCTAAGAATTATCGCGACATTTATCGCGGCTATCAATCGCTTTCGGATTGTTTGAGTTACTCATCTAATATTGCGGCAGTAAAACTTGCCGACGATATTGGATTGGAAAAATGCAAAAACATCGCCGCACGATTCGGCATACACTTTGCGGCAACGGACAATACGTTGCCCATAGTGCTCGGCGGCATGGAACAAGGCGTCACGCTTTCGGAACTCGCAAACGCATACCGCACGCTTGCAAACGGCGGGAAATATTCGGAGTGCGGTTACGTCGAAGAGATCGACGGCAGCTCGGTTTCGAACAAAAGAATCAAAAATAATGTGCAAGCCGTCGGGGACGATACAGCTTTTTTGTTAACGGAAATGTTGAAAAACTGTGCCGAAGCGGGCACTGCAAAAAAACTGAAAACATGCGGCTATATAGCGGCAAAAACGGGCACAAACGGAGATGACGGCGGTAACAGAGATTGCTATTGCATAGCGTACACCGCCAAGCACACGATTGCAGTATGGTTCGGCGCACACGAAGGATGTACGATAGACAACAGTATTACCGGCGCTGCGTGCTGCAATATAATTAAAAATCTTTGTTCTAAAGGCGTAATTCCGACAGATACGGATTTTGAAATGCCGCAATCGGTAGCGTATTACGAGGCTGACGCGAAAACGCTTGCCGATACGCACGAGGTGTATCTCGCCGACCCCATGTTGCCCAAAAAATACAGGATCCGCTCGCCGTTTGCAAAACGGTTCCTGCCGATAAGAAAAAATATAGATATTATAGACTATATGGACGAAGCATATTGGAACGATCCGTGGGATTTTTATTTACACGGCGATCGTTTCGATATTTTTGATAGCGTTGTCGATTAGTTTGTCAAGCTCGGCTATGTGATTTTCCTGCTCTATAACTTTTTCAAGCATAGGCTTTATGAGCGGAAAATCGGGCAAAAATACGGTACAGCAATCTTCGTATGGCTCTATAGATGTTTTGAAGGTATCTATTTTTTCCGCTATTTCGATTATTTCGTCTTTATCCAAACCTATAAGCGGGCGTAAAACAGGCATCGACACTACCGAATTGGTTACGGTAATGCTTTCTATAGTCTGACTTGCTACCTGCCCGAGACTTTCGCCGTTGATTATACAGCTGCAACCGTTGACTTTTGCGACGCGTTCGGCTATTCGCATCATGAACCGTCTGACAAGCGTTATCATGTAATTAGGCTTGCAATTCTTGTGTATTGCTTCTTGAATTTCCGTAAGCGAAACGCAACACAATTTTATATTCGGGCAATAATTTTTCAATTTGCGTGCGAGATCCGCTGCTTTTTCCTTAGCGGCTTCCGATGTGTACGGAATTGAATGAAAATGCAATGCCGTTATATTCATTCCTCGCTTTGCAAGCATATATCCGGCAACAGGGCTGTCGATCCCGCCGGACAGCAACAAAAGTCCGTTGCCGCCCGTTCCGTACGGCATTCCGCCGGCACAGCGAATAGTCGAATCGTAAAGATAAACGTCGCCGCCTTCGCGCACGTCAATATTAAGAACGTAATCGGGAGAATGAAGATCGACGGATAACCCCGGCTTTTTTTCGAGCACTCGCCCACCTATCGTCATGTTAAGCTGCATCGAATCAAGCGGATACTTTTTGTATGATCTGTGCGATGTTACACGAAAAGTTCCGCACTCGGGCGTCATAGACAGCGCAAGCTCTGCTATTTCGTCCAAGTCGTAACCGCATCGCCTTGCTACCGAAATCGAATGTAGACCGAAAATTTGTTTCAAACGCGTTATGATTTCGTTTTCAGATGCCGCAGGATATTCCTTGACTACGTATCGACCTCGACCGAAATACAACTTAAGATCCAACCCGTCGAGTTTGGCTCGGATATTGTCCTTGAGCGCGTTTTCAAAATAGCTTTTGTTTTTGCCTTTAAGATACAGCTCTCCGAACCGTATGAGTATTACGTTATCCGACATGACCGCTCCTTATTGCTTCTGCGCAATCGAGTATTATTCTTGCCGCCGAAACGGCATCATCGCGCGATGTATCCGAAAATAAACTTATCCGCACGCAATTTTCTATTTGTTTCTGCGACAGTCCCATTGCGGATAAAACCCGATTCCCGCGTTTCGATCCCGAACATGCGGCGCCCTTGCCTATTACTACGCCTTTATCATGAACGGCGTTCTGTAAAATTTCGGCTTTTACATTCGGTACGCAAACGCTTAAAATATAACCGCTGTTTTTTCCGCAGCCGATAACTTCACAGTCGTTTGCCGTAAAAATTTCCGCCAGCTCGTTTCTTATGGCACTTATACGCACGGAGTCGTTTAATTCTGCGAATTTACCTACGGCCGCCGCAAATGCCGATATAAACGGGGTATTTTGAGTGCCCGAACGCATACCGCGTTCCTGCCCGCCACCGTACATAAACGGCTGGATATTGATTCCGCGTCGAATGTACAACAGCCCTATTCCTTTGGGTGCACCGAGCTTATGCGCGCTCGCACTGTATAAATCTACGCCGAGACTGCTTATCGGTTCGCCCGCCTTCAATAATCCCTGAACGCCGTCGCTGTGAAAAATAGCATTGGGAGCCGATTTGCGCGTTATGCCGACAAGCTCTTTTACGGGATTGACTATGCCCGTTTCGTTGCTTACGTGAATAACCGAAACGAGCGTCGTGTTTTTATCCGTAAGCCGCTTAAATGCCTCAATATCGACCGAGCCGCTACTCGTGAGCGGAACTATGCGAACATCGATTCCGCGGTTCCTGAGCGCAATAGCGAGCTCGTACACCGACGAATGTTCTCCCGCCGATATAACGACATTGCCGTTTGGACGTTTCCTTGCGCAGCCGATTACCCAATTATTCGATTCCGTCGCGCACGAAGTAAATACAAGCTCCGACGGATCGGCGCCTACCGCGTCTGCGATAGTTCTCCTGTCGCGCTCTATCCTGCTTTTTGCGGAAACGCCGCTTCCGTAAGTAGCGTTGGGGTTGTAAAAGTGCTCGCGCATACAGGCTTCTGCAGCCTCTATCGCGCAGTCGAAAACCTTAGTGGTAGCTGCGTTATCCAAATATATCATACAAGATTGACCTCATTGAGTCGGCGCTCCAATTCGGACATGCTCTTATCGAATACAGTAACAGCCGATACTCCGCGGCGAAGCGTCATAATAAAACCGTGATCCGGCTCTATAAAAATAATGCGCTTGCCTTTGTCTGTCGAATACAACATATAAACAACGGATTTTTCGTCTTCGTAGTTTACGAGCGCGAGAATCTTTTTCGCGGCGTTTTTCTCGATCTTCTTATAGCCTTCCGAATCAAACACTCCCACGGACTCAATGGTACGCAGTCTTATAGTATGTTTGAGTTTGCGGCGCTGTCTGTAATATACTTCCGTAATTTTTATATATTCGTCATCGATGACATAGTCGTATTCCGTGTTGTTGCGCTTGTTGACTTTTCCTATTATGACGGTGGCGACGAAAAACGGCGTTGCAAACAGAATAAAAACCCAAAACAACGTTATCATCATTGCGCTTGATACGAGTATAAATACACCTATGATCAAACATGCCGTTTTGGCTATAGTAAGAGCTTTTGTCTTTTTTGCACGTTCATCGATATTTTTATTGACGACTGTCTGTTCGTAATACTGTTCCATTATAGTGTCTCCGTTGTTATTTCCGATGTTTCAGAAGTTTCATCATCCGATTTGATCACTTTGCCGACATTGACTTTATGCTTTGCGGGGTTGAACAGCGTCAACGAAAATATAAATGTCGCGCCGGCACCGCGATTGCTCTCGACCCATATGATTTCGTCATGGTCGTCGATTATCTTCTTTACTATGGACAAGCCCAGCCCCGAGCCCTTAGACTTTACGGGCGATCGAGATTTGTCGGTCATATAAAATCTGTCCCATATAAGCATCTGATCTTTTTTGCTTATTCCGTACCCGAAATCGCGCACGGTGACGAACACTTTGTCGTCGTGGATATCGCTAGTCAAAATAATGCGAGAGTAAGACGGCGAATATTTGATAGCATTGTCTACGAGATTTGTAAGCACTTGGATTATTTTTTCTTTGTCGGCATAAACGTAACAGTTATCGCGCGCACAGTCTACGTTTATCTGAAGCGCTTTATTGATGAGTGCAGGCTCGAATTTGGCAGCCGTTTCATGCATAACGTCGGTAATATTGAATTTTGTTTTTATAAGCGGATTTTTACCCGATTCCAATCGCGATAAATCGAGCATCGAATTTATAAGAGTATTCAGTCGCTTTGTTTCGCTTAACGCTATCTTAAGATATTTTTCTCTGTCACATTCGTCAATCGTTCCGTCCAATACCGCCTGCAAAAAACCTTGCACGGAAGTCAGCGGAGTGCGGAGCTCATGAGAAGCGTTTGATACAAACGACCGCCGCACCTGTTCGAGTCGTGCGTATTCTTCCGAAGTAGCGTTCACCGCAGCGAGAATATCGCTTGCAGTCGAATCTATGGAATTTGTTTTCAGTCGTACGCGAGTGTTGCCGTGAAGCATCGAATCGAAACTCCTTACAGCGCAGCCGAGTTTTGAGTATACGGTAAGTTGTATAACAACAATATATATAAGAAGCTCGAAAACGCACGAAAAAACAACGAGTGCGACGAGTACCGAACGATTGTTCGAATCAAGATTCGGAAACGCAAAAACCAACGGGAAAAACAGCGTCGAAAACATTACGACCGCCATCACGCACGCACGAAAAATATGAGATTTGAAAAATCTTTTTGCGCTCGCGCCGTTCGACATTCCCAATCAGTCCACCTCGATTTTGTATCCTATGCCCCAAACGGTAGTAAGCCGCCAACTCTTATTTTCGCCGAGCTTCTCTCTTATGCGCTTTATGTGCACGTCGACCGTACGAGGATCGCCCGAATAGTTCTGTCCCCATATTCGGTTAAGCAAGTCTTCTCGCGTAAAGACATGCATCGGGGTTTTTGCAAGCGTGTACAGAAGCTCCGTTTCTTTCGGAGTCATGTCTATTTTTTCTCCGTCCAGCAAAACCGTAAAATCCGAAAGATTTACAGCAAGATTACAAAGCTCAACCTGTTTTTGGGCTGTTACGGGTTTGATTCTTCTCAATACCGCTTTCAATCTTGCTATAAGCTCCTGCGGCTCGAAAGGTTTGGTTATATAATCGTCGGCTCCCCTGTCAAGTCCGGAAATTTTGTCCATGGATTCGCCGCGTGCGGAAAGCATTATTACGGGAATATAGCTGAACTTTCTGACTTCCTCAAGCGTTTCGAATCCGTCGATACCCGGCATCATCACGTCAAGAAGAACAGCGTCGAAAGCTTCTTCGCGCAACTTTTCAATCGCCGCTTCGCCGCAATTACAAACATCTACGTCATATCCGTCTTTGCGCAGATACAACTCGATAAGCTGACAAATATTCTCGTCATCGTCTACTATGAGTATTTTAGATTTGTTTTCGTTCATGAAAATATCCTGTTAGATCTGATTGTTGCAGAATCGAAACTGTCGTAGCTGCCTGTAATATCGTGATTGAAATAAATTTTAGCCAGTGCCGCTATAATCTGAATCGCATCATCTATAGACGGCGGAAAATCGTTATGTATTTCGAAGTTAAAAAGTTTCGATGCCGTAGAAATAAACTCAGCGTTTGTACAAAGACTTTCATTTATGCAAGCTGTAACGTAAGTTTCGCTCATTGCACTGCCGTTTGCCACTGCCTTTATAGCAGACGGCATATCAAATTCGGGATCGAAGAGATAATCGGCAACGAGCTTCGACATAAATTTACTGCCGCTCAAACGTATGTCGAAACGCAATATCGCCATAAGGTTGAATATAGAAGCGAAGGCTTGCGTATAATCGACGGTTTTTACTGAAACATATTCGTTGAACAGATATCCGTTTGCGGTATAATCGCGGCAATAACCGCAGAAATTTTTAATGTAAGTATTATCTGATATATCTCTCATTTCCGTTTCCGCCGATATATCTGCCGCCGACATACACGGACAGATCGCATAGCATGTCCTTAGTCGTCTGCGGACGAGTCCCGGTCAGTAAAAACAGTTTTTCGGTAAGATCGCGATCGTACGGATTTAGGTCTTTATCGAGTGCGCGAACCACTGTTTCCGCTTTGATCCCCGTGCGCTCCGCTTCCGCAGATATTACGGCGTTCACGTCAGAACTTCCGTGTAATGCAAGGTTTTCGATCAACCGCGCAGCAAGCATGGGCTTGTTTGATTTAGGTAATATGCCGAGATACAGCAACAGCTTTATTATAAACGGTCTTATCAACTCATAGCGATACAAGCCGTCATTTCCGCCGTTACAGGCATGTAAACACAACGCTTGCGACGATTCTTTTTCGAATGTTTTTACCGCCGAATCGAAACGTATTTCGAAATCACACGGCGCCCCGCCCGCAAAATATTCGCTTATAACCGCGCCGTCTATTACGGAATAATCTCGAAATCCCGATTTCCCGCCGATTTTCAAGTTGCGGTCACGCATTGTCTTGTTTGTAGTCGAGAATCCTGAGCTTTTGCCCGCCTACGAGATGCATGTGCAAATGGAAAACCGTTTGTTCCGCATCGTCACCCTGATTGACTATAAAACGAAATCCGTTTTCAAGACCGAGCGAATCGGCAAGTTCGCCTATTTTGCGTATACATTTGCCGAGCTCTACGGAATCCTGTTCTGTCATTTCCGAAAACAATTTATAATGTTTTTTCGGTATAGCAAGATAATGCTTTTTTGCTTTCGGCGCGATATCGTTGATTATTATCATTAAATCGTCTTCGTATATCTTTTCCGAAGGGATCTCGCCGTTTATAATTTTGCAAAATATACAGCCTTCCATAAATCACCTCATTATGTATTATACAACAACGCAAAGAAATTTGCAATAGTATATAAATACTTTGAGTTACAAATTTTAATTGCATTTACACGTCGATATCGGCCGATCGATTTTTGTCGTGACAGCAACCGCTTCCGTTGCATACGCCGTCGCTTTATCCGATAGTAACATCAAAAATAATTCATTACTGATTTCGGGAGAAATCAAAGCAATTCCTTAAGCCTATTCAGGTAGCCGATAAATTCTTCTTCGGTTAGTATTGTAGCTCTTTTCTTGCGCTTACCCATCGTATGCTTTAGCTCTATACTTCTTACACTTTCCAAAGCGCCGCGAAAAGTTTCGTTACGAAACAGCGCCTTATACGCATTAAAGCGAAGCGCGTCAAACGCGTCGCTATTCCGTTTATAGCGCTTGTCTTTCCAATATAAGTTACCCGTCAGCTTCCACAAACGCTTTTTGCACCCTGCGGCTTTAGCTGCCTTGCCAACCAATCCGCAAACTTCTTTTTGCTTTTTGACGTTTTTGCATTTCAATGACTGCAAGAAGCCTTCCATGCTCGCACATTCCACGCCGTCAAATTCAAAGCAGTTCGAGTGGAAGTTTGACAAAACATTCGCCGGATATTCTCCTTTGCTGTAAATATCTATCATGATATGTCACCGTTTATATAATTAGATTAATTGTATCATAAATGCTTGAAAATAACAAATCATTGCCTATATGCATCATAAGATTTCCCGCTGAATTGCGATTATTTTTATGTAGGACAACTATAAAGAACAGCAAGAGTTATTCCAAACTCTTGCTGTTCTTCGACTCGCCCTAAAAGTGCACTCTCATATTGAATTTTGTATTTTTTCAACCTTCCTATGCGTTATACACTTTCGGAATCGCTTTTTATCTTTGGTTAATACTGTCGAACGAAAAAACGTATTAACGTTTTACGTTGAAAGTCTTGATACCGGGATAGTTCGCCGCAAATCCCAATTCTTCTTCGATGCGGAGAAGCTGATTGTATTTTGCGACACGCTCGGAACGGCTGGGCGCGCCGGTCTTGATCTGCCCCGCATTGAGAGCTACCGCGAGATCCGCGATAGTCGTATCTTCGGTTTCGCCGCTGCGGTGTGAAACGACCGCGGTATATCCCGATCTCTGCGCAAGTTTGATAGCTTCCATAGTTTCGGATACAGAACCGATCTGATTGAGTTTTATGAGAATGGAGTTGCCGCAGTTAATATCGATACCTTTCTGCAAACGTTTCACGTTGGTTACAAACAAGTCGTCTCCGACAAGCTGTACGCGGTTGCCGAGCGCAGCGGTAAGTTTCTGCCAACCGTCCCAATCCTCTTCGTCGAGACCGTCCTCAAGCGAATAGATAGGATACGTTTCGGTAAGTTTTTTCCAATGATCGATAAGTTCGGCAGTGGTATACACCTTGTTCGCCTTGGGCATACGGTACTCGCCTTTCTTTCCGCCTTTCCATTCGCTTGCCGCGGCATCCATCGCGAGAACAAAATCGGTGCCCTCTTTGAATCCGGCTTTCTTTACAGCTTCGAGAATGTTTTTAATAGCGTCCTCGTCGCTCGCAAGGTTGGGAGCAAAACCGCCCTCATCGCCGACCGACGTAGCAAGGTTTTTGCTCTTAAGCAACGATTGAAGCGTATGGAACACTTCGGTGCACCAGCGCAATCCTTCCGCAAACGTTTTTGCGCCGACAGGCATAATCATAAATTCCTGAACGTCCACATTATTCGTGGCATGCGCACCGCCGTTGAGAATGTTCATCATAGGAACGGGCAAACGCGTAGCCGCACTGCCGCCGATAAAGCGATAAAGCGGTATGTTAAGCGCATTTGCCGCGGCTTTCGCGGCGGCGATCGATACGGCAAGAATAGCGTTCGCGCCGAGTTTGGATTTATTTTCGGTACCGTCCGCGTCGAGCATGACTTTGTCTACCTTATAGGTATCGAACGCGTCCACGCCCTTAAGCGCTTCGTTGATAACGGTGTTGACGTTGTTTACGGCTTTGGAAACCCCTTTGCCGCCGTAGCGCGACTTATCGCCGTCACGAAGCTCGATCGCTTCGAATTCGCCGGTCGAAGCGCCGGAGGGCGACGCACCTCTGCCGGTAACGCCGTTTTCGAGCTCGACATCAGCTTCTACCGTGGGGTTGCCTCGCGAGTCGACGATTTCTCTTGCGACAACCTTTTTAATCTTTAATTCAGACATAATATCTCCTTAAAAAAATATTTGGTTAGACCTTATAAAGCATAGCACAACCGTATAAAAAAATCAAGTATTTTGAGCCTTTATGCCACATTCGGGAAAAAATATATGTTCGCAACAAATTCTATTTGACATTGACGGCTTCCAAGCATTTTTCGAGAGCGATTATTCCGTGCTCGAAAGTCAAACCGCCTTGTATATATGCGACATACGGCGGTCTTATCGGCGCATCGCATGAAAGTTCTATCGAAGCGCCCGAAACAAACGCGCCCGCAGCCATTATCACTTTATCGTTATATCCCGGCATGTCCCACGGCTCCGGAGCAGCAAAACTGTCTATCGGCGAAGCGCTTTGCACGGCACGACAAAACTCGACTAATTTCCGCTCGTCGCCTAATTTTATCGAGCATACTATATCGTCGTAACGTTCCCCGGTCTTTGGAAGAGTTTCGTATCCGAGCGACGAAAACACTTCCGAAAAAAGCATAGCCGTCTTAATGCTTTGCGCCACAGTGTGCGGCGCAGTGAAAAAACCTTGATAAAACGGTCTGTAATCGGCGGCATACGAACCTATTTCCCTGCCGATAGACGGCGCCGTAAACCTGCCTTCGATCTGCTCGATCGCCGATTCGGTTCCGCAAATATATCCGCCCGTAGGCGCAAATCCTCCGCCGGGATTTTTAATAAGCGATCCCACCAAAGCGTCGGCGGCAGACGGTTCTACCGTTTCGGTAAATTCGCCGTAACAATTATCGACCATCACTTTTGCGCCGAAACAGTGCGCCGTTTCAGCGATATTTTCAATATCGGCAACGGACAACGCGGGCCGCATTTCGTATCCTCTCGAACGCTGCACGGCAACAACCGCGGGGCGAAATTTTTCACATGCGCGCTTTATCGCTTTTATATCGGGCATGCCGTCTTTAAGCGGAACTATTTCGCAATTTATACCGAAGTCTTTGAGCGAACCTATTTTTTTTCCGAAAATAACGTTTTCAAGCGTATCGTACGGCGCGCCGCTCGCATAAAGCAGCGTTTGACCGGGGCGCAAAAGCCCGAACAGCGCAACTGTAAGCGCGTGTGTTCCCGAAGCAATCAACGGAGACACTATTGCCTGCTTCATACCGAATACGTCGGCATATAGCTTGTTAAGCGTATCCCGTGCAACGTCATCGTATCCGTATCCCGTTGTCGGAGTAAAATGCCTGACGGCAATTTTATTGTTTATAAAAGCGTCGAGTACTTTTTTCTGATTGACGAGCGCACGACTGTCAACTTCCGAAAATAGCGGCGCGAGTTTTTCGAGCGCGCTTTCAATTATAAGATTCATAATCATTTCTCCAAGAATTCGGCGACGCATTTTTCAACCGAATCGTAGTCGCGAGCATCTATAAATACTTTATGGAGTTTCATATTTTTGAAGTAAGTTATTTGTCGCTTGGCATAATTGCGTGTTTTTCGAGCAGTCAATTCTTTTAACTCCGCAACGGGCATGTCCGAAAATTCTGCGATCTGCTTATATCCGAGCGCTTGCATCGCCTGACAGCCGCTATACCGCTCGAGAGAACGTGCTTCGTCGATAAGTCCGTCGTCGAACATTTGAGCTACACGTTTGTTTATGCGCTCATACAATATATCACGCGGCAACGTCAAAACGATCAATAAATAATCATAACGCTTTTGCCCGCCGACGGCATTCGTTTTAGAAACCCCCGTCAGCGCAAAAATTTCCAATGCTCGCACAATGCGTTTGACATCGTTTGCGGAAATACCCGCAGCTGCCTCTTTGTCTACGTTGTTTAACAATCCGTGTAGAGTGCGCGAGCCGAAAATATGCGCGAGAAACTTTAACTTGTTTCTCAAGTCTGCGTCTTTTGCCGTGCCGCCGAAATCGCTTCCCGACAATAAGGCGTTAACGTAAAGTCCCGTTCCGCCGACAATGATAGGAGTTTTTCCGTTCGCGACGGCAGAGCTGACAGCCGCGTCCGCGAGTTTGACGTATTCTCCTACCGAAAATTCGGCGTCGCCGTCAACAACGTCTATAAGCAAGTGCTCTATGTCGCCACATTCCGATTTTGTAAGTTTTCCGGTCCCGATATCGAATCCTCGATATATTTGCATCGAATCCGCACCGATCAAAACCCCATTGAACCTTTTTGCGAGTTTCAACGCCGTGTTCGACTTTCCCACTGCGGTGCAACCGACGATAGCGACCGTTTTTATACGATCCGCTTGAACCACTTTTCGATCTCCTTTTTGGAAAAACAAACCGCAATCGGTCTGCCGTGCGGACAAAAAAGCGTAATATTTCTCGCAGACATTTCGGCAAGCAACGCGTCGATCTCCGACTTATCGAGATCGTCTATCTCGCCTTTAACGGCGGCTTTACACGCAGATTGCATCAACCGTTCTTTAAGCACCATCGGACTTTTGTCGCGCGAATTGACGAGCAGTAGCAAATCCGCAACAAACGATTTAAGATCTATGCCGGCACATTCGAGCGGCACATACGACAAAGTAAACGTATATTCGCCGAACGGTGCGATCCCAAACCCGCAATCTTCGAACAGCTCGATGTTTTCGGATATCAATTCGGCGTCTGCTGCGGATACGTCGAATACGAACGGCAACATCATAGGCTGAGTCTTAAGCCGCTTTTTTTCGTAATTTTCGAGCAGTCTGCCGTAAAGCAGCTTTTCGTGTGCGGCGTGTTGATCTACGAAATAACACATATCGCCGCGCTCGAGTATAAGATAAGTATTGAACAGTTTTCCCGAATACTTACATTCGACAGGCTCGAAAACGGGAGTTTGCGAATAATCGGCGGCGGAAGCGTACATATCCGCATAATCCCGAGACGAAATGTACTGCTCGGGCGGCGGTTCCGGAACATAATCCGATACGCTTTCACCGACTGCGGCTTCGGCTTTCGCGTTGAAAATTTCGGAATCTTGCGCGGAGTTTTGAGTAGCAAAAGTAATACCGCCCGATCCGAACGACGACATTATATCGAAAAATGATCCGAGCGAGTGCGACTTACCGTAATCGGGCGGCGGCTCCGGTGCAAAATCGTCAGCGTCGAGTTTTTTCGCATCCGTCAACTTTATCCCTATCGCACTTTTTACAGCGCGTGCCACAAGCGATTTGACTTTGACGGTATCGGCAAACTTTACCTGAAGTTTACTCGGATGCACGTTTACGTCAACCATGTCGAACGGCATAGTTATATGCAATACGAACAACGGATACTGACGCTTCATTAAATACGGCGCATACACGGAATACACGGCATAAGAAACGTCCGCACTCTCGACATATCTACCGTTTATTATTATGTTCTGATAGTTTTTAGACGGCTTTGTAAAAGTGGGGACGCACGTAAAACCCTTAATCCCGATAGGCGCTTCGTCAAGCTCGACAGGTACGGTATTTTTCAATACCGCATCGCCGTACACGGCAAAAACGGCGCTCGCAAGACCTTCGCCCGACGATTGGAAATGTTTGGTTTCGCTGTCGAACTTAAACACCGTATTAGGGTTGGCAAGCACGAGGTGTTCTATGAGAGTAAGTATCTTAGTTTCTTCGCGCGACGGTTTGTTGAGAAATTTTTTACGTGCGGGGATTCGCGAAAACAAATTTTCCACGGTAATCATAGTACCCGATTTCGCACCGCATTCGTCGTGCGAAACAAGTTTGCCGTTTTTATACGCTATAATTCCGCCCGTCTCGCTATCTTCCGTGCGAGATATCATTGTTACGTCGGCAACCGCAGCTATGCTCGGCAACGCTTCGCCGCGAAATCCGAGCGTGTGTATGGTATCGAGGTCATCGATCGCTTTTATTTTGCTTGTGGCATGCGGGAGAAATGCCGTAGGCATGTCGTCGAAATCTATACCGCATCCGTTATCGGTTATGCGAATAAAATCGATCCCCCCGTCCTTAACGGAAACGAAAATCTCCGTAGCGCCTGCATCTATTGAATTTTCGACTAATTCTTTAACAATAGACGCGGGACTTTCCACGACCTCGCCTGCCGCTATTCTGTTAAATATTTCGCTGGGTAATTTATTTATTTTCATGCGTCGATCTTCTCCTTTAAGTCGCAGAGAATGTCGAGCGCGGCGCGCGGCGTAACGTCGTTTATATCGAGTTCGCGCAGAATAGTTATTACCTCGTCATGACGGGACACATTATCGAACAGTGAAAGTTGCCTGTTGTCGTTCGCTTTATGCGCTATATCCGCATTCACCAAGCGCGACAGCAGCTGCTTCGCCCTGACCAACACCGATTGAGGCAGACCGGCAAGAGCCGAAACTTCGATCCCGAAACTTTTATTGGCGCTTCCGCGCATTATTTTGCGCATGAATTTGATTCCGCCGTCGATTTCCTTTGCTGTAAATTTGTAGTTTTTCAAACCTTTAATGGATCCCTCGAGCTCAGTAAGCTCGTGGTAGTGAGTGGAAAACAATACTTTTGCCGCCGAGTTATCCGCAAGATGTTCCACAACTGCCCACGCAATGCTCAGTCCGTCGTACGTAGCAGTGCCGCGCCCTATCTCGTCGAGAAGCACGAGACTCGAATCGGTAACGTTTTCGAGTATTCTCGACACTTCGCTCATTTCGACCATGAACGTGCTTCGCCCCGTAGAAATATCGTCGCTTGCGCCGACACGAGTAAAAATTTTGTCTACAAGCCCTATCGCTGCAGATTTGGCAGGCACAAACGAACCCATATGCGCAAGCACCGTTATAAGCGCGACCTGGCGCATGTACAGGCTTTTCCCCGCCATATTGGGACCGGTTATCAGCATAATTTTGGAATCGGAAGAATTGAGCGATGTGTTATTCGGAACGAAAATTTCGTCGGACGGAAGAAGTTCGGCAACTGGATGTCGCCCCTCCGATATGACTATTTCGCCGTTTTCGGTTATTTCGGGACGGATATACCCGTTGTTTTTTGCGGCTGATGCAAGCGAAACAAGACAGTCTATATCGGCAACGGTCTTTCCGAGCGAAGTTATATCCGAACATCGCGACCTCAGTTTTTCGAGAACTTGCAAATACAGCTCTCTTTCACGTTTTTCGGAAAGCTCCGAAGCGTTCAAAACCTTAAATTCTATTTCTTTAAGCTCGTCTGTAACGTATCTTTCGGCATTTGCAACAGTTTGTCTGCGGTGATAATATTCGGGCACGAGCGAATCGAACTGTCTCGGCACTTCTATGTAATACCCGAACAGTCTGTTATAAGCGATACGCAAATTTTTGATCTTGGTTTTTTCGCGTTCGTCGCTTTCCATCTTGGCTATTATCGCACGCGAATTTTTTCCTAGCGCTCTATAATCGTCGAGTTCTTTGTCGTACCCCGTTCGGATCAAAGTCGAATCATCCTGTTTGTCGGAAGAAACAATATCAGTCACTGCCGATTCGATAAGCTCTCTGAGATCGGACATAGTATCTATGGAGTCGCGCAGCTCCGCAAGCATAGTTGCAGATACGTCATTCAGCGTGTTTTTGATGTCGGGCATGGCGCGGAACGACGCGCCGAGCGCCAACACGTCTTTTTGCTTTATCTCACCGAGCGCAAGATTTGCGGATATTCTGACTATATCTTTTACGTACGACAGCGAAGTGCGCAGTTTTTCGCGCATTATGGTATCACGGTACAACGCGTCTACGGCGTTGAGCCTCTCGTCGATCTTCGATTTGACGCACAACGGGCGCATAATCCACTTTCTGAGTTGCCTATCTCCCATAGGCGTGCATGTATTGTTGATTACATCGCGAAGCGTCGTGCCGCGCTTTCTGCTTTGAGATTCAGTAAGCTCGAGTGTGCGCGCCGTATTAGCGTCGATATCCATAAAAATTTCCGACTCGTAACTTTCTGCCGATCCGATATTGACGTTTTTGCGGAATTGCATCGTTTGCACATATGATATAAGCGCGCCTTCGGCGCATATGCAACACGGGGTTTTACATAAAGTTTTAAGCTCGCGTTCGCTCACCAGCCGCGCTACCGTGCTTTTTGCCGTATCGAAATCGAACATCGCGTCGTCGTATTGCGTCATTTTGCATACGCTGCCGTACTTGATCGCGGAAAGTTCCAAACTCTCTTCGAGCATTTTCGAATTGCATATAATTTCAGCGGGTCGAATACGCATGAGCAAGTCGTTGAGTTTTACCTTTACGGGACATTCTATAAAATGATTGTAAGTTTCGGAAGTGGTGATATCCGTCCAAACCGCGCCGACTCCAGTTGCATCAAGATACAGCGACATCAGATAGTTATTCGAATCGTCTTCGAGGCTGTCGGGATCCGTTATCGTTCCGCCCGTTATTATGCGCGTAACGTCGCGTTCCACTATGCCTTTAACTGTTGCCGGATCTTGCATCTGATCGCATACGGCGACCTTATAACCCTTTTTGAGAAGTTTTGCTATATACGCTTGTACAGCATGATACGGAACACCGCACATAGGCGCTTTTTCTTCCATGCCGCAGTTGCGTCCCGTGAGCGTGAGATCGAGCTCGCGCGAAACAGTCACCGCATCGTCGAAAAACATTTCGTAAAAATCCCCGAGCCGAAACATAAGTATCGTATCCGGATAATTGCTTTTGATTTTTTTATATTGGATCATCATCGGTGACAAACCCATTTATACCACCTCTCCGCTCAGATTGGCATTCTTAGCATCAGTTACTTTTACTTTGACGAAATCACCTATATTTACGTTATTACCGACAAATGTGACGGCCGCATCGTTTTCCGCTTTTCCGAAACATTTTCCGCTCTTTTTTTCGGCTACCAACACTTCGAACGTTTTGCCCACGCACTCTTCCGCTATACTTTTGGAAATTTCGAATTGATACTTAATCAGCTTGTCTATGCGCGCTTGTTTTGTTTTATAATCGAGCTGAGGCATTTTATCGGCAGGCGTTCCGCTTCGGCGCGAATAGATGAAAGTAAAAAGATTATTATAACGTACTCGCCCTACAAGGTCTATTGTATCATCGAAGTCTGCCTCGGTCTCTGTAGGAAAACCGACCATCACATCGGAACTCAGTCCGATATCCGGCACAAGTCTGCGTACTTCGTCTATTTTGCGGAAATAATCGTCACGCGTATACCGCCTGTTCATGGCTTGCAATATTCTGTCGCTACCCGACTGAACTGGCAAATGCAGATTTTTTCCCATTATTTTAGAAGTTGCCATATGCTCGGCAAGAGCGAGCGAAAAATCCTTAGGATGAGACGTCATGAATTTTAGTCTGTATTTTCTGTCCGTCTCCAACATCTTCAATAATCCGGTAAAATCTTTTCCGCCGTAACTGTACGAATTTACGTTTTGCCCCAACAGAGTTATCTGCTTGTACCCCGAAGCGAGCAAGCCGTCTACATCGGATATAATATCGTCGATGGGTCTGCACCGCTCTCTGCCGCGAACATACGGAACAATGCAGTATGTACAAAAATTATTGCACCCGTACATAATATTTACCCAAGCGTTTACTCCGGACGAACGCGCAATACCGCACGCGGTTTCTTCGCGTTCTTTTTCCCACACGTCGATTATGCGTTCACCGGTGTGCATAAACGTATCAATATATTCGCCGAGCTTTGATTGATTGAACGTGCCGAGGATTATATCTACAAATGCACAACGCTTGGCAAGACTTTGCGCGACTGACGGCTGTTGCGTCATGCATCCGCACACTACGAGCACTGCGCCCGATTTCTTTTGGCTTTTTATTCTGCCGAGATGACCGTACACACGAGATTCAGCCGTTTCGCGCACACAGCAAGTATTAAGAACTATTATGTCCGCTTCCGTTATTTCGTCGCAAACCGAAAAACCGCGGGCTTCGAGTATACCCGCCATCTTTTCAGATTCGTGGACGTTCATCTGACATCCGTATGTATGAATAAAATATTTACTGCTCATGCGAATAATATTATACACCGAAAATAACTTTTTGTATAGCGTTTTTACGTGTCGATATAAAAACCGAATTTTCGACAGCTCAATTTATATCCGAAAAACAGGACAGTTTTGCCGCGAGCTTCTCGTTATATCGCTCTATATACAAAGAGATATCGCGCATGTTTGCAAACCGCACGATTTTTCCGTCGAATATTGCTTTCGAAATCGCGCCGGCGCCGCAAGCCATAACTCCGACCGTTTCCTCCATTGTCGTTATGTTGTTGACACATTCTTTGCCGACAAGCGAAAAGCCTATGTTTTCCAAATTGCACGCTTGGCGTTTTTGCCTGTACAAATAGTACGGTCTGTAACTGCCGAGATTTTTGAGCGCGTAATCGGTCATCGACGACGCGTTCTCGTTCTCGCCTGCGTCATAACGGATAACGCTGCCGTTCTTTTTGGCAAGCGAATGCACGGTAATATTTTGCGGTCCCAGCTTTTTTATACCTTCGAAACTCGCGATAAAATCTTCTTCCGTTTCATTCTCGAGCCCAGCAATGAGATCGCAGTTTATATCGAACCCTTTACCCTCCACGATCTTGTAAGCCCCGAAAAAATCTGCCGAGCCGTGGTTTCTGCCTATAGCTTTAAGCGTGTTGTCATTGAGCGTTTGCGGATTAACGCACACGCGAGTGACGCCGTACGCCTTCATAATGTCCGCTTTTCGTTCCGTTATCGTATCGGGTCGCCCCGCTTCGCATGTGTATTCGAGGCCGTTCGCGTCAATGCACGAAAGAAGTTTTTCAAACGATAGGTCGTCAAGCGCCGTAGGCGTACCTCCGCCTATATAAACGGAAAGAATTTTTTTACCGCTTTCGCGCAGAAATTCAACGGACTTGCTTATCTCGTCGCATAATAACTCCGCATACTTTTTTGACTGTTCGATATTCTTGCCTATCGGCGAAGATACAAAAGAACAGTATGTGCACCGCGTTGTGCAATACGGTACATGCACATACAGATTGATAAATTCGGGCGGAAACACTACTTTACCTTTTTGGGCATTGACAATTCGCTTTAATATCTCCGCCCTTTCTGCCGACACCCTGTACACGTCGCGCATTATTTTCGCAGACAAATCGAGTGATTTTCCGCGCGATAAGCACTCGTAAAACAGCTTTGTAGGACGAACGCCCGTTAACGCCCCCCAAGGCATTTCGCGCCGTGTATGCGCACTCAGAGCGTCGTAAAGCGCTATTTTATCAAGCCTGCGTAAAATATGCTCGTTCGGAATAATATCGTATATACTATCCGAATAATCGTAGGCATACTTCATTCCGTCTATTTCGACGCAGTAATTTCGCCCGTTGACGTCAAGTGAAATCACATTGAAATCGTCACCGAAAAAAAGTCGCGCTTCGTCTGCAAGCTCCGTATCCGTACGTATATCAGTAATTCGCATAAGCATTGTTATGTTTTTCGAAGTAAAGAGATGTTTCGCATCCGTGTCCGGGAAGCACTCTGTAATCGTGCGAAAGCGCAAACAGTTTTTTTAACGAACGCTTAAGTTCCGAAAAATTGCCGTGCGGAAAATCGGTACGACCGACGCCGAGCTTAAAGAGAGTATCGCCGGAGAATATTATGCCGTCGTCCATAATATAGCACACGCTGCCGACGGTGTGCCCGGGTGTTTCGAGCACTTTGAATATATGCCCCGATATTTCGAACTCGTGTCCGTCGCGCACTTCGACGTCTAACACAAACCTGTCGCTCGGCGCGCCGAAAACGCTGTTGACATTGCCGAAATCCACAAGTCCGTAATCTGTTCCCGACATATATATTTCGGCGCCGCATTTTTGCAATTCGCGTGCGGCCTTAATATGATCGAAGTGTCCGTGAGTTATAAGAACCTGCTCGACTATCGCTTGTTTACGCGCAACGAAAGAACATATACGTTCCGCTTCGTCAGCAGGATCCACAACAACAGCCCTACCGTTTTCGACTAAGACATAAGTATTAGTGGCGCAACAACCGAGCACAAGAGTGTAAATATCCATAGTATCCTTTAATTCATTGTACGGTAAACTTTATCTACGTTTCTGATGGATTGTATGCGCGTCATTACGCTGTCGTACTGTTCGGGCGACGATATTCTCACGCCGAGAGATATTATTCCTTTTTGCTCTTTATCCACGCGCGCCGTCATAGATTCTATAGACAGTTTCATATCGGAGATCGTTTTTGTTATTTTGGCAAGGACGCCGCCCGTGTCTTTACATTCTATTGTAAGCGAAACGACAAACGGCGCGGAACGCGATCCGTCCCAATGCGCTTCTATGAGCCGATAACTCTCCGCATTTTTGATATTCGGACAGGTATCTCGGTGAATCGTAACACCTCTGCCTCGCGAAATATAACCCACGATACCGTCACCCGGCACGGGAGAGCAGCATTTCGCCATGCGCACCAACAAATCGTTATGACCTTGCACGACAATACCCCGACCTTCGTTCTTAGTGACGGTCGAAGTGATCTGCGTAGGCGGCGTTACGGGATTTTCGCGTCTGTAAAAGTCGATCAGCTTTAACAGTATTTGATTGGGCGTATAAGCGCCGTACCCCACAGAAGCATACATGTCGTTGATCGACGAAAACGAATAACGCTGCATTATAACGTCGAGCCATTTGGGGATCATCAAATCGGACAATACATATCCGCGGTTTTTAGCCTCGCGTTCCAACAGTTCCTTGCCGCGCTTGATATTCTCGTCTTTCATCTCGCGCTTGAAAAAAGCGCGGATCTTACTCTTGGCTGTGGACGTTTTGATAAATCTCAACCAATCACGGCTAGGACCTTTAGCTGTAGGCGACGTAATTATGTCTATATAGTCGCCCGTGCACAATTTGGTCTCGAGCGGCACGATTTTTCCGTTGACCTTTGCGCCTATACATTTATTTCCCACTTCGGAATGTACCGTGTATGCAAAGTCCACGGGCGTAGCGCCTTCCGGCAGAGCTATAACGTCTCCGCGCGGCGTAAAAACAAACACCTGCCCGCTATATAAATCGAGTTTGAGCGATTCGTAAAATTCGCACGGATCAGCAGTTTGCGCCTTTTCTTTTTCCATGACGCCGCGAAGCCATTCGAGCTTTCCGTCGAGATCGGAATCGACGACGCGGTTCTCCTTGTATTTCCAATGCGCAGCTATACCGTACTCGGCGATCTTATGCATTTCAAACGTGCGGATCTGAATTTCGAACGGCATACCGTATGTAGTCATAACGGTAGTATGCAACGACTGGTAGTTATTAGGTTTTGGAACGGCAATATAATCCTTGAATCTGCCGGGAATAGGCTTCCACTTGGTATGGATTATTCCGAGAACCTCATAGCAATCCCGAACGCTTTCCACTATAACACGAACGGCAGTCAGGTCGTAAATCTGCTCGAACGTCTTGTTTTGTCCGACCATTTTTTTGTAAATACTGTAAAAATGCTTCGGCCTGCCGCTCACCTGTCCGTTTACTCCGAGATCGGAAAGCATACCTTTAAGTTCGTCGCAAATTCGGTTTACGAGATCCTGACGTTCCGCACGCTTCAACGATATTTCTTTTACGAGCATGTCGTAGTCGTCAGGGTGCAATGTTTTAAGACACAAATCGTCAAGTTCGCATTTATAAAATGACAAACCTAGCCGCGAAGCGAGAGGCGCATAAATATCGAGCGTTTCTTTTGCTATCGCAACCTGCCGCTCATGAGAAAGTGCGCCGAGCGTGCGCATATTGTGTAGCCTGTCGGCAAGTTTGATAAGTATTACTCGTATGTCCTTAGCCATTGCAAAAAACATCCGACGGAAATTTTCGGCTTGTTCTTCCTGTTTGGACTTGAACACCATCTTTTCGAGTTTTGTTACTGAAGTGACAAGCAGACAAATTTCGGAACCGAACAGCGTTGTTATTTCTTCGGATGTTGCCGTAGTATCCTCTATACAATCATGTAAAAGCGCTGCTGCGATCGTAGACGAATCCATGCCGATATCCAAAAGCAAGTTAGCCACGGCTATGGGGTGCGTCACATACGGCTCGCCCGATGCCCTCGACTGTCCGCTATGCATGTTTACGGCATAGTCGAGCGCGCGGTCTACCACTTCCGCTTGTTCCTTGGTATACATAAGCGAATACCGCGATTTTAAGTGGGCGGTTTCGCGTTTTACAATCTCAATATGGTCTTCTGTCATTATTGCCATGCCTCGATCGTTCTGTATACTTCCGAGTTCTCAAGCGGGTTGACGACTTGTTTTACGGTTATGCCGCTATCCGGTCTGAACGACATTATACCGAGCTGCGTAAACACAGACAAACACGCTATAAACTGCGGTAACTCGAGCGTTCTGTCACGCGCTATCAGCGCTTTGAAATACGCATAAATATTAGGTGCTTTTACGCTGACCGAATTCGCCTTAATAGAATTGAAATACTTTCCGAAAACATTTCTGTCCGCCTTAACGCAAGAGAATATATCGTGTCTGTTGTCATAGATCGGGATATACACAGTTGCTTTAGATCTGCGGTTAATATAGCCGATTACATTGAGCGACGGCGGATAATCGAGGAATATAACCTTTTCATAATTTTCGAGCATGAACGATTTGCCGAACTCGGGCGACACAATAATGCGAGAATACACATTTACCGCCGTTTCCGCAAAAATCTCATGCATTACAACGTTTTTATAAGATTTTGCCGCAAATTTTTCGTAAGTCTCTTTACAGCCGGCAATAACGAGCGTGCCGAACGGATTATCTATAAGCCTGTCAAGTTCGTCCTCTTCATATTCTTTATAAAACACTTCAAGCGACTTCGGATAATTGAGCATACGCAAATAACCGGCTTTAGCGATCGAATCATTGACGGCAAGACGCGTTAACGCACAACCGCGCAAATACAGCCGCGGAGAATACTCGCTGTCTGCGAGCTCGTATATAAGTTCGCGCTGCGTCGCACCGTTATAATAAGTATTTAACGAATACGAATTGTAAGCAAACAACTGCAATCCGCCCGGCGTTTTCAAAAGCGTATGACTCGGATTGGTCTTTAGCGGCATTGCCGATATAGAATCGGTTTTCGTCATAAACAACGGCTTCGGGTTGCCGTTGTTTCCCGTAGGCTCGAGCATTGCAAGCGATGTGACAAACTCTTGCGTTATGTCGGACTCCACGAGTTCCATGTCGTATTTAATCGACGGAATAAACTCTCCGACATCGACTTGCGAGAGTTCGTCGAGTATTCGCCGCTTAAATTCAGCTACGTTCTGCGGAAGAATAGTAAAGCCTGCAGCCTGATTGTGCCCGCCGAACTCTTTCAACAGATCCGAATTTTTGCTTAATAGCTCATATATGTTTATACCGTCTATACTTCTGCATGTACCTTTATATTCATCGTTGTTCTTAACAAGCACAAAGACTGGGCGCTTAAAATCCCCGACGAGCCGAGCGGCAAGTATACCCGTAATTCCCTTTTCCCACTTGTCGCTCATTATTATAATGGCGCGCTCGTTTACAAGATCAAACGATCTGAGCATTGTTATAGCCTGAGCATACAGCTCGTCGCAAAGCGTTTTTCTGTCGTTGTTTGCTTTAACAATCTGATCGAGCTTTTCCGAAACGACAGTCGGATCGCTTGAAGTAAACAACTCAAAAGCTCTGTACGCACTGCCCATTCTGCCTGCGGCGTTTATTCTCGGCGCTATCTTGAAAGCTATATCGGACGACGTGACCGTTTTCAGCTTTAGAGAATCCGTAAGAGCGAGTATGCCGAAGTTCTTGCTCTTTGACATGCTCTTCAAGCCGAGCTGTACTATAAGCCTGTTTTCGTCCGTAAGACTAACAAGATCGGCTACAGTAGCTATCGCCGCAAGATCGTAATAATTGCGTGCTGCTTCGATGCCGCCGAGCGCCTGCACGATCTTGAGCGCGACGCCTGCGCCGCACAGATCCTTGAACGGATATTTGCAATCGCTTTGATGCGGATTGACAACTATACAATCGGGTCTGCGCTCGCCGACTTCGTGATGATCGGTGACAATAATGTCCACACCGAGATCTTTTGCGAGCTCCACCTCGTCGATAGCCGAAATGCCGCAATCGCAAGTTAAAATAAGATCGGGCATAGAATTTTCGATAATGCGCTCGATACTGTCTACGTTAAGTCCGTATCCTTCGCCGATCCTGTCGGGAATATGCGTCAAAACGTTCAAACCACGCGACGAAAGATAGAGCGACAGTATTGCAGAAGCGCATATACCGTCCGCATCGTAATCCCCGTAAACAACTACCTTTTCGCCGTTCTCTATTGCCGATTCGAGCCTCTCTTTACATTCGTTCATGCCGAGCATAGTGTCGGGCGAATACAAAAATTCCTCGTCGGGATGTAAAAATACATTTACCGAATCCACATTGTCGTAACCGCGCAAAAACAACAACTCGACGAGTTTCTTGTTTAACCCGAGTTGTTCGCCGATCCGCTCTACCGTCTTTTCATCGGGTATAACGTCGCTGATTTTCTGCGTTGTCAAGTTCATTGTTTACCCTTTACTTTTTTTCGATTACGACAAAAAGCCTTCACACGCGGAAGGCTTTTATGACAGCGGTTTTAAGCACCGACTTCCGAAGGAGTCGTCGTCTTTTTGGTTTTTGTTTTTTTCGATTTGGGCGGAAGATTGAAATTCTGTCTGTTCTTACCGACGCGCTGGAACAATGCCCAGAACGTAGGTGCAATACAAATAGACGAGAACGTACCCGCGACCAATCCGACGATAATGGGAATAGCAAATATTCTTATATCGGGCACACCGATAATCGCTACCATCGCTATCATTATCAAAGTAGTGATCGTTGTATTTACTGAACGCATCAAAGTCTCTTTAATAGACTTGTTGGCGATCTGCTCGGGCGTCATTGTTTTGGCATGTATCGACCGCATGTTTTCACGCACTCTGTCGAATATGATTATCGAGTTGTTGATCGAATATCCGAGAATCGTTATGAGCGCCGCAATAAACGTGCTGTTGATCTCTATGCCGAATATAGCCATAAACGCGAACATTATGAGTATATCGTGGAACAACGCTATAATACATGCAAGACCGCTCGACAGCTGGAATCGCAATCCAATATAGCATAACATGAACACAAGCGCAAGCGATACGGCAAGTATAGCGTTAAACAGCAATTCCGACGAAACGGTCGCGCCTACCATGCCGCCGATGAGCACGCGCGAAGAATATTGATCGTCGCGCACCATACCCGACATGATCGCATCTTTTACCGTTGCATTATTATTGATGGCGTCCAACGAAATGACGATTTGCTTGGGATTATCGCCGAGCGTTATCGCCGCATCCGAGTCATTGCCGGCAAAAACTATTCCTGCCGCCGAAGACTCATTAAGTTCGGGCACCAAATCGATAAACTTTTGCTTCATCCATCTGAAAGACGAATCGGGATTTTCCGGCAAATCTACAAGTACTTCGTTATAAGTAAGCGTAACTTTTTTATCCGAAATATCCACCGCGGGAATCGCGAGAAGCACTTTGTCTTCAAGCGCTCTCTTGATTGCGTCGTTGACTTTTCCCGTCATATCTGACTCGCTCACGCCTTTGAGTGCGAAATACTTGAAATACACGGAGTCTTTTGACGTTCCGGCGCTTTGACGCTGCATACCGTCTATCGAGATAGAATACGACTCTCCGTCCTCTGTGGTAACCACGCTCAACGCTCTGCGTATACGGTTGCAATACAATTCGTAATTATCGTCGGTCAGCTTATCGCCGAGCTGCACTTGCATTGAATATCCGCCCGTAAAATCGGTACCGAGATTGAGCGGCGAACCGTTTGTAAAGCGAAATACGATCATCAAAATCGCCGCTATCACAAAAAGAACGATCGGGATGGAAAACAGTATCTTTCGCTTTTCGACTATATGAAAGTCTTTTTCGAGGAGGTTGCTTAATTTTTTCATTATGCCGTTTCCCCTCCGTTATTGATTTTTTGCGAGCTACGCTCTTTTTTGGCACGGTTTTTCTCTTTCTTCGCTTCCTTTGCCTGCTTCTTTTCCATTTCTTCACGCTGCATTTCTTCGAGAACGGCTTGCGCGGTCGAATCGGCTTCGAGATTCTCGAACTGCTTGCCGCGCTTCAGTCTGTAAATCTTGGCGTTGTAGGAATTGAGGTTGATAAAGTATTTGAGAAGTCCGCGAGTAACGGCAAGCGACGTAAACAACGAAACGAGAACACCCACAAGCAACGTAAGCGCAAAACCGCTTACCGAACCCGTTCCGAGAAGCAACAACAATATACACGCGATAACCGTGGTCACGTTACTGTCGAGTATGGCGAACAAAGCCTTTTTGAAGCCGGCATGATACGCAGCCATGATCGATTTACCGTTTCTGTATTCTTCTTTTATGCGTTCGAAAACTATAACGTTTGCATCGACCGCCATACCTATACTCAGCAAGATACCAGCGATTCCGGGAAGCGTAAGCTGAACCCACGGCAAAGCCGCAAGGAAGAACAGATAAATTATCAAGTAGAACAGCAATGCGATCGTAGCCGTAAGCCCGAGCATTCCGTACATAATACACATAAACACGATTACGAGCGAAAACCCGACTATACCCGCAATGAGACCGTATTTGAGCGCATCGTTACCGAGTGTCGGCGAAATAGTATCCGTCTCGCGCAGTTCGAGCGCAACGTCGAACGTGCCGCTCATAATCTGATTTGCAAGCCGCTCGGACGATTCCGCCGTAAAGTTGCCCGATATTATCGCATTACCGCTGATTGCCGAGTTTATGGACGGCTGACTGACTGTTGTGGATTCTCCGCCGATAGTAACGACTATGCTCATCGTTTTGCCGATATTGTTCGACGTAGCTTCGTGGAACTTGTCCTGACCGCCCGAAGTGAGTTCGAGCGACACTACGTAACCGCCGTCGTTAGCGCTGTAGTAGGAATCCGCGCTGACAACGTCCTCACCCGTAAGAACCGTTTCGCCGGTGTCGTCGAGCACAAACGATATTTGCGCAGGCTCGCCGATTATAGACAATAAATCTTCGGTATCTTCGGCACCCGGTATTTCCACGCGAATACGGGTATTGCCCTCGCGCACTACCGTAGCTTCCGTTTGACCTTTGCTCGCAAGCAAACTTTCGAGCGCCGCACGGGTACCCTCCATCTTGGCGTCGAATCCGTCCGTGTCCGTATTGCCCGCCTCATAGACGGCATAAATACCGCCCTCGAGATCGAGACCAAGACTTATCGCCTCTTTCGACAAAAACGGCTGATACTTTTTAAGTCCGAACTGCATCGGACAGAACGCCAAAATCAACCCGAGTACAAGCGCTATCCCGATGAAAACGAGTTTGGTGATTGTAGATTTCTTTTTGACGGCTTTATGCGCCGACGGCGCAATCGGAGCTTTGCGTCCCGACGAACCGTTCTTGTTATCCGTCGTTTGCTCCGTCTCCGTAAAAGACGTTGTTTCGTCCATAGCTGTTCTCCACGTCCGTAGTTAGAAATGAAATAATATACTTTACTCCATTTTACCGATATTAACTTATATATTATATTAAAAACCCGCGCACAAGTCAAATATTTCCGTAGCGAATTACCGAACTTTTTTATAATTTTTCGGCGTCCCGCAAGCCTCGCACTTATATGCGAGCATTATTCGCAAGGGACATCGCTTTCCTCGATAGCTTTAACCGCAAGAGCACACTCAACGCGCTTTTTCATCATTTCGCACGCAGGTTTATAGGGTTCGTTTATATCGCCGTTGAACTTGTACGAATTAGCCATGCACCCGCCCGAACAATAATACTTAGCCCAACAATTCGAGCATTCGGTCTTTGTCGGCACGGAACATTCGTACAGTTTTCTGCGAAGCCCGTCGTCGAGCTTGCGATCGAACACGTTTCCGAGCGCCGCACGCGGAATACCGTCGAATTGATGGCAAGGATAAACCGTACCGTCCGGAGCGACAGCCACGTATTCCCCGCCGGCACCGCAGCCTTTGAGTCTCTTGACGGCACAAGGCGCATTGTCAACGTCGATCATAAAGTGGAAAAAATTAAACCATTTATCGGTCTTTCTTCGCTCGAGATACTCTTCTGCAAGTTTTTCGTATTCGGAAAGCACTGCCGGCAAATCGCTTTCACGTATTGCCATAGGGCTGTCCGCTTTCAAAACGACGGGCTCGATAGATATCTGATCGAATCCGAGATCGTTAAGATACAATACGTCGGAGCAAAAATCGAGATTGTAGCGAGTAAACGTTCCTCGCACATAATATTGCCCTTTTCTCGCTTTTCTAAACCGTAAAGCGTTATTTATGACGACATCGAACGACTCTTTACCGCTCACCGTTTTACGCACTCGGTCGTGAACGCATTTTCGTCCGTCTATACTTATTACGACATTATACATATGCTCGTTGAAAAATTCGATATCATCGTCAGAGAGCTTATATGCGTTTGTCGTTATGGTAAATCTGAAATTCTTGTTTTTTTGCTTTTCGATCGCCCGAGCATATAAAACGGTGCGCTTAACGACATCGAAATCGAGCATCGGTTCGCCGCCGAAAAAGTCCACTTCGAGATTACGTCTCGATCCGCTCATATCTATGAGCATGTCTATCGCAGCCTTTGCCGTTTCGAACGACATATTGCGGCGTTCGTCATTGTATGTTCCGCCGTCGGCAAAACAATACTCGCACGCGAGATTGCAGTTATGCGATACGTTAAGACACATGGCTTTTACGATCGGTGTATACGGCGGGAGCACCGCGCAGACATCCGGGGCGAATAAAATGCCTTCGTCTTTCAGTCGCTCGATCTCCGAGCGGGCTTCTTCGATTTCACACGACGAAAACGGCGACATATCGTCGCCGTCCAGCAAAGCCTTGACTATGCGGTCGATTTCGAAAAACGAGCCGCTTTCCGTGTCCAAAGCAAACAGTCGGTTCTTTAGCCCAAAGGTATGAACCATATTATTTTTGCTTCTTTTGGGGATTCAACACTTTGACTGTTTTGCGCTCGCATGACTGATTTCCTACGGTGCAACTCGTTTTGCAAGCCGATTGACAGCTCGTTTGGCACTCGCCGCAAGCGGTATCGCAGCCGTTTTCTACAGTCGATTTTCTGATAACCTTGATATGTGTCATAATGTCCTCCGAATTTCTTTTGTTGTATTATACATTATCGCCGTGCAAAAATCAAGCGATTATGCACTATTTGACGATTATTCGAAAAGTTCAGCGTCTGCGAATATTGACGGCTATGATTCCGCTTATCATACCGGATACCGTTCCGAGCACGCAGTCGTTAAGCAGCGACAGCCCGAATACGAATTTCGCATCGAGCAGCGAAAATACGATGAACGACAACCATACGAAAATAAATCCGCATATCATTCCGCGAAGCCACCCGTTCTTGGGCTTTTTGAGCGATATCAAACAACCGACGAATACGGCTACGCTTTTTATAACTTGGTTTATGATCGGAATCGCCGAATCGGAAACAGAGAAAAATTTTACAATGAGTGCCGAAAGCAATATCGATATAAGCGCAACGATAAGCGCGATTATATTGGCTTTTACGATCTCGAAAACGTATCCGCGATCCTTACCGCCGGTTGATTGCTTTTTGATTTTTGTTCTTGTCCGCATAAATAAAACCTCCGCATACACAACTAAGGTATGCGAAGGCTTGTCTATTTATTACTTAACTATACAAATCCGTACGATTTTCGGATAAACAGACTTCGTTTCGTTCGGATTATTTTTTCGCCTTTGCGTTTGCGCTCTTTACTGGCTTTTTCTTTGCGGGAGTCGCAGCTTTGACAGGCTCGGCTTTCACCGCGGCTTCGGCGGGTGCAGGCGCTTCGTCCGTAGCGACGGTTTCCGCCTCGGCGCTTACTTCCGCAGGCTTTTCGGTCTGAACCGGTTCTTCCGCCTTGATTTCTTCTTTTTCGATAGCGGGCTTTTCGGGTTCCGCGGAAACTTCGGGCTTTACTTCACTCTCGGCGACGAGATCGGCTTCCGTCTCGTCCGCAACGGGCGCAGGCGCGTTGGAACGGCTGAGGATCTGATACAAAGCCTGAATATCAAAAGTCATCGTGCACTTGTTTTCGCCCTCTCCCGTTTCGATGACCATTTCTTTATCGACTGCGGAGATCTGACGGATCTCTTTGATCGTACCGATCATACCGCCGACGGTCTTTATAACGTCGCCGGGTTTGAGCGAGTTATGAAGCTCGGCAGTCTGTTTTGCGCGCTTCTTGTTGGTGAACATGGGAACTACGAGCAGCGCTATAACGAGCAACGCCAAAACGCCTACGAATACCCAAGTTTCCCAACCGCCGCCTTCGGATAGCATGTTGATTTTCATGATTCTCTCCTAAAAATGAATTACTTAAATTATATCATGACATGCCCGAAATAGCAATCAAATATCGGTCGCATTTTCAACGTTTTTCCGATTTTTTGTCCGATTTTATAATGATGTACCGCAATGAACACCTACGTGTAACACATTAAGAAATTTTAATGCGGAATAAATTAAGCGGCATATATTATTTTTTGTTTTTGGCAACGCCGAGCTGTTTGGCGTCGAATATACCCACGAGTCGTTGCGACAGCTCTCTGTTTGTTATTCCTCCGTCTATTTCGAGCTCGAGCGGCGCGAGATCTATCAAGTAATACATAAGCTCCGAGCTACTGTCGGTTTTAAGGTCGAACGTGGAATTTTTCATAGCGCCCGTAAGTCTGTAATTTCCGTCGCTTTCTCTGACCGTCAACTTGTTGATTTTCGGATTGACTGCACTTATAAGAAAACGCAAAAGTTCGTTATACGTATCGTCGTCGTGGAGATATGCGCCGTTGTTCTTGGTAAGGTTGCAAATTTCGAGCCAACGGTCCTTGAGTTCGCCGAGCTTGAAGTTGAAAATGCCGTCGAGCGTCATGCCGTCTTCGACCCGTAAAATTTTGTTAAGGAGTTTATGCTCGTTTTCCCTATCGAACGCAACGAGCGTATGAACCAAAATATCGTAACTTAGCGGCGGCAAAGAAATACGCAGATTGTTTTTGACAAAATCGAACTTTGTCACCACCGCATACATTTCGACCAAACATTCCTTAATCGCCGCAAGTAGCTGAGCGCGATATTGCGGTTCGCAGCCGAACGCGCAATACACTCTTCGTCCCGTCAGATTCAATGCCGACACAGCGGAACAGTTGTTCAGTTTATTCTTGATTACATCTTCTACGGAATATATCCAATCCGCTTTCGAGCTTTCGACGCTGACCGTTAATTGAAACATACCACTCCTTTTATTACCCCTTAAAGTATTTTATGAATAGCAGACGCATTTTACGCACGGTCTAAGAATTTTGTATCGGCGGAATTCGCGCAAAAAAGTATAAAATATTTTAACAAATCAGCTTAAAAAGGTTGATTTTTGAAACGATCTTTGATATTATAGATAAGTACCGCGCTTGGGAGCATAGCTCAGCTGGGAGAGCATCTGCCTTACAAGCAGAGGGTCATAGGTTCGAGTCCTATTGTTCCCACCATTAAGCATATAATGCTTATGTGGCACCATAGCCAAGCGGTAAGGCAGAGGTCTGCAAAACCTTAATCCCCGGTCCGATTCCGGGTGGTGCCTCCAATCGAAACGCATTGTTATATCAATGCGTTTTGTATTATCTAACATCTTACGAATGATTCGGCCGGTGTGGTGGAACGGCAGACACAGAGGACTTAAAATCCTCCGAGGGAGACTTCGTACCGGTTCGAATCCGGTCACCGGCACCAAGTCAATAAATCCGAACCGAATGTTGAATGGTTCGGATTTATTTTTTCATATGATCGATTGCTTTTTATCGAAATTACAGTGCTGTAAATTTCGACTAGAAATCTTACGGTTGACTTTTGTTTTGGGCAATTTTATCGCCTGCGCACAGAACGTATAATCGCCTGTTGCACGATGCCGATCTTCATCCTTTTCGATTGCACACCACTGTTCGGCAGTCCCCTCAAATCGAATTTTTGTTAAATTACCATATTCGATAAATGCCGACATACCGATACTTAGGATCGTTTCGAGAAGCGTTATGCTTGTCAGAGCTATACACGATTTTAACGCCGTTTTGCCGATACGCGCAACTTCCCCGTTTATAACCTTTTTGAAATCACGCGACTGTCGCGGGATTTTCTTTACACCGCAAACACAGCAAAACAGCGGCTGCAAACGCAACCGCTGTTCTTGATTATGGATTATTTATTATTTACTTGCTTGCGTTCTTTCTTGCTTCTTTTAGTTCGGAAAGATAATCTTTTGCCGCCTTTGCAGCATCGTCCAGCGCTTTTTCGAGCGCTTGTTTCTGCTCGGACATTTTGTTGACAACCGCCGTTTTTCTCGTTTCGATTTCCGCAAGTTCGGCTTCCGTCAGATCGGCTTGTATCTTATTCAGATATTCGCCTGCCTTTTTATCGAGACGGTTTGCAAAACTTCTCAATTCACAGACTTCGATAGTTTCTCTTTTGAGAACTGTTTCGACTTCCGCTAAAATATCTTTCAAATCTGCGGAAGCTTCGTTAATTACTGTTTTGACTGATTCCGGCAAAATGCTCATCATACTTTCGACGGACGAAAGTATCTGTCGCGCATTCGTCACCGCGTTTTCGATTTGCGGTTTATATTCTTTGGCCATTTCGTTGACTTTCTCTTTGACAACCGACTCCGCTTGCGCAAGGGCTTTTGTCAAATCCGACTTCATTTGCTCGACCGCTTCCGACGCCGGAGTATTCTTAAACAGTTTATCCGCATAAGCCTCTATGCTGTCAATCGTAATTTCACCATTGGAATTTTTAAGTGCGTCCGCAGATTCCATACCGAGCGCGGTAACGACCGCGTTTATCTGCGCTTCGTTAAGCGGATAGTTGCTTACATTTGCCGCAAGCTCGGCAACGTCGCAGATAACGTCAAATCCTTTTGCCGCCGAAGCATACATTTGATATACGCCGCCGTAGTAAGCCGTCAACGGGTGTGAAAGCATTTTTTCGAGATAATACTGCGTATAAACCGCATTGCATGCGAGTTCGGTTGCCTGTTCGTAAATTGCAAGGGCTTTTGTTTTTGTTTCCATATAAGCAGCGGTTGCAAATTCTTCTATTTGCGGGCTTGCTTCTCTCAGCATTTCGATCAGTTTGGCGTCGTCAAGCGCGGCAGCCGCATCAAGCGATATTTCGCCCGTTTCCGATACAGAAAGCGCAAGTTTGAATTTCGATACCGACATATTCCGAATGGCTTTATTGTTGGGAAACCGCTTTTTAACTTCGTCCATTTTACGAAGAAGTGAATATGCCCCCTCGCCGTCGGTGGCAACTGTCAGTCCCAAGTTAGCGGCTGTAGCCGTAACCGAAGTATTGACTTTGCTTAAAATTTCCGTAGCGAAAGCATTGTCGCCCGACGTTACGAGCGTATCGACTACTTTGTTATCTTCGTCGAGATACCCGTACTTAACAGCCAAGTCGGTAATTTTGTTAATGGCGGCGTCGATTTTTTCTCCCTTAATTCCCGTTTCTTCGTACAAAAGCACTTGCCCGTCCTCGTTCTCTCCGCGAACGCTTATAACGTTGCTGTCCTTATCGACGATGAGTTCGATAGCGGGGTTTATGTCAAGACTGACATATGCCTGTTTTTCCGCTTTGTCCGTTCCGCCGAAATCGCAAGCCGTAAGGGCGCACATAGACCCAGCAAGCACTGCAGATAAGGCAATTGCCACAAACTTTTTCTTCATAAAATTAAAACCTCCGTTTCAGCAGTTGGATTTTTATCTGCTTTTAACCATTAAACACATGGCAGAATGTTTTTATTGCAACAATTACAAAATTTTTATATTTTATTCCAAAAATTTTCGAGCGAACCGTAATCTTCCACGATTTTGTTTATGAAATTATCGTAATCGGTTTGAGTAATCTGTTCTCTTTGCGTTTCGTAAATATCGAAATAGCGTTCCGACCTATAATCGAACATTGTACCGAGCGCCGTTTTGAGTTGTTCTGCATATTCTTCCGAAGTTTCAGGCGCGTTCAACAATGCTTCAAGTGTAGCGACGTCGCTTCCGATATTTTTAAGCATGCCTACATAGTTTTCGGCGGACGCAAGAAAATCGCTTGCCGTAAGCGTTTGGAATAAATCCTTAAAATCGATACCCGAAACGGGCGAGTACGCGTCGGCTGCCGAAGTCAGATCGGTTAAACTTTCGATAGACACCCCGAACGCACTTTCATATTCCGAAAGCAAATCTTCCATTTCATTCATCAACGCAGCGAATTCCGCACCGTATTGCGCGTTGGGATATTTCTTTATCGTCCAATAATCAAACGGAAAAGGATTAAATGGATTATCCTTATGCATCATTATATTGTAACTGCATATCCCCATTTGCGAAAGCATTTTGGCATTGCGCATAATATCGTTTACGTTATCAAGCAGTTCGTCCTGTACTAAGTCAAAAAGTTGCGTACCGACCACATACGTTTCATATAAGTTTTTCAGTTGATCTTCATCTGAACTACCGATATTCCGTTCGCCGTAACGTACGGAAAGACTTTCGACTTTATCCGTCAGTTCGGACAGCGTACCCGCACCGGATATTCCGATACGCCCGCTTAGCTCCCGTAGCGATACAGCATCTTCTATCACAACCGCATAAATTCCGTTTCTCTTAAAGTAGCTTTGCAAACTGTCGGAAGTTGCGGAAAGCAAGTTTTTATCCGTGTCCGAACTGCTTGAAAGCCGTACGGCATTTTGAGTCAATGTCAAATCGAGATAGCCCAATCTTGCGGCACAGTCGGTATAAACTACAACCGCTTCCGACAGCGGGGCGTTTATAAGTTTGCTTAACGTATTTTCATCGCACAGTATAACGTCTGCGTCCTCGTTCAATGCCCTTACGCTCTTTACGTTGCCATCTATATCCGTTACAAATGATACGGCGGGATTTATTTCGAGCGAGAATACGTAGCGGTTAAATACAGGCTTCGCAGTAAACACGCCGAATATTCCCAAGAAAGCTATTACGACAACAATTATCGCAACGACTCCGCAGGAAGTCCATATGCCGATTTTTCGCTTTACGAGAACGCTGCCGTTACGAAAATCCGCCGCATCTTCCCGTGCCGTTACAATGGGGGCGTTCCTAACTTCGTCTTTGAGCGCAGGAACAGCCGCGTCAAATTCGTCTTTCAACTGTTTTTTCCAAGATTTCATAACTGTTCCTCCTTCCATGCCGATTTTAATTTATCTGCGGCACGCTTATATTTCGATGTCACAGTTCCTACGGGACATTTCAATATTTTTGCTATTTCTTTGTGCTTATAGCCCCACACAACGTGAAGTACGATTATTCGCTGCTCGTCTTCGTCCAATACGCGTTTCATGACCGTAATGAGAATATCTTTCCTTTCGCGATCGTCATTGGTATATTCGTAAAAATTGTCGGTATTTTGTTTTCGCTTTTCGTAATTCGCGTTCGCGCGCAGTTCGTTGAGCGCGGTGTTTTTGGCTATTTGCAAAATCCAAGCCAGCCCGTTGCTTCCGATTTTGTATTGTCCTATATTTTGCTTTACTTTCAAGTAAACGGTCTGCATAGCGTCTTCGCAATCGGCACGGTTATTGAAATACGAAAACATAAAGGCACAAACTCCGCGTCTTGTCTCTATGTATAACCGTTCGAACGCGATATTATCGCCTCGTGCTATATGTTCAAGAGCAATGTCGATTTCACGCTTATTCATTGCTTGCTCCTTGCGAGTCTGCCCGACTGCTCCTTTGTTCTTCGACGCTTAACGTTTCCATACTGTTCCTTAATCTATTAAACACATAGACCACCTTTTTTATTGCACATGAAGCGAATTATTTTTACAGTCAAAAAAGCTATGCCGATATGACATAGCTCAAATCGATCGATCTGTTGTTTCAGCACTTGAAAACGGCTGTTTCGAACGGCGCGTATTCCCCGTTCGGTTTGCGCTCCGCATAATTGCCCAGCACATAATCGAATTCGGGAAGTCCCGCTATGTTCGACGTTTTTTCGAAATTGCAAACCACGAGAACGGTTTCGTCGCCGAGCGTGCGCGTATATGCGAAATATCCGTCGCCGTGCGTCAAATCGGTAAACTTTCCGCGTCGCACCGCGTCTGATGTTTTTCTCAACTTCAATATCTTTTTATAAAACTCGTAAACCGACTTTTTGCTTTTGAGATCGCTGTCGAGATTTACTTCGCTCCCGCGCGAGTGCAATTTTATCCATGTTTTGTCTGCGGACGAAAAGCCGTAGTTCTTAGAATTATCCCAACACATTGGACGACGCACGTTATCGCGGCTTCCGAAGTTGATGCGCGACAAGAGTTCTCCGTGCGATAAAGCCGACTTATTGGCTTTGTAATAGTTGTGCGTTTCGACGTCGTCGAAATCTTCGATGCTGTCATAATGCGGATCGGGCGCGCCGTATTCCTGTCCTTGATAAACAAACGGTATGCCTTTCAACAGGTAGAACATTGCCGCATACATTGTGGCGCACTCGTATCGGTATTCTTTATCGTTTCCGAGCCGAGATATATAGTGCGCATTATCGTGATTATCGGTGAAAAGCGTATACAAAAGCCCTTTGTCATCGGTAAAATTCTGCCATTTGACAAGAGTATTTCTTATCGAATCTATAGTATACGGCGCTTTTTCGAACTTATCAAACGTTTTACCGAACGAGAAATGATCGAATTGGAAAATACAAGTAAGTTCGTTTCTATCCTCTCCGCATATATCCGCTATTTTATCCTCACCCATCGAACATTCGCCGACGGTGAATATATGTTTGACTTTTTCTCTGCCGAACAATTCTCGAATATATTCGTGCAAGTGCGGGGCATTATTCATAAGCCCTTTTTCGAAATCCTTGGCGATAAAATCGAGAACGTCGCAACGGAATCCGTCCACGCCCAAATCGACCCAAAAATCCACAACGTCGCACATCTCTTTGCGAACTTTGGGGTTTTCCCAATTAAGATCGGGCTGCCCGACCGCAAAAGAGTGAAGATAATATTCGTCCGTCGGTTCGTTGTACTCCCACGCACTGCCCAAAAAACACGACTGCCAATCATTTGGAATCTCGTCGCGCCAAATATAATAATCGTGGAACGGATTGTCGCGACTGGACCGCGCTTGCTTAAACCATTCGTGTTCGCTCGACGTATGGTTTGCCACAAAGTCCATAATTAGCTTTATTCCCCGCTCATGCATACCTGCGATCATTCTTTTCCAATCGTCGAGCGTACCGAATTCGTCCATAATATCACGATAATCGCTGATATCGTAACCGTTATCGCAATTTGGACTTTTATAGCACGGAGACAACCATACGGCGTTTATTCCGAGCGACGAAAGATAGTCGAGTTTCTTCGTTATACCCGGCAGATCGCCTATACCGTCGCCGTTGCCGTCCGCAAAACTGCGCGGATAAATCTGATAAACTATCAAATCGAGACAGTTCTGGTATTTCTTGTTCATATGACTCTCCGTTCGGATAAAGTCCGATTGTATTATAAACGATTATAACACACGCCAACGGACATGTCAATTTCATCGACGCATACTGCGGAGAAACTTTTGCAGTGTCGAATTATAAACAATTTTTCACCGTTTCCTCCATCGTCCCTAAACATCTTTCCATTTCTCCGACAAGCTTCAATTGCGTGCGCGCTCTTACCAAATTATGATCGGCATATTTAACGGCGAAATAAACGTCTCCGTCGAGATAATCGGCAAGAAAGCGCATACCGCATTCCGCTGTCATCAAATAACACGAATACGGCAGCAATTCTTTTTCGTATTCCGTAATACGTCCCGACACGGCACCGAGAAAACCTTGAGCGAAACATTCGAATAACGGCATCGAGAAATGCACTTTATTTACATCTCTTTCGTCTTCCGCGGCGGTTGACGCCCCGAACCGTATCGAATCGCCGAAGTCGTACAACAGACTTCCCGACATAACCGTGTCAAGATCGATTATTGCACGCGCTTTGCCCGTTACTGCGTCCATAAGTATATTATTGAGCTTTGTATCATTGTGCGTCACGCGAAGCGGTATTTCTCCGCGATCGAGCGCCGACGCGATCTTTCCGTATGTGTCCGCCCGCGCCGTCAAAAAATCCGCTTCGCGTTCGGCGTATTTTGCGCGGTTCGCTTTATCGGACGAAAGCGAAGCGGTAAAATCGCGAAAACGCTTGGGCGTATCGTGAAAATGCGGAATGGTTTCCGTCAAAACAGAAGCATCGAAATCGGACAGTTTGTTCTGAAACATTCCGAATGCTTCACCGGCATTGCCGAATATGCTCTTATCCGTCACCGACTGATACGTAACCGTGTTCTCTATAAATTCGTATACGCGCCAATTCCCGTCGCAACGAAGATACGACTCGCCGGACAAGGCAGGCACGACGGTCAAAGTTTCGGTTCCGCTTTTGCGTAAATGATCGGTCACCGCGCAAATGTTGCGCATAAGACCGTAGGTATCTCGAAATACCGTTTCGTTCATCAGTTGCAAGATGTAACGCTTATTATCGGTAGTAATAAGATACGTGGTGTTTATATGCCCCGATCCGTATCTGCATATGTCTTTCGCTTTGCCGTCGAGCCTAAACTTTTCGGCAATTTCAAACGCTTTTTTGATTTCCTCTGTCATAATAACCTCTTTTTTTTGTCATTATAACATATACGCAATCACATAACTATACAAAAAAACATCTATTATCTTTGAAATACGATATATTTATCCGATTATTTATAATATTCTATCGAACGCACTATTTCTGCCTTCGAGCGCGGATCTACCGCAAACACCCCGTGTTTAATCGAAAATTCTTTACTTTCGTCCGAATACCCGTCGGGCAGATTACTCCACGGTTCTATACAGATCATTCGCGCCCCGTCGGGTCGCCAAAGAAGAAGATTGTCGAAATTACCGAATACCGATCTCGCAATCGGTTTACCGTCCTCCGTTGCAAGCGCTACACTGCTCGACTTAATGCCCGAAAATATAAGCGTCTTTCCTTCCGACAAATAACGCTCCGGAAGATTCAGTTCGCGCCGAACACCGAATCGTACCTTTTCGCCGGTCAGTCGCCCCAAACCGTCATGGCAAAGATGGATCAAGTCCTCGTCGGTTTCGAACATGAGTTTATATCGATCCAAGTCTTTATCGAGAGCAAACGATTCATGCCCGCCGTACGCGAAATACAATGATTTTTCATCGCTATTGTACAATTCGAATTTAATTTCAAGCGTACGAGCGGCGCTTGTTTCGCTCGCTATTCTGTATTCTGTAGACAATATAAAATCAAACGGATAGTATTTGCGCGTGCTCGCGTCCGATTTCAACTCGAAACGCAGAAAATCGTCTCCTCGATCGACGAGCACGAATGTACTGCACTTTGCAAAGCCGTGCGGCGACATACCGTAATTTTTGCCGTCCGATACTACGGAACAATTACCGCAAACGGGAAACAGTATCGGCGCATGACCGCTCCAGCCGCCGTTATCGTTTTGCCACAACATTTCTTTGCCGTCGACTTTCACGCTTGTAAGTTCGGCGCCTACACAGTCCGCTTCAACACGCAAACCGAATTTTTCGATGCTGTATTTCATAGTTATAACATACAGCATTGCGCCGAAAAAGTCAACGGCAGCCAATAAACTTTTCGCAATACTTGACTGTATATTGCGATTGCGTTATAATAATCGATATTCGGAGACCACAACCATGACAAAAGACGAAATATCGGAATTTATATTTGAGCAAAAAACCGTATTCATTACATGCGCAGACGAATACGCTATCTTCACGCACGCAAACATCGCTCGGATATGAAAAAAATTTGGAATCCGTGGCATGGGTGTCACAAGTGCAGCGCAGGCTGTAAAAACTGCTTTGTATACTATCTCGACGGCTTGCGCGACAGGGATGCGAGTATTGTGACTCGGTCAAAATCGTCGTTCGATCTTCCGTTGAAAAAGAGTCGAAACGGAGAATACAAAATTCCGCCAGGCAGCGAAATCGCGACTTGTTTTACTTCCGATTTTTTCATCGAAGAAGCGGACGAATGGCGCGCCGAAGCCTGGAATATTATAAAAAGTCGACCGGACGTGACTTTCCTGATAGCAACAAAGCGTATCGAGCGAGCGGCACATCTTCTTCCCGACCGCTTCGGTCAAGATTACGACAATGTGCGCATAGCCGTTTCATGCGAAAATCAAGCCGCCGCGGACGATCGGCTTCCGCATTTGCTCGATCTCGAAGCAAAACATAAATGTATTTTCGTTGCGCCGATACTCGAATACGTGGATTTGAAAAAACACCTCGCGAGCGGAGAAATCGAGCTTGTTTCCGTCGGCGGCGAATCTTATAAAAACGCGCGCACTTGCGATTTCGATTGGATCAAATCAATAAAACGCGATTGCGACGAATATAAAATCCCGTTCGATTTTCATCAAACGGGATCCAATTTCGTCATGAACGGAAAACGATACAGAATAAACCATTCTTGGGAATACGAGCAGGCGGCAAAAGCCGCTGCCTATCTTAACGAATCATCGCACACCGAAATCGAGTAAACCGTCACACCCTTATATCGGGTTCGAACGGTGTGTAGTTTTCCGACTTGAACAGCGGATCGATGTATTCCGACAGAAAATCGGTTACCTGTTCCGGCGAGCGACCGACGAAATTTTCGGGACTCAATATGCCGTCTATAACGCCTTTAACCGCCGCGAATTTTTTATCCGCTTTGATTCTGTCTATAAGATCGTTGCGCTCGCCGCGCTCTTTTACTGCACGCGCGCTTTCCATAGAATGTCTGCGTATCGCTTCGTGAAGCTCTTGCCTGTCACCGCCCGCTTTCACACATTCCATCAAGATTTCCTCGGTAGCCATAAACGGCAATTCCTCGTTTATCCTGCGCGCAATGACGTTCGGATAAACGACCATGTTTTCGGTGATATTTATATATATATTCAAAACTCCGTCGAGCGCCAAAAACGCCTGAGGTATTGTCAATCTTTTATTCGCGCTGTCGTCAAGCGTACGCTCGAACCACTGCGTAGAAGCTGTTACGGCTTCGTTTTGCGGCATAGACTCGACAAAGCGTGCGAGCGCGCAGATACGTTCGCTGCGCATAGGATTGCGCTTATAAGCCATTGCCGAGGACCCGATTTGAGTTTTTTCAAACGGCTCTTCCACTTCTTTGAACGATTGCATGATTCGCATATCGTTAGCAAACTTATATGCGCTCTGGGCAATTTTGGACAGCATAGAAACAACGGCATAATCGAACTTACGCGTATAAGTCTGTCCGCTTACGGCAAACACATTATCGAATCCGAGTTTTTTTACTACTTTATTTTGCAATTGCTTGACTTTTTCGCCGTCGCCGTCGAACAGCGAAAGAAAACTCGCCTGCGTGCCCGTAGTACCCTTAACGCCGCGGAGTTTGTAATCGCGCATCAGATATTTGAGATCGCCGTAATCGAGATACAGGTCGTACAACCACAACGTCGCTCTTTTTCCGAGCGTCGTAAGCTGCGCCGGTTGCAAATGCGTGTATCCGAGTACAGGCAGGTCTTTGTATTTTATGGCAAAGGCGCGGAGCTTGTCCATAACGGTAAGCATTTTCTGCCGCACGCATTCGAGCGCATCGTATATTTGAATAAGCTCGGCATTATCCGTTACGTAACAACTTGTCGCGCCGAGATGGATTATAGGCTTTGCTTTTTTAGCTTGCTCACCGAACGCGTGCACGTGCGCCATTACGTCGTGACGTACTATCTTCTCCTCTTTTTCCGCATAGTCGTAATTTATATCGTCGGCATACTTTTTCATTTCCGCTATCTGTTCGTCGGAAATATCGAGCCCCAACTCTTTTTCGCTTTCGGCAAGCGCTATCCACAATTTACGCCAAAGTCTGAACTTGTAATCGTCCGAAAATATTTCGGCGGTCTTTCTGTCGGCATAACGTGTAATCAGCGGGTTTTCGTAGATGTCTTTCATATCATGTCTCCATTGCGAGCAAACGCTCGGCGTTTTTATAATAAATTTTGTCTATATCTCGGGGCGAATAGCCCCGACGTGAAAGTATACTCGCAACCGTCGCGAGCGCGCCGTAATCGGATAAATCGGGCGGCAGGTCGACAGAGCCGCAAAAATCCGTTCCGAACGAAAGATTGTCTATTCCGTATTTTTGCACGAATCTGTCTATTATATCGGCGAACTCGATCTTTGTTCGAGCATCGGTAAATGCTTTTACAGCGCACAACCCTATCAAAGCGTTTCTCGCTACAAGAGCCGATATTTGAACATCGTCAAGACTCCGCGGATGCGAATTAAATCCCGTATGGGAGCATATCGGTCTTTCGGCGATCTCCATCGTCTCGAAAAAACTCCGCTCGTTTAGATGCGCAAGGTCCACAGCGCAACCGCAACCGTTGAGCAACGACACGAGCCGCCTGCCTTTTTCGGTAAGCGTGCCGCCCGAAAGCGCACCGCCCGCGAATCCGTTGTCGTAATTCCATGTCAAAGAACAGTATAAGTACTTCGTAAAATCAAACGACAGATACTCGTCGTTATATTCTAGACAGCCGACGTCCTCTATGGCTATGGGACATCGAGCCGAAACAATGCCGCAAGATAACCGATCCGTAATGTTTCTTATAGTAACGGCTGCGGTTTCGGTATCGAATTCAGTCGTCCATATCGCCGCGGTAACAATATTACCGCAACACTCCGTAGAAAGATATTCGTCGAAGTTATGCTTTACCGTCGGGAAATCATTGTGTAAATCGAAAATCATACGCTATATTATACGCAGATCTACGAACAAAAGACTAATCTGGCATTTCTTCCAAAACGGCATTATATATATCCAAAATCGGACGGTAGAAATTATTTTGCTCAAGCTCGTCGATCTTAAAATCGTGCAACATGAGAAATTCTTCCGACGCCTGTTTGCAGATTTTTACGAGCTTATTGCGGTTTTTGTCCTTGTACTTAAAAAACTCCACATACGTTGCAAGCGCCGGAACACAGCAGCAAGCACCCGTATACAATAATTTTTCATAACGTTTGAAGTCATCTTCCGACAAATCTTTGCGCTTGTTCGCGATTTTCCCGTACTTATTGTTTTCCGCAATAAAATGCGTTTCGACACATTCCAGCAGCCGCGAATAGAAATCTTCCAAAAATGCGTCCGCATACTCGTTGAATTCGTTCAAATCGACAAGGAACTTTGTGAGCGTTTCGCACCAATCGACGATGTCGACAAACTTGCCTACGCGGATATCGACTTTCTTTTTATCCGTTATCGTCACGCGCGGCATCAAAAGCCGCGAAAGAAGCTGCAATCCGTCGAGAAGGAGATGTATATGCTGTTCGCTCTGACGACTGCACATCGACTTGTAACAGTTGCTCGCCGTAAACGTAAGCGCCTTGACACATTCGGAAAGAATGTTTTCGTACTCGTCTATATCGCCTATTATACCCTTTTTGGCGTTCACCTTATTGCTCTCGTCGAATTTTTCGAAACGGCTCAATACCTTTTCGTTGAGCATATTGTTTTGCGTGAAATCGGGCGAAAACTTTTTGGTGTCGAAGTTGGGATCGAGAATTTGCGCGAAGTAACAGTAGTCGTTGCATAAAGACGACAACTGCTTGTATTCTTCGGGCGTCGGCGAATACAAATCCTCGCCGACGGCGACCGTCTGAACGGCTTTGTAGCACGCCGTGACCGCACTCTCCGCTATCTCCAAAAGTATTTTTGTAACCTCGGGTGCAAACGTCATCATCAGCTCGCCGTCGATTTTGTAAAGCTCCAAAAGTTTTTTCAGATCGGACAGCGTAATCTTGCGGTATTCGGAAATGTTGTTTTCAAACAGTTCGCCGCGCGACGTCAAACGATTGATGATAAGTATCTTTGTTTCGGCAAGCATAGCCGTAATAAACTTGAGCTTGTCCACCGCCGAAGCGTTTGCGCGCGGCATAAGCTCGAGCGAGGACTTTATCATATCGACTACTTTTGCCATAAGATCGTAGCCGTCCCCGCTCTCGTTGAGATAGATATCGCACAACGAAACGAAATACATCGCGCTGTAAGAATTTTTGTTTGCGGCAAGCGCTTTTTTAAAATGTTCGGACGCGCTCAAAAATTCGGTATTCACAAAATAATCTTTGGCGGCGGCAAGCTCGCGCTTTTCCGTCGCACCGTCGACTATCATCTTGCGTCGCTGAAGATCGGGATACGAAATCTCATGTCCGCACTCAGGACAAGTCGAGCGCAAAGTTCTTTCGATGGTTATGGTTTTATTGCAAAACGGACAAATAGCCAAAACCGGCACGATAAAATCCTCCTAAGTAAAACGCGCGCCGAAAAACCGAGGCGCGCGCATTAACCGTTAATCAGTCGTTGTTATTGTTTTCCTTGCCGTCCTCGGCAACGTTCTTTAACAGACTCGCAAAGACGTTGTTATCCGACTTCTCGCTATAAACGTCGCTTTCTTCCACGACTTTCTTAGCCGGCTTTGCAGCCTTGGCAACGGGCTTTTCTTCTTCGAGACACGCGCGGATACTGAGCGTCGTCTTACGATGCTGATCGTCGTAAGCGAGTATTTTGACCGTAACCTCGTCGCCTGCGTGAAGCACCTCATTGATGTCCTTAACGTATGCCGCGGCAGCTTCCGAAACGTGAACGAGCCCTTCTACGCCCGGCTCTATTTCGACAAACGCACCATACGGCAAAACGCTTATTACTCTACCCGAAGTAACAGATCCGACGGGATGCTTTTCCATGCATTTATCGAAAGGGTGCTGCTGAAGTTCGCGGTAACCGAGCGAAACACGCTGTTTTTCACGGTCGGTCTTGAGAACCAAGAAATCGTATGTTTTGCCGACTTCGAGAACCTCGTCGGGCGAATTGATACGCGAATACGACAGATGGTCTATATGCGCCAAGCAGTCTATGCCGTCTACGCTTACGAACGCACCGTACGAGCTGATGCGCTTGACTTCGCCGGAAACGATAACGTCGGGCTTGACGTTCTCCCAGAATATTTCGGCTTTTGCGTCTTTCTCGTTTTTCTCTTCTTGAAGAATCACGCGCTGCGAAGCTACGATCTTATGACCGACGTCGTCGATATCGAGAGCGCGCAGCCGAAGCGTTTTCCCCACGAATTTCTTAAGATCGGGCACGAATTTAAGCCTGATCTGCGATGCGGGAACAAATACGCGATAAGTACCGAGCGAACCAGTAAGACCGCCCTTTATGTCTTTTTTGACGACCATTTCGAAAACTTCGCCGTTGCGAATCTGATCGACCGCTTCGTCTGTTCTGCGCATAAGATCGGCACGACGCTTGGAAAGCAACACGCAACCGCTTGCATCGTCGCGCTTTTTAATGCATATGGCGTTAACCTCGCTGCCGACGGGATATTCCTCGGGCTTGTACTCGCCCTCTTCGCAGACTTCGGTTTTGTCTATAAAACCGTCGATCTTGCCGCCGATATTAAGCCTTATGCCATCCGCGCTCGCGGAAATGACGGTGCCTTTTACCGGTTTTCCCTCACGGTAAACGGTGGTTGTTTCGTTGTTGATGGCGTTGATAAACTCCTCGTTGCTTGCTTCGCCGAATTCTTGACCCATGTAAGTCTTTACCTCCATAATCGACTCGGTCGGAGTCGATGCCCCGGCGACGATACCTACCACGCCGCTGCGGGGAAATTTGATTTTTT
>CAJULK010000010.1 GCA_910587455.1 uncultured Christensenellaceae bacterium | reverse complement strand
AGTATTACCTTAGTCCACCCCGTAACACTGTAACACTTTTCGGGTAAAAATGGCGTTATGCGGGCGGCAACAGCCGCCCGCAGTGGCAATAAGCATACTATTACCTTATTGACACTGCGTCGCGCGTCGCAGCATTTTAGGGCTTTCACGCTATTATTACCTAATTGGCACTACGGAACACGGAACGAAAAAGCAAGCCCGCTGTGGGTGGGTTTGGGTTGGGTTATAAAGAATTAACGGAGTATCAAATATGGAAAAGCAAATACCGCTCGGAATATCGGTTATCTACTTTAACGACCAAAGCAAAAACATTTACGCCAAACTGCCGCCCGATAAAGAGCAAGCAAAAAGGCTGTCAAAGCGTATTTATAAGGACGCTATGACAGCCATTGCAAGCGAACGGGCAAGCCGCGAGGGGTTAGCCCCTTGCGACTAACTGTTTGCCGTATAACGGGTAGTCCGACAACGGCAATTCCACCACGCAATAAAACTCACGCCGATTTACTTTGAATATTTGGGTGTGCGTTTTTGTCGCTTTCAGTTCCACCACATATAACCTAAAACGAATAACGTCGTTTTAGGTTATTTTTTATCCTATCCATATACCTCTCACCATTTTTGTTTTGTATCGGACCTATATGTTTCTATTTGCGTTATATTAAAAAATAGGAGTGTTCAAATGAAATCTCAACGCAATAAAACTATTGACTTTCCTCTAAATGAAGGTCAACATTATTTAGAGAAATGTATCAATATTTCTTCTTCGGTTGTATTACAAGACATTTTGGATAAAACAATTTGCGGCGACACACTACAAGTTTTGCAATACTTTCCGCAAAATTGCGTAGATTTGTTAATCGCCGACCCATGCTACAATTTAGATAAAAATTTTCACGGTATAAAGTTTTCCAAACTCAATGATACGGATTATGTTAAATATACTTGTCGATGGATTGAGGCTGTTTTGCCGTTATTAAAAAATACTGCGTCCATCTATGTTTGTTGTGATTGGCAGTCGAGTATGCTGATAGGTAATGTAATAAATCAATATTTTAATGTTGTAAATCGTATTACTTGGCAACGCGAAAAAGGGCGAGGGGCTTTGTCAAACTGGAAAAATGCAATGGAAGATATTTGGTTCGCTACTGTTTCGAAAGAATATACTTTTAATGTCGATTCCATAATGTCAAGAAGAAGAGTCATTGCCCCGTATAAAGTTGATGGAAAGCCCAAAGATTGGGAAGAGACGGAAAGTGGCAAATATAGAAATACATATCCCTCCAATTTTTGGGATGATATCTCTATTCCTTATTGGTCTATGCCTGAAAACACGGCGCATCCCACCCAAAAACCCGAAAAATTATTTGCTAAACTGATTTTGGCGAGCAGTAATAAAGGCGATGTCGTTTTTGATCCTTTTTTAGGCTCCGGAACTACATCGGTTGTCGCTAAGAAATTGGATAGACATTTTATCGGTATCGAACAAAACCCGTTATACTGTTCATGGGCAGAGTATAGATTGGAATTAGCCCAAACGGATAAAACAATACAAGGTTATACTAACGGTGTATTTTGGGAAAGAAACTCATTGGCACAACAACAAAAGGAGAAAAAACAATGATAAATTCGCCGATTTTTAATACCGAAATTTTATCTTCTATACAAGAAAAGTTGCTTTTATTATTAAATTCTTGCTCTGATTTTGAAAATACACGCATTATAAACAGCCCTCGTGCGGTGGGTGATACGGTTCAGGAAGTTCTTGGAGAAAAAATGAGTAAATGTTTTCCCGATGGGTTGATTAAAGATTTTAGCGATAGTTTCGCACGCCGAGCGATGGCGGATGCCGCTTTTATGGATTTGCAAAACAATTATATTGTAATTGACATAAAAACTCATAATCGAGACACCGATTTTAATATGCCTAATTTAACTTCTGTAGAGAGACTTTAACGATTTTATGAAGATGATAATAATTTCTTTGTTATTTTATTAGCCGAATACAATATCGCGGAAAGCAAAATAAAATTCGATACAGTTAGACTTATCCCAATAGAACACCTGAAATGGAATTGTTTGACGATAGGTGCGTTGGGATGGGGACAAATTCAAATCGCAAACGCAAGAGTAGTAAATATAGATCGCGAACAAAGTCGGAAAAGTTGGATGTTGCAGCTATGCGATATTATGGATATTTTTTACCCCAAAGAAATTTGTAAAATCGAAAAGCGGATAGATTACTTTGCTAAAGTGCGCGCGTTTTGGCAAAATAAGGCGTAACGTCGAAAAACGATTATAAGTAAAAAACGGCGTGATCAATAATACAGTTCTTTGATTCGGTAGATGTGGTAATAAAAATTGTTTTTCTTCAAGCCGAGAAGGTGGCGCGCCGTTTCGGAAGATATGCGTTTTTCGATATAGTCGTAAGCCACTGATAGAAATTCGTTCGAATATTCGGTCGGTCGTCTGCCGAATTTAATGCCTTTGCCGATAGCCGCGCGTATGCCTTCCGCTTGCCGCTGCTTTATATTTTCGCGCTCGTTTTCGGCAACGAATGAAAGTACCTGCAACACAATGTCCGAAATAAACTTGCCGACAAGAGTTTCGGCTTTCGTGCGCGTATCCAAAAGCGGCATGTCCAAAACGAGTACATCCGCGCCGATAGTGTTCGTTATATGCGCCCATTCCGCTATGATTCGGTCGTAATTCCGTCCCAAACGGTCAATAGATTTAATCACGAGCAGGTCGCCGCTTTTCATTTTTTTAATCATTTTTTTATACTCTTTTCTTTCAAAGTCTTTGCCGCTTTTTTTGTCAGCGAAAATGCGGTTTTTCTCTATTCCGAATGAGTGAAACGCGGCTAACTGCCGCTCTAAATTCTGGTCTTTTGCCGAAACTCTCGCGTAAGCGTAGGTGTTCATGGTGCGTGCTCCTTAAAAATTAAGTAAAATATCTTTAAGGATATCAAAAACCGAGACGTTCTGCTGCCGAAAATTCCTCAAAACAAAAAATTTTAGGAAAAGTGTACTTTTACTGAACTGAAATACTTGCCTTTTCGAACGATATATTGTATAATTAAATGGCAAATTTATATCGTTTTCGGGGTTTTCGGGTATTTTAGGAAAAGTACACTTTTCCCAAAACGGAAACGCCGAAAAAGGAGAAAAGAATGAAGAAAAAGTTGCTGGTCACAATACTTTCGGCGACGTGCGCGCTTGCCTGCGCGTTCGGCTTGACGGCGTGCGGTGAAAACACGGGCACCGGCGCTTCGCACGCTCACGTTTGGTCGCAATCTTGGGAAAGCGACGACGCGCACCACTGGCATAACTGCACTGCAGACGGCTGCACTGTCACTGACAACGCGCAAAAGGACGGTTACGCCGCGCACGACTTTACGGACGGTAACTGCGTCTGCGGCAAAGAACCCGCGCCCGCAAAAACATTTACCGTTGTTTTCGACGCGAACGGCGGCGCATTCGACAAAGGCGAACTAGACATCGGCGACGGCGAAACGGTAGACGACGGTGCGGACATATCGTCGGACGGTAAGCTACTTACGGTCGTGTCCGACGCGGCGTCGTTTTCGGAGCCGTTGCGCATGCCGGATAAGGCTCAGTACGCTTTTTCGGGCTGGGCGAAAGACAAAGAGGGGAATACGCTTTGGGACTTCGAAAGAGACGAGCTGTCGGTCGATATGACGCTCTACGCAGTATGGGCGGAGTCGTTCGACTTCGTGCTTTCCGAGGATAGAAGTCATTATATAGTGCGCGGTATCGGCGCGCTTTCGGGCGACGTGGAGATACCCCAAACGCATAACCGTAAGCCCGTTACCGAGATCGCAAAGGAAGCGTTCAAAAATTCCCGAACATTGACGGGCATTATTATTCCCGACGGCGTTACGACGATCGGCGAACGCGCGTTTATGAACGCGACGAAATTGGAAAGCATATCGATAGGCGAAGGCGTGACATATCTGCCCGACATGGCGCTTAACAACTGTACGTCGCTTGCCGTAATATCGCTGCCGAAATCTTTGAAGAAAATAGAGTATACCGTATTCGGGATGGACGGCATACGGTTTATACTCGAAGTGCGGTATGCGGGCACGGTCGACGAGTGGTGCGGGATAGATATGGACTGCTCGACGAACACCGACAAAGCCAACCCGCTGTCTAACGGCAAAGCCGAACTGTACATAGACGGCAGCGCGGTAAATGAAATAACGGTAAACGCCGAACATGTCAACGCTTATGCGTTTTACGGTTGCGGAACTATCGAAAGCGTTACTGTCGGAAAGAACGTCAAAGAGATAGGCGACAAAGCGTTTTTCGCAAACGAGATCAAAACGCTGTCTTTCGCGGCGGATTCGGCGTTGACGACGATAGGCGAGAGCGCGTTCGAGCGGATAAAGGTAACCGAGCTCAAACTTCCCGACAGCGTAAAGGGCGTCGGGTACAAGGCGTTTTACGATTGCTACAATCTGACGAAGATCGACATAGGCGGAACGAGGACGGTGGCGAACGAGGCGTTCGGCGGCTGCTTCGACGTTTCCGAATTGAATTTGAGGACTGCGGAATACTTGGGCTCGGGTGCGTTTACGGGCAACAGCGTGCTCAACGAAGATGGCGCGCTCGCAAGCGTGACTATACCCGACACGGTCTGGTACATAGGGCGAGGCTGCTTCGGAAGTCAGCCCGCGCTTAAAAGCGTGACGTTCGCGAGCAACGCAAGCAATGCGAGCTGGTACTGGTACGAGGTGAATTTGGACGAAACGCCCAAAACTGTGACGAGCACGGAGCTTTCGTCTCCGACTACGGCGGCGAACAAAATAAAAACCGGCGTGTGGATGCGCATTGCGAGCGAGCTTACCACGAGCGGAAGCACCGTAACGGGCGTGACGAACAGGAACGGAATAGGCGTGATAAATATCCCGAAAGGTATTACGGTCATAGCCGCAAACGCGTTCAAAGATTTTAAGGGGCTGCGCAGCCTGACGATTTCGGACAGCGTAACGAGTATCGGAAACGGATTCGCAGACGGTTGCGACGGTTTGACGGGAATATCGGTTGCACTCAACAACAGCTCGTACGCAAGCCGAAACGGAATATTTTACAGACAAAACGGCGAGATCCTTTGGGTGAGCCCGTCTATCGGCACGACGCACTCTACGGGCGATCTGCGTATTCCGAGCGGCGTGAAAACCATTCCGCGTGGCATGTTCGAAAACCGCAAAATTTGGAATATAGTCATTCCCGAGACCGTTACGTCTATCGCCGACCGCGCGTTCGAGAACTGTCCCATAGAGATGGCGGAGATCCCCGCATTCGCGATACCGTATGTCAAAAACGACGTTTTGCGCTCGGTCGACGTTACGAGCGGCACAAGCATTCCCCAAAGAGCTTTCGGCGGGTGTGCGGCTCTCGAATACGCGTTGCTGCCGAACACGCTTACGAGCATAGGCGCGTGGGCGTTTGAAAATTGCACGAGCCTTACGAGTATAACCATACCGTCGAAAGTCACGAGCATAGGGACGGGCGCGTTTTCCGGCTGCGCGATCGTGCTTAAAAGCGAGGTCGCCAAGGAGGAAACGATTTGGAGTTATAGCGGCGTTCCCGTCATATACGACAGCAACAAGAACGAAGTCGCAAGCGACGGATATATCTATGTCGTTATCGACGGTTTACGCTATGCTCTTAAAGACGGCGAAGCGGTCGTCGCAAAACAGTCCGGGGCGTTGAGCGGACAGATTGTTTTGCCTGCAAAGGTCAAGTACGACAATAATGAATACGCGATCAATAGAATAGCCGACTATGCCTTCGCAAGCTGTGCGAAAATTACTTCCGTCAGTACAGGTGCCGGCGTAACGGAAATAGGCGAAGGCGCATTCCAAAGCTGCGGTTCTTTAATTAAAGTAACAATTTCAGGCAAAGTAACCAAAGTGGGCTCATATGTATTCGGTGATTCGAACAATGTTATCGTATATTGCGAAGCCCAGAAGGCGCAAGAAGATTGGAGCGAATATTGGAACACGGATAAGTACGGAAAAAAGGCGTGTCCTATCGTATATGATTGCAAGAAAAACGATAAAGATGAGAACGGGTATATTTACGTATATTCGTACGGTTTACGTTACGTCCTTAAAGACGGCGCGGCAAGCATATCCCAACCGTCGAAAACCATTAGCGGCGAATTGGTTATCTGTTCCGAAATAACGCATAAGAATCAGAACTATTTTATAACTTCTATCGACGACAAGATGTTTGAGAATTGCTCGATGTTGACATCGGTGACGATAGAACACGGGATCACGAGTATCGGCAATTCGGCATTCAATAATTGCGGTTCTCTTACAAGCATATCTATCCCTAATAGCGTGACTAGTTTGGGGAATTATGCGTTTGGCGGTTGCGGAAGGCTTACGGACGTAACATTACCTAACAGTATCAAGTCGGTAGGTTCAAGCCCGTTCGGTAACTGCAATAGCTTAAACGAAATCGAATTTACGGGCAGCATCGAGGATTGGTGCAATATAAATGGGGCAGGAAATATAGCGGATAAAGTATCGATAAACGGAAAGCTGCTAAGCAAAATGACGCAAATAGTTATCGGAAACGGCGTTGAAAAGATTTACGGAGGAACGTTTAACAGTTTTCTTAGTTCGCTGGAAAGTGTTGTGATAGGAAACGATACGGTCAAAATTTGCGAAAAAGCGTTTTCATACTGTCCGTCGCTTAAAACCGTAACATTCGGAAATTCCGTTGAAAATATCGATTACAACGTGTTTGATCATTGCGACGCGATCGAAAGTATTACTGTTGCGGCAGGAAATAACGTATTTTTCAGTCAAGACGGAATACTTTATGCAAAATATAATAATGCCTCCGATAGTTCATATATCGTATTTATTCCCAAAGCCCTGAAAGGTGATATAACGATTCCAGACAGCGTAACTTCTATTCGCAAGTCCGAGTTTGCTAATCTCGCGGGTATATCCCAAATAACTTTCGGCAAAAATATTACTTCCGTCGGCGCGGACGCATTCAGAGGTTGTACGTCTCTTACGAGAATAAATTACACGGGCGATGTGTCGAGTTGGTGCGTGATAAAAGGACTGGATAATATTAACCAATATGTCAATATCAGCATATATATCGGCAATGAAAAGATATCCGATATTACGAGCATCGAATTAAATAATGACGTGGCTGATATAAGCGATTATGCGTTCAGCGGTTTCAGTTCGTTAAAAAGTATAACGTTGCCTGCGAATTTAACACGTATCGGCAACAATGCTTTTGAAAATTGCAGTTCGCTCGAAAGCATAACCATACCCGACGGTGTACGGTATATTTCCGAGTCTACTTTCAGCAATTGCCGCGCGCTTGAAAGAGTAACCCTGCCTGCCGATTTGATCCGTATTGGAAAGTTCGCGTTCCTGAATTGTTCTTCGCTCGATCAAATGACAATACCGAGCAGTGTAAACGAGATTTATCGTTATGCATTTAGCGGATGTAAACTGAGCATAACGGAAAACGGCATAGTATACGTCGATAATTGGGTCGTGGATTACGATTATGAAGTAATAACCGAGCACTCGGACGTTACGATTAAAAACGGCACGGTGGGGATCGCAGACAGTGCATTCGATCATTGCAGTCTCAGAAGTATTGCGATACCGGGCAGCGTCCGACACATCGGCAGCAGTGCGTTTTATGTTTGCAACATGCTTGAAAGCGCTGTTATCGGGGAAGGCGTGACCGAGTTGTCTTATAGTATGTTTGAATCATGCGGTAATCTTAAGAATGTAACTATTCCGGATAGCGTGACGATTATTGCCAGACATGCTTTTGACGGTTGTACCGGGTTGATACAAAAAGAGAACGGTTTAAGCTATGTAGGGCAATGGGTCATCGACTGTGAAGGCTCCGCTACGCAGGTAGCATTCCGAAGCGATACCCGCGGTATTGCTACCAGTGCTTTCGTCGGTTGTACAAAACTTGAAAATATAAATATTCCGGAAGGAGTGAAATATATCAATGCGTCTGCTTTCGCAAGTTGCAGTTCGCTTGAAAGCATTACGATCCCCGACAGTGTGATAAGTATCGGCGGACAAGCGTTTTATAATTGTAAGAAACTTTTGAGTATTGATGTCGGCACAAAGAATAATTTTTATAAGAGCATAGACGGCAATTTGTATACGAAAGACGGAAAAACTCTTATCAAGTACGCCACAGGCAAGAAAGAAAATTCATTTGTCATACCCGACAGTGTAGAAAATATTTCCGCGTATGCATTTTACGAGTGCTCTCTCAAACAAATAGTTTTGCCGGAAGGTTTGAAAACCATCGAGGAATATGCGTTTTCATATTGTGATTTTACAGAGATTATTATTCCGAGCAGTGTAATGTATATAGAAGATTGCGCGTTTTGGTATACAACAAACTGCACGATTTACTGCAAAGCGGAAAAGAAACCCGAAGGTTGGAGCGTTGATTGGAATCTTAAGATGGGCTCGCAGTCATTGGGAACGGCTTTGTATGTCCACGCGGTGTGGGGATATAAGGGCTGATTAGCGCGACGAGATTATGTTTAAGAATGAATATAAAGTCGGGATTTCGTATGGATCTCGGCTTTTGCTTTGCAATGCATTGGTATGTTATAATGATTATGTTTTCGCTATCCGTCGAAGAAAGATTGACATTGTGTTATATTGTATAAGAAGAAAAGGAGATGTCGCCGATAGTGGGAGTAAGGATATAGATTCGAAGATTCGCAAGGCGTTTGACAGGTTCCGGCGGGACGCAGATAGAAAATACCATAGAGTTTTTGCATCATCGCTTTCGCCGCTAATCTCTCTTGTCATTCTGAACGAGCGAGCAACGCGAGCGACGTGAAGAATCTCGACCGTATAATCGCGAAGCGCGAATGTGGTTGCACAAGAGATTCTTCGCTTGCGCTCAGAATGACACGGCTAATTACATGCGAGAGAGGCGAATCCGCCAATCTCTCTTGTCATTATGACACATCTAACATATTGTCATTCAATTTTTTGGGGGAAGAAACAGTCCGTCGGTGAGCAGTTGCATTATCGTATCCACCGTCGATTCGAGGTGAGATTCGCTGAAATCTTCTTCGATTATGAATTTAAGCGCCGCAAAATGAGTTATGCCCATTAGCACATACGACACGGTCGTTATGTCGAGTTCTTTAAGCTCGCTATTATCGCGCACAAGCGACTCTGCGTAACTTTTTGCGAAGTCCGTGCAGTATTGTTCAAATATTTTTTTGTCTACGGACAGGCTGCCCAAAATGATATTGAAGCAGAGCGGGTTTTCCCAGGCGAACCGAATAAATGCCTTAATGCCGCAGCGCTTGCGATCTAAACGCGATGTGCACTCCGCTATGCTCGATCGGACGGCGGATATGATACGTTGCTCGAAGTCGTTTACGAGATAGCGGTAGATGGCGCTCTTATCGTCGAAGTATATGTAAAACGTTCCGACGGCAGCGTCTGCGCGCTCGCAAATATCGGCTATAGACGTGCCGTAGAACCCTTTTTCGGCAAAAATTTTTTCGGCAGCGTCTGCAAGTTTTTGCAGTTTTTCTTTGCCTCTTTCCGTTTTGGGCAGTTTTACTCCGACAATGCTTTTTTCTTTCATGTTTTTATTATATCACAACATTGCGGAAACCACAAAAGATTGAGCGTCGTTTATGTTAAACATTATCCGATTTTTTATATTGTTAATATCGATAATACTTATCTCGAGCATTGCAAAATCGGCACTGCCGTGATATAATAATGCAAACCTATATACCGAACGAAAGGAGAATATATGGAAAACAGAACTGTAGATTTCGTAAACATAAAAGCGTTCGACCGTGCCGACAATGCTCGGCTCGTGCGCTGTCCCGATTCCGGACAATCTCCGACTGCGGCAGATGATGCGGAGCTTCTGACAAAAGTTCTGCTCGAAATTTCCGGAGGCGCGCGATAATGATTACGCTTGTAGATAAAGTAAGATCCGAACGGGTGACTCCCGACGATTTTCTCGCGTTTATCGAGATTTCCAAGGGCAGCAAAACGAAGTACGAACTCGATAAAGAGACGGGCATGCTCGTGCTCGATCGAGTGCTTTTCACTTCGACGCACTATCCGGCAAACTACGGACTTATTCCGCGCACGCTCGCGGCTGACGGCGATCATCTCGACTGTCTCGTGCTGTGCAGCGAGCGCATATCCGAGAACTGCCTTGTAAGGTGTTTCCCGATAGGTATGATACTTATGACAGACCAAGGTTATCTCGATGAAAAGATAATCGCGCTGCCGTTCGGCGATCCCGAATATCGCGATATCAAGAGCGTGGACGAACTGCCGCGGCACATCGTAAACGAAATGGCGCATTTTTTTACGGTGTATAAAGAGCTCGAGGGCAAAGCGACGGCAGTGCAGACGATACTCGGCGTGGACGAAGCCAAGGCGAAGATAGTCGAGTATATGAAGGCGTTCGAAAAAGCCAACGCGGCAAGGTAGGTCGTTTCGCATGTCCGTTTCGGCGGACGGGACACGGCAAAAAGTTTTTCACGGAAAAAGCGGCGCAATTAAACGCGCTGTTTTTTCGTGCCGTTCGGCAATCGCAAAACGCTTGTATTCGTGTCGCGAATGTGATAAAATGTCGGTATGAAAGCGGTGATTCAGCGTGTGGACGGCGCCGAGCTGTCGGTTGACGGCAACGCGGTTGCAAAGATAGGGCGCGGGCTTGCGGTGTACGTCGGGATCGAACAGTCGGACACCGAAGCGGACGTTATCGCAATGTGCGGCAAGATATGCGCTATGCGTATATTTTCGGACGACGCGGGCAAGATGAATCTGTCCGTTGCAGACGTCGGCGGCGAGATACTGTTGATATCCAATTTTACGCTTTGCGCCGATATTTCGCACGGCAACCGTCCGAGCTTTACGGGCGCGATGCGTCCGCCCGCGGCTGCGAGCGTCATGTTCGATTATTGCGTAAACGTGATGTGCGATCTTATGCGCGAACGCGGCGGTGCGGACAAAGTAAAGTGCGGCGTGTTCGGAGCGGATATGAGAATAACTCAGGTCAATTCGGGGCCTGTGACGATCGTATATCAAAAGAGTTGAAATGTTTTACGACGGCGATATAAAGAACAAAAAAATACTGTTGCATGCCTGCTGCGGACCGTGCAGTCTCGGCGCTGTCGAACCGCTTCTGTCGGACGGGGCGGATATAACGTTATATTTTTACAATCCGTGCATAACCGACGGAGAGTTCGAGCGCAGGCTTGAGGCGGTCGAGACAGTTGCCGAGCATTACGGTTTGGAGCTGATAGTGCCGCGGCACGATTATGCCGAATACTTGGAATATGCTCGTCCGCTGGGCGGCGAGCGCGAGGGCGGAGCAAGGTGCGGGCTGTGCTTCCGCGACAGGCTGGAGAACGCCGCAAAATATGCCGATGAAAACGGGTTCGATATGTATTCCACGACGCTTACCGTAAGCCCGCATAAGAACGCGAAAGCGATATTCGATATAGGCGGCGGATTCGATTTCGGCGCCCCGATGCTTGCGCGCGATTTCAAAAAACGGGACGGGTTTGCAAGATCGACTGCGCTGTCGCGCGCACTCGGTATCTACAGACAGAATTTTTGCGGCTGCGAATTTTCATTTCGCGCCGAGCCGAAAGCGGGAGCGGGGAGGGCGGAAGCATGACTATAGCGGAAAAGCTGAAAGATCTTCCCGACACGCCCGGGGTCTATATAATGCGCGACGCCGCCGGCAAAGTCATATACGTCGGCAAAGCCGTGGTGCTGAAAAACCGCGTGCGGCAGTATTTCAGAAACACCGAAAAGCCCGTCAAGGTTCAGGCGATGGTAGACAACATCGCCGACTTCGATTATATAATAACGCGCACCGAAAAGGACGCGCTCGCGCTTGAAAACAATCTGATAAAAAAGTATAAACCGCACTACAACATACTGCTTAAAGACGACAAGACTAGCCCGTATATCCGAATAGATATGCGTGCGGAGTATCCGACGGTAGAAGTCACGCGCAAAGTGAAGCGCGACGGTGCGCGGTATTTCGGACCGTTTATCGGCGTTTCGGTGCGCGACGTAATAGCCATATTGCAGTCCGTTTACCGCTTGCGCACATGCTCGGGAAAACTTGCGAAACGTGCCCGTCCGTGCCTGAACCACGATATAGATCTTTGTCTTGCGCCGTGCTGCGGCATGTGCGACAGGGACGAATATATGCGGTCGGTAAATGCGGCGGCGTCTTTCCTTTCGGGCGGTAACGACGATATTTCGGACGTTTTAACGCAAAAGATGACCGAAGCCGCACGGAAAGAGAATTTCGAGCGCGCTATTTCGTTCAGGAATCAGTTGCGCGTGCTCGACAATCTTAAGAGCAAAGTCGTGGGGGAACTCGGCAACGTTTTGAATATCGACGCGTTCTATTATACCGACAACGGCATATACGGCGCGGTGAGCGTGTGTATCGTGCGCGGCGGGAAAATGATGGGCGTCAAAAACTACGTCATAAACGAGCCGCAGATGTTCGACGGAGATATGACCACGTTTTTGCCGCAGTATTATTCGATGACAAACGAACTGCCCGACGAAATATGTTTGCAGGCGGAGCGCGACACTTCGGCGCTTGCCGAATATTTTACGTCCGTATTTTCGAAGCGTGTAGCGATCACTTTTCCGCAAAAAGGTTTGCGCAAGAAATTGCTCGATACTGCGGCGCGCAACTGTTCGGATTACCTTCTAAAAAGCGCGGACAGAGCCAAACGCGACGAAGATATGACGCTGGGCGCGTGCGAGCGGCTCAAAACACTGTTCGGGCTTGCGAGCGCGCGGCGAATAGAATGTTACGATATTTCCAATATTTCGGGCACGGACAAGGTGGCGTCGGGCGTGGTATTTATAGACGGAAAGGCGGACAAATCGCAATACCGCCGTTACAGGATCCGAACGGTAGAGGGCTCGGACGATTTCCGTTCGATGTATGAAACGCTTACGCGCAGACTTGTGCATTACAAAAACGGCGACGCGGGATTCAACGAATTGCCCGATCTTATTGTGATAGACGGCGGTCTCGAGCAGGTGGAGTTCGCTTCGCGCGCGGCGGACGACGCCGGCGTTTCCGTGCCGATGATCGGTCTTGCCAAGCGCGACGAAGAGCTGTATCTTCGCGGCGATCCGGTCCCTGTCAAGCTGAAGCGCGACGATTATGCGCTGAGGCTTTTGCAGCGCGTTCGCGACGAGGCGCATAGGTTTGCCGTGCTTTATCACCGTTCGCTGAGATCAAAGCGGTACGAGAGCGAACTGAAATCCGTAGCGGGCGTCGGCGCGGCTACCGTCAAAAAGGTGCTCGAGGTGTTCAATACACGCTCTATCGTGTGCGCTTCGGCTGACGAGATAGCCGCAAAAGCGGGAATAACGAAAAAGACGGCGCGCAGCATTTACTCATACTATCATCCCGAAACAGAGGATACGAAGTTGACAACACTCAAATACAAACTCGTTGCGTCGGATATGGACGGCACTCTTCTAAACGACAAACTCGAAATTTCCCCGAGAAATCTCGCGGCTATACAAAAATACCGCGCCGCAGGCGGGATATTTACGCTCGCTACGGGTAGGTCCGCAGAGGGCGTCGCGCCGTATGCAAAAGCGCTCGGACTTGACGAACATCCCGTAAAACTCGTATGTAATATAGGTTGCGCTACGGTCGATTCGGTTACGCTCGCAGCGGAAGAAACGGTGGGAATAGACGGCGAGACCGCGGCGGTGCTTTTGAAGTCTGCCGCACCGTACTGTAAATTTATGCAAGTTTATGCGGACGGACTGAAAATAGAAAAAGAAACCTATTCTACGCGCAAGTATTGCGAGGCTGTCGGCTGTTCGGCGACGGTTGTGGGCGATCTTTCGGAATACGTTGTTAAAACGTCGGACACTGTGCTCAAAGTACTGCTCATAATCGACGAGCGCAAAGTCGCGGATGTGAACGCGCGGCTGACAGCCGAGTTCCCGACGCTCAACTTTATACAGTCCACGGCTCCGCTGCTCGCCGTAGTGCGCGAGCCGAACGAGGACTTCGTGCCTACGATGATAGAATGTTTTTCGGCGAGCGTCGATAAGGGGCGCGCGCTTTCGAAGATAGCGGCGGCGTACGGAATAAAAATGTCGGAAACGGCGGCTTTCGGCGACAGCTTTAACGACGTTTCCATGCTCAAAGCCGCAGGGCTCGGCGTTGCAATGGGAAACGCTCGAGAAGCGGTCAAGCTGTATGCCGATATCGTGGCGCCCGACAATAACGCCGACGGTTTCGCCGATATTATGGAAAGAATCATACTGAACGGAGCGGAGTCGGCTCAAACGGAAGGCGAGGAACGCCGAGGAGAAAAAAATTATGCCTAAAAAGAAAACCAACGAAGTCTCGGAAGCGGAAATAACCGAACGCGCAGCGAATACCGAAAAAGTCGAAGCAAACCGTACGGCGGACGAAAAGACCGAACGTATGATCAATCATGCGCGCTATTGCGAGTTCGACGGTCCCGAAATAGAGGAAACCGAAAAGGACGTGGATATAGAGGAGTTTGCGCGGCGCATGGAGCTCGATCTCGTGTACAGAGGCGACAACAAGCGTATCCATTTCAGCACGTTTAACGTCAGCCGACCCGGACTTCAGCTCGCCGGATATTATAAGCATTTTTCGGCGGAGCGCGTTCAGGTAATGGGCGAGATGGAGATGACGTACCTTTTGCAAATGACGCATCAGGCGCGAAAGACTGCGTGCGAAACGTTTTTGAAACAGCCGATCCCCTGTCTTATACTCACTTCGGTGCTTCAGCCGTGCAGCGAGCTGTTGCTGGCTGCGCAAAAGTACAACCGCGTCGTATTTTCGTCAAAGCACCGCACGACGATGTTCGTAAACAATCTTTCGCTGTATCTCAACGAGCTGCTTGCGCCGTCGTGTACGATACACGCCGTTTTGATGGATCTTTACGGCGTGGGCGTGCTTCTCCTCGGCGAATCGGGGATAGGTAAAAGCGAAACGGCGCTGTCTCTTATCGAACGCGGGCACAGACTCGTAGCCGACGACGCCGTTACGATAACACGTATAGGCGACAGGCTCGACGGCACTAGCCCCGAGGTGATAAGATACTTCATGGAAGTCCGAGGTATCGGCATAATCGACGTCAAAGCGATGTACGGCGCGGGCGCGGTGCAGCTCGTAAAGTCGGTCGATATGATAGTCAAGCTCGAAGCGTGGGACGATAAAGCCACGTACGACAGACTCGGCGAGCCGGAAGAAAGTTATTCGATCCTCGGCATAAAAAAACCGCTTCACGTCATACCCGTAAAGCCGGGCCGAAATCTTGCGGTCATACTCGAAGCCGCCGCAAGAACGCACAGACTCAACGATCTCGGGTTCAGTGCTGTGGACGAGCTCAACGAACGGCTTCGCGGAAATTATAAGAAATAGCGGCGCGCGCTTAGGCGGCAACGAATAGACAGGTCACATTTGAGTCAAATACCTTTTTATGGCATCAAGCCGTTTTTCGATGGATTCGAGTTCGTCGATAACGGCTTTTTGAGTGCGTAAATTCGTATCCGTTACGCCCAATAAATAATCGCACGACACTTCGAAAAATTCGGCTAACTTGATTATGGCATAGCTGTCCGGATTTGTTTTGCCCGTTTCGTAGTTGGACAGCGACCGCTGATCTATACCTGTTTTGACCGCAACGTCTATTTGTCGCAGATCGCGGTCTTCTCGCAGGCTTTTGATTCTGTTTGTAGCAATATTTTTCTGCATTTTAGAATTTTACTACATTTTTACTTGTTTTTGCTTGACATACCAATATATCATGTATAATGCAGTATATACTAAAATATTAGTAAATATTACGATCAGGAGAATATCATGGCAAAAGAAACAACGACTACGCAATGTTATCCCGATGACGGTATCGTTAACGAAACGATACGCAAATACGAAGCGTTTGGGTGGGAGCTAATCAGCAATCAAAGATGTCAGGAAGAAACAAGTTATTCTTACAAAACTTTTAATATGCTGACATTTTCCCGAGAGAAGAGCAGCGCATGGTATAAAGAGGTGACGGAAATGGAAATAAAATACGACAAGCTTATAGACGAAGAACCGTCCAAGCCGTCGCTTTCAAAGGCGTCGCCCGCGTATTTTGTGATCGGCGCTCTGCTTTTGGTTTTTTGCGCTTTGCCGTTGGGCTGCGGTATCGGCTTAATAGGCGATATGTTCGGAGGAGGTTTCGCAATACCGTCAGTGGTCATAGGCGTTTTGATGATAACCGTCGGAATAATACTTATTTCCGTAGGCGCTTCGAAAAATGGGAAGTACAAAAAAGCGTATGCTCTTTATAGCGCAAGAAAGACAGAGTATGACGCTACGAAAGCGAAAGAAGCGAAATGTTTAATGGAAAAATCACGTGCCATAGTCGAGATGTGACGGAAAACAAAATCGTCGAAATAAAATCGGACGTGTACCGCAAGGGCAACGCCCGATTTTTTATGTCGATCTATATATATTATTTGTCTGTGCCCGAACGGCCGAATGTCTTAACGCCGTTTTTAACAATGCTCGCGTCGAAGTCGAGCTCGTATATTTCGCCGTCGAGTTGAAGTTTTGCCGGAGTGGTGACTTTTACGCTCTCGCAAACAATGTGGTGCGTGTAAGGCTTGCCCATATGTTTGCCTTTGACGAACTTGGGCATAACGAGCACCGTCGAAACATGCTTGGGCTTTTCCATGATTATCACGTCGAGCTTACCGTCGTCGGCGACGGCCGTCGGGGCGAGCCGTATGCCTCCGCCTATCTGCGAGCCGTTGCATACGCCCACCATTATGCAGTCGTATTCTTTTGTTTCGCCGTCAGCTTCGACGACTACGTGATACGGTTTGAATTTCAAAAGACAGCGGAACAGCGACGCAACGTACGACAGTTTGTTGCGGCTCTTTGCCGTTTTGAGCAAAACTTCCACGTCCAAACCCGTTCCGACTACGTTGAGACAACGCTTATCCGCCACGCGAATGTAATCGAGTTCGCGCGGCTCGCCGCGCACTATGTCGGCTATTGCGCGGACGGGATCGAGGTCGGCGGTTTTCGTGCCTATCGCAAAATCGTTGCCGCGTCCCGCCGGTATAAGCCCGAGTCTGGCTTTGTCGAAGTCGATGCCGTTGAGCACTTCGTGGAACGTTCCGTCGCCGCCGAGTGCGACTATCGTGTCGGCGCCGCTTGCGCACAGCCGTTCGGCAAGCGCCCGAGCGTGGCCGACTGCATATGTTTCGTGAACGGCGTACGGTATAGAGCGTTCGTCGAGATACGAAACCGCGGCGGTGAGACATTTTTTGCCGTTGCCTTTTCCGCTTGTCGCGTTCGCTATTATATCGATCATTGTTGCGTCCTTATCGGTTGTTTTTGTCACTCGACTGTTTTTCGAGCGGCTGTATCAGTTCGGTGAGCTGTTCGTTCAGTTTGGATATTTTTTGTTGCAGCCGCACCGCGCGCCTAAGCCTGTCCTCCGCAGATTTTTGCGATTCCTTTGCGGCGGGGGCATGTTGCTGTTGCTTGGGCTTGGAGTCTGCGGCGCTGCGCTCGGGACGTTTTATGTCGCGATCGAGTTCGCGTCTCGTTTTGGGCGGCAACATCATTTTGCTCTGAGGCGTAGACGCGCGCTCGTATGACAGACAGTTGAGAAACAGTTTGAAAAGCGGAGTAACGTCGTCCGCTTCGAGCGCCGCTTTTTCCGCCTGTTTTATGACGGAAGCGGGCGATCGGTAGTAGCACAGGGAAAACCCTTTCAGTTTGCCGAAAAGCACGGCGAATATGCGCAGGCAAAGTTCCGAGCCGAACTCGAACGGGTGCAGTATTATAAATTCGCGCATATAATGAGAGAGATAGCCCGCAAAATCTTCCTTGCTTGTATCCGGCGCGCCGTCTATGTCGTTCATTTTGGCGACTATGGATTTGAGCGATCCCGATATGTATTTGGGGTCGGTGTGCGCGCTTCCGTCCGTCAACGCGCTTTTCGCACGCGGCTTGCCCGCATCGGGGTCGAGATCGCCGAATACGGATTTATGCAAAAGCATAATCGAAAGCGCCGTGACGGGATCGGGTATGCCGTTCTTCAATGCGATTATGGCACGGAAAAACGCTATGTTCGTCTGCGCGCGTTTGAACGCGGTCGAGTTTTTGGAAAGACTTTTTGCGTGCTTGATTTTGGGCGCGAGATATTTTTCGGGTTCGAGTCTGTCCAAAAGCATCAATAGCGCGTCCGTTTCCGCCGCCGACGTAAGTTTAAGCCCGTCCGCCGACATTACGGATTTTACCGTTCGAAGTATTATGTTGGCTTCAAACAATTCCATATAACGTACAGTATAACACAAAAGAACGGGATTTGCAATGTTTTACGACAAATTCTGCGCAAACGGCAGGCAAATACGGAAAATTTCCGAATTGTTACTCTAAACGATTGAAAAAAATTCGCAAACGGAGTAAACTATATGAGTGACAAACTGTGCTATTACACCACATTCGGCATAGGCGGCAAAGCGAAGAACTTGATCGTGGCGCACGATCTTAAAACGCTATTGTACTGTGCGCCGGGTGCGGCAGTGCTCGGAAGAGGGTCTAACGTACTCGTTTCCGATCGGGGGTATGACGGCACTGTATTGATAAACCGTTACGAGGGTATAGACGTTTCGGGTTGCGCGGTTACGGCCGGGTCGGGTATGTCTCTCGCAAAGCTCTGCCGCTCGGCAGCCGAGCTCGGACTTACGGGGCTCGAATTCGCCGTCGGAATACCCGGCTCGGTAGGCGGTGCGGTCAAGATGAATGCGGGCGCATTCGGTTCGAGCTTTTCCGACGTTCTCGTCTGCGCGGACGTGCTGCGCGACGGCAATTTGGTGACGCTCGGTGCGGACGAACTCGGATTGGGGTACAGAACGAGCAGCATCGGCGACGGAGATACCGTGATTTGCGCAACTTTGGCGCTGAAACGCGGAAACCGTGCGGAGATAGAAGCGCTGTGCGCCCGTTACCGCGCGGAACGCGCGAAAAAGCAGCCGCATGGCAGAAGCGCCGGGTCGGTGTTCAAAAATCCCGTCGGAATGTCCGTCGGCGCGCTTATCGAAAGTTTGGGATTGAAGGGACTGCGCATAGGCGGCGCGGAGATATCGCGCAAACATGCGAACATTATAGTCAACACGGGCGGCGCGACGGCGAGCGACGTGCGCGAACTTATACTTACGGCAAAGACGGCGCTGCTCGGAATAGGCATAGAAGCGCACGAGGAAATTGAATACATCGGAGAATTCGACTGATGGCTTTTTGGGGCGATTACCATACGCATACGACATATTCGCACGGCAAAGGCAGCGTGGCGGACAACGCGCGTGCCGCCGCCGCTCGCGGATTGAAGCAGATAGCGATAACCGACCACGGGCTTAAACACGCGATTTTTTCGATCAAGCGCAGACAGCTCCCCAAGCTGAGACGCGACTGCGCGGCGGCGACGGCGGAGACGGGCGTGCTCGTGCTTGCCGGTATAGAAAACAACTTCAATTCGTTTCGCGGCACGCTCGACTTAAAACAATGCGATATAGATATGCTCGATATCATTCAGGGCGGATTTCATAAAGCGGTATTTGCCGATTCGTTTGCGCAACAGTTTTCTTTTCAGCTCAAAAATTGGCTGACGCGCAAGCCGAAAGCAAAACTCATAGCCGCCAACACCGACGCGTATCTGAAACTTATCGACAATTACGAGCTTGATTTTATAGGACATCTCAACCGCGACATAACCGCCGACGCAGTGGAAGTGGCGCGGTACGCGAAGTCTAAGGGCACGTATATAGAGATAAACTGCAAGCACTTGAGTCTTTCCGATGCGGAACTCGAAAAGATGACGGCGGACGGCGTTGAATTCATTTGCAATTCGGACGCACATTCTCCCGAGCGCGTCGGCGATCTGAAAAACGCGCTCGACGTGATAGAGCGTTTGCACATCCCTTATGCGCAGATAGCCAATTGGGACAAGCTGCCGAATTTCCGTTCGGGCAATTACGCGCGCGCGGTCGATCGTGCCCGAACGAACGTCGGAGAGGATGGTGCCGATGTCTAACATAAACGGATCGGACGTGAAGCGCGAGCTTACCGCAAAGCGCGTAAAAGGCGACGACAGGCTCGCATTGCTGTCGGGATTTTTGCGCGTTACGTTTTCGCTCGAACGCCGTCCGCGCGAAAAGGATATGTCGCTCGGATTCGATTGCGCAGTGGATTTTGTGCGTCGGTATATAAGCGATTGCATAATGGACGAATTCAAGGTGTCGTCGCGGTCGGACGACGACGAGCTGCCCGTGTTTGCAGACGCGGTACGGCTTTTGACTGCGCTCGGCATAATGACAGACGACGGCAGCATGGCGCTCGACGCAGTGCCACAAAAGTTCGAAAACAATGCTCCGTATTATGTCCGCGGTGTGTTTCTCGGCTGCGGAAGCCTGTCGGTGCCGAGCGCCGAGGACGCGCGAGCGGAAAGGCGAAGCGGGTACCATCTCGAATTTTCGTTCACGAACGAAGGCTATGCCAACGATTTTACACGGCTTCTTATGCGCAACGGAATAGTCTCAAACAGGACGAAAGAGCGCACTCGCAGTTCGGAAAAGTATGTTGTGTACGTTAAAGACAGCGAGGGAGTCAGCGACGGGCTTGCGCTCATCGGCGCGGAAAAAGCGGTGTTGGAACTTAACGAAGCGGTCGTGGCGCTGTCCGTAAAAAGTTCGGTAAACAGGCGTAACAACTGCGATCTCGCCAACATGACGCGGACGGCAAACGCCGCCGTTGGAGTAGCCGAAGCAATAGAAATAATATCGGCGAAACAGGGCTTGGATACGCTCCCGCCCAAACTTTTGGAAGCTGCGGAAGCTCGCATAAATTCGCCCGACGTTCCGCTTGCGAAGCTCGCTTACGAGCTTGGGATATCCAAATCAGGACTCAAACACAGATACGACAAAATCGAAGAGATCGCGCGGCGGCTGTCGAAAGTCGGCACGGAAGCCGCGGATAAAGGAACAAAATGAAACAGTTTGCGCATTTGCACGTACATACGGAATTTTCGCTTCTCGACGGAGCGGTGAGAACGGACAAGGTTTTCGCGCTCTGCGACGAGCTGGGTATACCCGCAGTCGCCATGACCGATCACGGGAACATGTACGGCACGATAGAGTTTTTGAAAGCGGCGGTCAAGTACACGGACAAAGACGCCGATTTTCTCACGTTCATGAAAGAACGCCGTCCGTTTAAGGTCAAGCCCATAGTCGGTTGCGAAGTGTACATGACGGACGATATGCGCGTCAAGGAAAAGGGCGCGAACGGCGCGCCGCCCAAACTCAATCACTTGGTTTTGCTCGCCAAAAACGAGGCGGGTTATCATAATCTTATAAAGATAGTATCGCTGGGCTATACCGACGGCATGTATTATAAGCCGCGCGTGGATTTCGAGTGCATAAAAGCGCACAGCGAGGGGCTTATCGTGCTTTCGGCGTGTATAGCGGGCGTTATTCCGCAGGCGCTTTTGAAAAACGATTATGCCGCCGCCGATTTATGGGTCAAGCGGTTTAAGGAAGTTTTCGGCGACGATTTTTATATCGAGATACAGAATCACAATATCGCAGATCAAAAGCGCGTTCTGCCGCTTTTGATACGCGTGGCAAAAGACAACGGCGTAAAGACCGTAGCCACCAACGACGCGCACTATCTGACCAAGAGCGATTCCAAAATGCAAAAAGTGCTGATGGCGATTTCGTTTCATTCGACGCTCGAGGACAGTCTCGACGACGAGGAAGATCAGATAAGCGGCGATATTTCGGAAGACAAATATTTTCCGACAAACGAGTTCTACTTGAAAACGTACGACGAGATGAGAGCGGCGCTGCCTAACATGGAAGAAGCGCTCGATACGACTATGGAGATAGCAGAAAAATGCGATCCTTATTTTATACGCAAAGAACCGCTTCTGCCGTCGTACGTGCCGCCGGACAATATGACGGGCGAACAGTTTTTGCGTAAGCTCACTTACGACGGGCTGAGACTCCGTTACGGCGAAATAACCGACGAGATCAAGGAGCGCGCCGAATACGAGCTGGGCATTGTGATCAATCTGAAATTCGTGGACTACTTCCTCGTCGTGTGGGATTTTATACATTACGCCGAAAGTCAGGGGATTCCCGTAGGACCCGGGCGCGGAAGCGGTGCGGGAAGTATAGTCGCGTACGCTATAGGCATTACTAAGATCGATCCGCTCAAATACTCACTCATTTTCGAGCGTTTTCTCAACCCCGAACGTGTAAGCAATCCCGACTTCGACGTTGACTTCTGCGTAGACCGCCGCGGTGAGGTAATAGACTACGTCGTGAGAAAATACGGCGCGCCCAACGTTTCGCAGATCGCGACGTTCGGCACAATGGCGACCAAGGCGGCGATCAAAGACGTCGGGCGCGTGTTCAACCTTCCGTTTGCCGAGGCGAACAATATAACCAAAATGATTCCGCGCGGCGCGGAAAAACTGCATATAAAACAGCTGTTGGGACGCGATGAAAATGTTGCCGGCGTGCCCGAAATGATGGAGCTTTACAAGAACGACCCGAGCGCTCGGCGCATACTCGATATGGCGGAAAAGATCGAGGGCATGCCGCGTCAGATCGGCATGCATGCCGCGGGCGTGATCATCTGCCGCGATCCGATTGCCGATCACGTGCCGCTGTCGAGAACAAACGAAGACGTTATAGTCACGCAGTACGACATGATCGTGGACGAGGAGCTCGGGCTTCTCAAAATGGACTTTTTGGGGCTGACGACGCTCACCGATATAAAAAAGGCGCTTGATTACGTAAAGAAATCGCAAGGCAAGGATATCGATTTCGTAAAGGTCGGATACGAAGATCCCAAGGTATACGAGCTTATCGCTTCGGGTGATACGGACGCGGTGTTCCAGCTCGAATCGGGCGGCATGAAAGGATTTATGCGCGAGCTTAAACCGACCACGCTCGAAGAGATCATAGCGGGAATATCGCTGTACCGTCCCGGTCCGATGGATTCCATTCCGCAGTATATCTACAACAGATACCACCCCGACGAGATCGACTATATGCATAAGCTGTGCGAGCCTATACTCAAAGTCACGTACGGCATAATCATTTATCAGGAACAGGTCATGGAGATCGTGCGCGCGCTTGCAGGATATTCCATGGGCGGCTCGGACAACATCCGCCGAATGATGAGCAAAAAGAAGCTCGCGGCGATGGAAGCCGAGCGCAAAGTTTTTATCGGCGGCGGCGTAGACAAAAAGACGGGCAACAAAATAATGGGCGCGGTCGCTAACGGCGTGCCCGAAAAAACCGCCAACGAAATTTACGACATGCTCATCAAGTTTGCGAGTTACGGGTTCAACAAGTCGCACGCCGCGGCGTATGCGCATGTAACTTACCAAACGGCGTACTTAAAACGGTATTATCCCGTCGAGTATTTCACGGCGGTGCTCAATAACCGTATCACCAAGAGCGACGAGCTTACGCATTATCTTTCGGTCATAAAAGAAGCGAAAATAAACGTGCTGCCGCCGAGCATAAACAAGTCAGCCGCCGAGTATACGGTTGAGGACGGCTGCGTGCGCATCGGCATGGGCGCGCTGAAAGGCATAGGCGTGCCGATCATTAACGGCATTGTCGAAGAACGCGAGAGAAACGGCGAATACAAGGATTTTTACGAGTTTGTTTCGCGCATGGAAGATCCCGAAACGGGCAAAAGCCTTATAAACCGCAGAATGATAGAAACGCTTATTTATGCGGGCGCGTTCGATTGCTTCGGCATGAAGCGTTCGGTGCTCATAGCAAGCTATTCGGCGGTAATGGACAGAGTGGCAAAAGACAGGGAAGCGCGCATGCGCGGACAGATGTCTTTCTTCGATCTCGCGCCCGAGATTAAAACGGAGTTCGTATATCCCGATATGGACGAATATCCGCCCAATGTAAAGTATCAGAAAGAAAAGGAAGTCGCGGGCGTGTATCTTTCCGGTCATCCGCTGTCGGCGTATATCGACAAGCTCAAACAGTTCAGATACAATACGTCGATGCTTAATCCCGAATCGGACGAGTGTCCCGAAAACGACGCAAAAATAACTTTCGGCGGAATAATAACGTCCACAGTAAACAAAATGACCAAAAAAGGCAATCCGATGGGCACCGCTATCATCGAAGATCTTTACGGAACGGTGGAGCTTGTGGCTTTTAACAAGACGTACGAAAAACTTCGTCCGCTGTGGGTAAAAGATTCGGTCGTAGCGGTTACGGGCACGGTAAAGCAGGGCGACAACGGTCTTTCGATATTCGTAGACGACATAAAACCATTCGACGCATCGGACGCAAATTCGCGTAAACTTTGCTGCTATTTCTCGCTCAAAAACGAACGGCTTTTGGAGGAAGTGCGCGAGATCATGTATGCTTATCCCGGCAACGACTATATATACGTTAAGAATACCGACGACGGCAAACTGTACAGGCTTGGCAACAAGTTTTCGGTCGAAAAACTGTCGGAGAGCGAGTTGTGCGCGCTTCTCGGCGAGGCGAACGTAAAAACCAATTAGATAATATTCGGGCGAAAATTTGTTATAAACCGCTTTATTTTTTTTATGCCGTGTGTTATAATATCGGCAAACGGCGTTTTGCCGCGCGTGTATATCGCGGCGCGCGTTTACATATAGAAAAGACGTATAGAAAACGAGGAGTTTCATTATGAAGAAGATAGCGGTACTTACGAGCGGCGGCGACGCCCCCGGCATGAATGCGGCGATCCGCGCGGTAGTGCGTTACGGGATAGGCGTGGGCATGGAAGTCATGGGCGTCGAACGCGGACTTCAGGGGCTTATAGACGACTTATTCGTGCCGATGAATATGCGTTCCGTTTCGGATATAATTCATCGCGGCGGTACTATCTTAAAGACGGCGCGTTGCCCCGAGTTCAAGACCGAAGCGGGGCAGAAGCAAGCCATAAAGAATCTGCGCGCTCGCGGAGTCGAGGGCGTTATCGTCATCGGCGGCGACGGTTCGTTTATGGGCGCGAAAGCTCTGACCGATCACGGCTATCCGTCTATAGGTATTCCCGGCACGATAGACAACGACCTCGCATACACCGATTACACGCTCGGCTTCGATACCGCGTGCAACACGATCCTCGACGCGATAAACAAAATACGCGATACGATGAGCTCGCACGAGCGCGTTTCGATAATCGAAGTTATGGGCAGAAACTGCGGCGATCTCGCGCTATACTGCGGGCTTTGCGGCGGCGCGGAAGTAATTATCGTGCCCGAGCATAAGCTTACTACCGACGAGATAGTAGACATTCTCGGCGGCGGGCAGGCGCACGGCAAGACAAGCGGAATAATCGTGCTTGCCGAAGGCGCGGGACATGCGGACGATCTCAAGACGGAGCTGTCCAAAAGAACGGACATGGTGATCAAATCCACGCGCCTCGGCCACGTTCAGCGCGGCGGCAGCCCGTCGTGCCGCGACAGATATCTCGGAACATGCTTCGGCGTTCATGCAGTCAAACTTCTCGAAAAGGGTATCGGCAACCGCATCGTCGGCATAAAGAATCATAAGTTCTACGACATGGATATAGTCGAGGGCTGCGCAATGAAAAAGGTGTTCGATACCGAGCTTTACAATACCGCTATGATAGTGGGTAAGTGATCCGACGGAAAAATTTTACAGCCGATTTTCTCGTGCCGTATCGCGCTCGCACGGCGACTTTCATAAAAAATTTCAAAAATAATTTCAAAAAGAAAAACCCAACGAATTTTCAAACCGAACCGAGCTTCGACCGCGAAATTTGTCGGGTTTTTGATTATTCGGCTTATTGCCGCAGTACGGCAAACGTTGCGATGGGGTAAGGACGTTTGCTCTTTGGACAATTTTCGATTTTCCGACGCTTTGACATTGTTTTCGGCAGATCGGCTTTCGGCTATATCTCAGTCCGTGCAATGAATTGAGTATCCGCCCGTATTATTGTTACAATAACTATCTTTTCAATAGCGCTACACGGCTCGATCGTGCCGTTAAATGTTATGCTCGAAGCCTATCCGTTTTAGATGTTAAGCATAAAAAATACAGCGCAAGCTGTCTTACGCTGTATTTTGTTTTTGTATGTGATTTGCGTTTACGCTTTGCCTGCGCAACCGAGGACGTGGACGAGTTTGTGACGCACACATTCGGTTACGAGCGCTCTGCCGTCGCCGAGATATTGGCGGGGGTCGAAGTGCGCGGGGCTTTCGGCGAAATGCTTTCTGACGGCGGCGGTGAAGGCGAGGCGAAGATCGGAATCCACGTTGATCTTGCATACCGCCATGGACGACGCTTTGCGCAGCATGTCTTCGGGAATCCCTTTTGCGCCGGGCATCGTTCCGCCGTAGTCGTTGACCATTTTTACGTAGTCGGGAAGAACCGAGCTTGCGCCGTGGAGAACGATGGGGAACTTGGGCAGCAACTTTGCGACCTGCTCGAGGATATCGAAACGGAGCTTGGCTTCGCCTTTGAACTTAAACGCGCCGTGGCTGGTACCTATAGCTATGGCGAGCGAGTCGACGCCCGTTTTGGCTACGAATTCGGCGGCTTCTTCGGGATCGGTATAGAGCGCGTCCGATTCGGATACTTTTACGTTATCCTCTACGCCCGCGAGTCTGCCGAGCTCGGCTTCGACGACGGCGCCGTGATCGTGCGCGTACTTGACGACCTGCGAAGTGATCTTGATGTTTTCGGCAAGCGGATGAGCCGACGCGTCGATCATTACGGAAGTGAAGCCATCTTTGATCGAATCGACGCAAAGGTCGTACGAATCGCCGTGGTCGAGGTGAAGCGCGATGGGAAGACCCGAGTCTTCGACTGCCGCTTGAACCATTTTCGTAAGGTATTTGGGGTTTGCGTATTTGCGTGCGCTGGAAGAAACCTGTAAGATCAAAGGAGCTTTTTCGAGCTTGCCGGCTTCTACGATACCTTGGATAGTCTCCATGTTGTTGACGTTGAACGCGCCTATGGCGTATCCGCCTTCATATGCTTTGGCGAACATATCCTTGGTGGTTACTAAAGGCATAGTGTTTTACCTCCATAAAACATTTTTACCATTATACCATATCCGTAACGATTTGACTACTGTTTTCGAAAATGTTTTTATTTTTTTCGCGCGGACTTACGGCGGCGAAACGTCGAACATTCGTTTGACATTTTTATATAAAGGTTTTATAATAAGTTGCGGAGGCTGTTATGAAAGACGAAAGAATAGTAAAACTTGCGCACAATCTCGTTAATTACTCCATTGCCGCCAAAAAGGGCGACAAGGTGCTTATCGAAGCGTTCGACGTGCCGTATCCGCTCGTGACCGAACTTGTCAAAGCCGTGTTCGAAGCGGGCGCGCAGGCGTTTGTCACCAATATAGACACGCGAGTGCGCGCGGAACTCCTTAAGGGCGCGAGCGACGAACAGCTCAAACTGTGGAGCAAACTCGACGCCGAGGTAATGAGCAATATGGATTGCTACATCGGACTGCGCGGCGGCAACAATGCGTACGAAAATACGATTGTCCCCGACGACCGCATGGCAAAATATATGAGCATTTATTCGCACCCCGTTCATCACGAGATACGCGTCAAGAAAACGCGTTGGACGGTGTTGCGCTATCCGTCTCCGTCCATGGCTCAGCTTGCTGGCGTTTCGACGGAAGCCTTCGAAGATCATTATTTCAACGTCTGCAATCTCGATTATTCGAAGATGGACAAAGCAATGACGCCGCTTAAAAAACTTATGGAAAAAACCGATAAAGTCAGGATCGTCGCAAAAGACACCGATCTGACGTTCTCCATAAAAGGCATACCCGCCGTCAAGTGCTCGGGGCGCATGAACATCCCCGACGGCGAAATATACACCGCGCCCGTTAAAGATTCGGTCAACGGCGTTATCACTTACAACACGCCCACGGTATACAACGGCACGAAGTTCGATTGGGTAAAGCTGACGTTCGAGAACGGAAAGATAGTCAAGTCCGAAAGTTCCAACAGCGAAAAATCGACAGCAATATTCGATACGGACGACGGCGCCAAATACGTAGGCGAGTTCGCTATCGGCGTAAACCCGTTCATAACGGACGCTATCGGCGATATTCTGTTCGACGAAAAAATAGCCGGGTCTATCCACTTTACGCCCGGATGCTGCTATGACGACGCGTACAACGGCAATATTTCCGCGGTGCATTGGGATTTGGTTCTCCGTCAGACTCCCGAAACGGGCGGCGGTAAGATCTACTTCGACGGTGTGCTCATTCGCGAAAACGGCAGGTTCGTTCTGCCCGAGCTCGAATGTCTCAATCCCGAAAATCTCAAATAGTAAGTTATATGTACGAATTCGAATATAAAATCACCGACGGCGATATGAAAGCCGTAAACAAGAGCATCATGTGGCGGTACTTCGTGCCGTATCTTACGGTGTCGCTCGTCGGTATAGGCGTGGGAATCCTCGCCGCCGTAATGCGTCCGCGTATCGAGCTGATGATATGCGGGATCATACTCGCCGTATTCGGCGGGATACTTTTGGTATGTTCGGTACTCATGGCGGTTGCGCCCAAAAACTTTGTGGCGAGCATTTTGGAAACGTACGACGACGTTGTGCGAAAAGTGACCGTCGATGAACGTTGCGTTAAGATAGCGACCGAAGGGCAGAGCGATATAACCATTCCGCTCGGCGATATAACGGCGGTAAAAACACGCAAAGACTGTCTTTTGTTATACTTCGGAAAACAGCGAGTGCTCATCGTCAAGAATGCGTTCAAAACGGGGCAGAGCCTCGGCGAACTGCGCGACTTTATTCTCGGCAACAGAATGTCGCCGAAAGCGGCGTTCGTGCCGAGCGAAAAAGACGGCGAAGCAAAAGACGGCGGCACTGCGGACGGCGAATAACGTATCGGCGTTCGAGTTAGTCGCGCAAAGTCCTTGACGAAAGGATAAAGAAATGATATAATAAACACATACAACAAAATGGAGGTTTTGTATGGCAAAGGTAATTAAAGTAGGTATCAACGGTTTCGGCAGAATCGGTCGTCTGGTTTTCCGTGCCGCTCTCGCGCGCAACGATATCGAGGTCGTGGGCGTAAACGATCCGTTCCTCGACGAAGCGTACGCCGTGTATATGCTTCGCTACGACAGTATTCACGGCAGATGCAATGCAAAAATGACCGCAGGCGAAAATTACTTCACCGTTGACGGCAAGAAAGTATCGTTCTTCAAAGAGAAAGATCCCGCCGCGATCGATTGGAAGAGCTGCGGCGCAGAGTATATCGTAGAATCGACGGGCGTGTTCTGCACGACCGAAGCGGCTTCCGCGCACCTTAAAGGCGGCGCCAAAAAAGTCGTTATATCCGCTCCCGCAAAGGACAAGGAGACCCCGACGTTTGTTTGCGGCGTCAACCTCGATTCCTATAAAAAAGATATGCTTGTCGTTTCCAACGCTTCGTGCACGACCAACTGCTTGGCTCCGCTCTCGAAGGTCATTAACGACAAGTTCGGCATCGTAGAAGGTCTCATGACTACCGTTCACTCGACGACCGCTACGCAAAAGACTGTTGACGGTCCTTCCAAGAAGGATTGGCGCGGCGGCAGAGCGGCTGCGGGCAACATCATACCGTCGTCTACGGGCGCTGCAAAAGCGTGCGCGCTCGTTATCCCCGAGCTTAAGGGCAAACTCACCGGCATGTCGTTCCGCGTCCCCACGCTCGACGTTTCGGTTGTAGACCTTACCTGCAAACTCGCCAAACCCACTACGTACGACGAAATCTGCGCCGAGATCAAGCGCGCATCCGAAAACGAGATGAAAGGTATTCTCGCTTACACCGACGAGGACGTTGTTTCGAGCGACTTCATCACCGATCCGCACACCTCTATATTCGATAAGAAAGCGGGTATCGCGCTCAACGATACGTTCTTCAAGCTCGTGTCTTGGTACGACAACGAGTGGGGTTATTCCAACAAGTGTCTCGACCTCATCGCGCATATGTCCAAGGTGGACGGCTGAGCCTATAGCCTGAGTAATTCAAAGCAGCCGCCGCGAGTCGATCTTCGTTGTAAGACCTTGTTCGTGCTTGCGTGCGGTAAAAAGCTCTCCGATTAAGCGTCGGGGAGCTTTTTGCATGCGAGCCTAAATTTAATGAATTCTTAAAGATTTATGCGTTTCGAAGTGATATAATAAATATTCGGAGATGACGTATGAAATATAATTGCCTTATTGTCGACGACGAAAAAGTTCTTGCGGACAGCACCGCGGAGTATTTCAACCTTTTCGGGATAAGTACGTTTGCGGTCTACGGCGCGCAATCGTGCCGAAAGTTTTTCGAGTATAATACGGCCGAGCTGATACTGCTCGATATAAACCTGGGCGACGGCAGCGGATTCGATTTGTGCCGTGAATTGCGGGAAACGACCGATATTCCAATTCTGTTTGTTTCCGCGCGGACAAGCGACGACGATAAGATCGTAGCGCTCAATATCGGCGGCGACGATTACGTTCAAAAACCGTACTCTCTCGGCGTGCTGTCGGCAAAAGTAAAAGCCGTATTAAAGCGCTGCGCAGGCAGCGGTCGCGCTTGTTATTCGGACGGAAATCTGTTCGTAGACTTCGGCGCAAAACAAGTCGTTGTGAACGGGCGCACGGTTAAACTTACCGCACTCGAATTCAGGCTCCTTGCTTTTCTCATCGAGAACAAGGGCAGGGTCGTTTCTAAATCGGAGCTTTTCGATAAAGTTTGGGGAAGCAAGTTTACGGGCGACGGCACGCTTAACGTGCACGTGCGCAAAATACGCGAAGCGATAGAATCAGAGCCAAACGCGCCGAAATACATAGTCACCGTTTGGGGCGACGGTTATAAATTTGTCGGAGGCAACGAGTGAAAAGAGCGGTTCTTTCGATCTGCTTTGCCGTTGTGTTTGCGGTCGAGCTTATTTTTCTTATAGTGTTTGCGGTGTTTTCGCCCGATATGTCGCAGGATGCGGTAGCCGTAAACGAAGTGATGCAATCGGTCAAGAGGGATTTTCGGTCTATCGGCGAACATGTAAAAACTTCAGATCTCGATTACGTCGTTTTGGACAAGAGCGGCGTTCTTATATACAAGACCGATTCGGGACTGTCCGAAAGTATAAATGCGGCAATCATTCACAGAGATACGGTGCTCGACGTCGAAATAGACGGCGAAACGGTAGGAAAAGTAATAATATACAACGACGGCGGAAAGACTTTGCAATCGCAAAAACGAATTGTTGTCGCTGTTTTGGCGGCGGCTGTCGTCGTTCAGTTCGCGATATGCGTCGCGTATGCCGTATTTATGCATGTTGCGATCGTCGGACCGTTCCGAAAACTGAAACGTTTTGCCGAACGCATTGCGTGCGGAAATCTCGACATTCCGCTCGAAATGGACAAACGGAATCTTTTCGGCGCGTTTACGGAAAGTTTCGATATCATGCGTTCCGAACTCAAAAAAGCGCGAATCGCCGAGGCTCGGGCACGGCAAAGCAAAAAGGAACTCGTGGCAAAACTTTCGCACGATATAAAAACGCCTGTGGCGAGCATAAAAGCCCTTTCCGAAGTCGGTCTTGCCGTAACGAATAATGAGAAAGACCGAGCAAGTTACGCGCAAATCATAGGAAAATCCGATCAAATAAATACGCTCGTTACAAATCTGTTTACTGCGACGCTCGAAGAATTGCAGCAGCTTGACGTGTTGCCCGTGAATATCGAAATCAAACGTATAGCGACGATGTTGGAAAATGCCGATTACATGCACCGCGCCGTAATTCCCGAACTGCCGAAATGCAGCGTGTACGCCGACGGGCTGAGGTTGCAGCAAGTATTCGACAATATTTTCGCAAATTCGTATAAATACGCGAATACGGACATTCGTGTCCTCGCGCAAAAGACGGGCGGGTGCATAGAAATATCTATAGAAGATTTCGGCGGCGGTGTTCCGCATGGCGAATTGAATACGATAAAGGATAAGTTCAAGCGCGGAAGCAATTCGTCGGGGACGGAAGGCGCGGGGCTCGGGCTGTATATCTCTGACTATTTCATGAAAGAGATGCACGGTGAACTTAACGTAGAAAACGGCGAGCACGGGTTGAAAGTGACCGTGATATTGCAGCTTGCCGCAAAGATTTAATAAATATTTAAGGATCCGTTAAAGACAGTTAAGGATTGCACGGTGTAAAATGCGTATATGCGAGGAGGTCTTTATGCAACCGCGAATATTACTTAAAACAGAAAAGCTGTGCAAAACATTTTCCAACGGCGGCAGGCAGCAGCATGTGCTCAAAAACATCGACTTGGAGCTATATCGCGGTGATTTTACAGTGATCATGGGCGCGAGCGGAGCGGGGAAGTCCACGCTTTTGTATGCTCTTTCGGGCATGGATACGCCGTCGCTCGGAACTATAACGTTCGGTGAAAAGAGAATATCCGATCTGACGCAAGACGGGCTTGCGATTTTCCGTCGCGAGCATTGCGGGTTCGTGTTTCAGCAAATATATCTCATTGACGGAATGTCTGTCATGGACAATGTTCTTTCGTCGGGATTGCTCGTAAGCAAAGACAAAAAGACAGTCGTCGCGAGAGCGAAAGAGCTGTTTGCCGCTGTCGGGATATCGGAAGAAACTCAGAGGAAATTTCCATCGCAAATATCGGGCGGCGAAGCTCAGCGCGTCGGGATCGTTCGCGCACTCGTCAATTCGCCCGAAATACTTTTTGCGGACGAGCCTACCGGCGCGCTGAACAGCAAAACGGGACTCGATGTGCTCGATACGCTCACAAAGTTCAACGACGGCGGACAGAGCGTGGTAATGGTAACGCACGATATGCGTTCCGCAAGACGCGGAAACCGTATTCTGTACTTGAAAGACGGCGTTATTTTGGGCGAATGTGATTTGGGCAGGTATTGTCACGACGATCCGAAAAGGCACGAAAAACTGTCTGCGTTTTTGAAAGACATGGGGTGGTAGAATGGGAAAGTTGTTTCTTATCGCTCGCTCCAATATGCGCAAAGCCAAAGGTCAAACGGCGGCTATCGTAGTGCTTATTCTGCTCGCGGCTATGTTATTGAATCTTTGGCTTATGCTGTCTACCGACTATAAGGCAAACTTCGACAGATACCACGACAAGCTCAATGCCGAACACGTTACGCTGTCCGTGGACGACGATAGGGGCGAAGCGCGTGAATTTTTGATCCGAACGCTCGAAAAAGACGGTAATGTCGCGCAGTACCGCTTGGACGACTGTATGCACACGGTGGGCACATTCCCGTATAACGGCGGGACTATGAACGGGTGGTTCGTATTTTTGGAAAAGGATATCGCGCTCGACCGTTCGGTGGGCAGAGCGGAAATTACGGAGAGCGGCAATACCCAAAGCGGTGTATACTTGCCTATGCTGTATAAATCGAAAGACATAGCGGTCGGCAAAACCATCGAAATAAATATCGGGAGCAATGCCTTAAGTTACACCGTTTGCGGTTTTTTCAACAGCGTAATGATGGGTTCGCATAACTGCTCGCTGACGGAAATCATCCTTACGCGCGACAAATATTCCGAGCTGGAGGAGCGGGGATTCACCGCGCGTGCGACTTTGTGCTCGATAAGGCTGTGCGACGCAAGCGAAAATATGAAATACGTAGCCGTGCTCAAAAGCAAGGTCACGGAACGGTTTCCCAATATTGAAGTAATAAGCAATAATTTAGATACGGTTTTGCAGGCGCGGTACATATCGCAGGGCATATGTTCGGTCATCATGAGCGTAATGGCGTTTTTGGTGCTTTTGATAGCGCTCGTTGTAATTGTATCGAATATCATCAATTACGTACAAGTCAATATCAAAAGTCTCGGTGCGCTGAAAGCTGTCGGTTATACGTCGAGACAGCTCGTATGTTCGCTGTTATTGCAATTTTCTATGCTCGTCGCAATAGCGTCGATCGCGGGCGCGGCGCTCTCTTATGCGCTTTTTCCCGCTGTCAACGCTATGATGATCGCTCAGACGGGAATACCGTATGCGATCCGATTATTACCGTTGCCCGCAATACTTTCTCTTTTGATCTCGGTCGGAACGGTAGCGCTTTGCGTTTGGCTGTCCGCGCGCAAAATCAAAAAGATAGAACCCATCGTGGCATTGAGATCGGGCGTGCGCACTCATAACTTCAGGAAAAATCACGTTCCGCTCGAAAAGACCAAAGCGCCGTTAAACGTCGCGCTTGCCCTTAAAACCACGCTGTCGGGCGTCAAGCACAATATAACCGTTTGCATAACAATGCTCGTCCTTTCGCTCGTCGTCGCGTTTTCCGGACTTATGACCGAAAACGTAATTGCGGACAAGACTCCGTTTTTGAATTTGATAGTCGGCGAAACAGCCGACAGCTGTATAAACGTAAGCACGGAAGCCGAGAACGAATTTTTGTCGAAAGCAGATGCGGACGGTCGCGTGGAAAAAGTATATCTTTATAATTCTGTGAACATATCCCACGTCGGCGGTGTCGAACTTTTGGCAACGTTGTGCGACGATTTTTCGAAGGTGAACAACCGAAACGTTGTGTTTAAGGGCAGATTCCCCAAGTATGACAATGAAATAGCGATTGCCGCGAAATACGCAAAAGAGAGGGGATTTAAGGTGGGCAACGAGATAGAAATCGCGTCGAACGGCAGAACGGAAACATATCTTATCAGCGGATTGACTCAGATAACGAACAATTTGGGGCGAGACTGTCTGCTGACAAGACGTGGTTACGAACGGCTCGGTACGCTCGCGAACGTCAGTTACTATATAGATCTTGTTCAAGGTGCGGACGTGGACGCTTTCAACGAAGAAATGAAAAGCGATTTTGCGGGCAAAGTGAACGCCGCTGTCAATGTCAAGGCGTCTATCGACGGAGTGGGCAGCGTTTACGTATCGTTGATGACTATGATAGTGATAGCCATTCTCGCGCTTGCGGCGATAGTTATCGCGTTTGTGCTTTATCTTTTGGTACGTACCATGCTCACGAACAAAATGCGAGAATACGGAATACTTAAATCTTTGGGATTTACGACGAAGCAACTCGTTTTGCAGACGGCGCTGTCGTTTATGCCGGCAATCGTTCTTTCGACAACCGTCGGCATTATTATAAGCTGTCTTGTCATCAACCCGCTCATGTCGCTGTTTTTGAGCTCGATGGGTATTGTAAAGTGCATGTTCGATATTCCGGTTGTTTTCTCGGCATCGGCAGGGATCGCGCTTGTCGTTTTGTCGTTCGGTCTGTCCTGTTTGTTATCGCTTAAAATAAAAAAGATCGTGCCGCGCGACCTGCTTGCAGGGGAGTAGCGGTACGATCGAAAACGAAACGGCGGAGTATGCGGCGTCTATGATCGATTTGATGTTCGGCGATTGCGGGCGAAAGTTCCGGGCGCCGCAAGCTATACGGTACGGCTATCTCGCGCACAGCCACATAACTGTCGATGCGCCCGACAAAGCGAAAGCCGCCACGTTTACGAACAGTGCGGCGCGGCACAGCTTGCTCTTCCAAAAGAACGCGTCGAATCCTACCGATACGAGCGAAACGACGAGCGCGACGACGGCTGCGGGCGCGGCGACGAGCCACACCTGCGAAACGTCCAATGCGATCGCGGAAGTTATCATCGCTATCGTCGATATAAAAATATCGAACGCCGCGACTGTCAGAGACAGGATGGGGATCACTTTGTTCACGCATGTATTATATCACGTCTCGCGGCGCATGTCGAGAGGTTGACGGGAAAATTTAATTAACCGCGCGCAAACCGTTGATTAAACGGTTTGCGTGTGCTATAATATGCGCATGAAAAAGATACTTATAGCGGGAATGATCACGGCGGCATGTTTTGTTTTTGCCGCATGCGCGCCTACTGTCGGCGGCGACAACGGCGGCAACGATACTGCGGAAACCGTAGAGCTTACATTCGATTGCGGCGACGGCGCGTTCCGCGACGGAAAGAACGGCGTGACCGTTGTTGCCGACAAAAACGGAAAAGTCGAACTCGACGATTCGCCCGTGCGCGACGGATATGCGTTTGCCGGATGGTATTGCGGCGACGAGCGGTTCGATTCGGATAAAACGTATACGGCCGCGCAGACCTTTACTGCGACCTATGTGTCGGGCGCGGAGGATTCGGTATACGACGCGCTGTTCGACGCGGGCTCTACCGTCAAACTCGATATAGATATGTCCGACGCGGAGTGGAAAAAGCTCGACCGCGATTATTGGAATTTTATCGGCGGAAAATCTCCCATTTACCGTATGGCGGATTCGGTCACCGTAGGGATAACGACGGCTGACGGCACGCTCGAGTATTACTACGAGGAAGTGGGCGTAAGAATGAAGGGTAACACGTCGCGTCGATCATTTTACAATGACGACGGTTTTTACGACAGTGTGCACTTTAAGCTGTCGTTCACGCAAACTTTCGACGACGGGGACGAGTATTCCCCAGACGAAATAAAAGTGTGGGAAAGCAAAGACGAGCGCAAGGCGCGCAAAAACAGAACGTTAGGCAAAATGGAAAAGGTGGATATCAAATGGAATTCCACCGCCGACGACAGCCATGTCCGCGACATATATGCTATGAAGCTGTTTCGCGACAACGGTATAATAGCGCCCGACAGCACGCTGTGCGCCGTCGCCGCCAAAGAAAAAGACAAGTCGTTCAGAAATCTCGGCGTGTATAAACTGTTCGAAGCGGTAGACGAAGTATTTCTCGCGCGTGCTATGCCCGACGACGCGGACGGCGATCTATACAAATGTTCGTGGGGATCGAACAAGCCCGCAGACTTTACCGACGCGGACGGGACCGTCGGGGTGGAGGACGAGCTGAACGGCAAGTTCTATACCTACGACAAAAAGACCAATAAAAAAGTTGTGGACGGTAACGGCAATCGCGATTTCTCCAAGCTGACCGATTTCATATCCGCGCTCGGCGTCGGCTCTGCGAGCGATTACGTGGATCTTATCGACGTCGATTATTTCGCTAAGTTCGAAGCGCTTAATTATATTATCGGCAACCCCGACTGCATACGCAACAATGCGAACAACTTTTATATCTATTTCCGCGGCGACGGCAAGGCTATATTCATTCCGTACGATTACGACCGTTGTTTGGGTATAACAAAGGATTGGAATCCGCACAACGCAAACACCGATCTAACGCCGTATACCCGTCAGACCGCCGCTCGCGGCAATCAGACCAATCCTCTGTATATTAAACTTATAGACAAGGGTGCGCCCTGCGGCGAAGGATCGGTCCTTATGAAATACCGCGAACGGCTCATCGCGTTTGCGTCGTCCGACGCGATAAAAGAAAGCGCGTTCGATGCGTACAAGATCGGATATAAAAATAAGTACGCAGCATTTTCTGCGACGTGCACGCTGCCCAATAATACAAAGTTCGACGCAGGCAATACCGTCAATATGCCGTATTCCGAATATATGGGCAAAAAACTGAAAACACTCAACGATAATATAGATAATTACAGGGCATAAAAATATCGAACGCTTTATTTGCGGCACCAAAAGCGCATAAACGATGTTAAAAAGTTGACAAATCCGATTTCGGTTATTATAATGATAGATGTAAAGAGGATTTGAGGTTGTTATGATTTGTCCGCAGTGTGGTCACGATATGGGCAACGCACATAGATGTTTGCGTTGCGGCTACGAGGTGAAAAATCTCGCGGCCGTCGATTCGAGCCGCAGCAACGATGACGGCAAAGAGAAGAAAAACAGCGAGGAAGAAAACAATACCAAGGTAATAGATCCGAGCAACGTTTATATTACCACATCGTACGACGACGGATATTCGGGCGGATATACCGATCCGTTCTCGTCGATTTTCGACGATATTTTCGGAGATCCGCTCACAAGCCTGCTCGGCGGACTTTTCGGCTTCGACATCCGCGGCGAGAGCCGATCGCCGCGTCGGCACGAGGAAGAATTGCAAAAAAAGAAGAAAAAGCAAGGCCCCGTGGTAGAGGTGAAGAACGTCGAGTTCTTCGACGAGGAAGGAAACAAGATAGATTCGGATAAAAAACGTGCGAATAAACCCGATTCGGGTTCGCATGCCGGCGGTAAGAGCGGCGGCGGTGCGGGCGGAAAGTTCAAAAATCCGTTCAAACGCAACGGCGGCGACTGACGGCATGCTTGCCGCTGTGTCGCGCGCAATCGAATTGGTCGGGGCATGTCGGCGGTACGTAGGACGACAGTTATTCCGAGATGGGGGATAGACTTTTTATAAAAGTTTATAATCGCCGCATAGTGCGGACGCGAATATGGGAATTTCCAATCGGTTTTTCGGATATTCAAAAAAAAATTAAATATTTACCGCAAAGACTTGAAAAAACACACCGCTTTATGATATACTTGTAATCAGTAGAAGTATGTGTTTTTAATAACATTTACCGCGAGGCGTATTTTGGCTAACAAAAGGTTCGGAGAAAGAAATAATAAACCGACGGGCAATCACGACAAACTCGGAATAGTGATTGCTATTATTTCGTTGTTTATATTGCTGTGTATAGCTATTCCGCCCATGCTCGGCGTGTTCAGCATGGCTATTTTCAACGTAATGCTCGGCGTGTTCGGGTTTGCGTCCTATCCCATGCTCGTCGCGCTCGCGGCACTCGGAATATGCATACTTTTGCGCCGCGGAAGACCGTCGGCGCGCACGACCGTTTGCGTAATACTGACGGTTTTTTTCCTACTCGTAATTTTGCAGCTCGCCACAACACATTCTTATCTCGACAAACCTTTTTCTTCGTACATGGCTAACGTTTACGATGTTAAATTCACTGCGGGCGGAGTCGTGTTCGGCGCTATTTCGTACGGCTTGCAGGCGCTTATAACCGAGATCGCATGTTACGTTATTTTTTCCGTCGCGATAATCGTGACGGTTATATTCATGACGGGACTTATCGGCAGACTTCGCGCGCGCAAGACTCAGCTCCCCGAACAGCCCAAGCCCGCAAAAAAACCGTCGAGCAACTTCGCGACGCGCGGAGAGCCCGGCAAGGTCGTGCCCGTCGATACGGTGCGCGAGCTGTATATAGGCACAGTCACTCCGCACGCACCATCGGTCGTTTCGGAGACGGGCGTAGCGTCCGATATTCCCGTGCGCGAAAAGCGCAACGTTACGTCGTACGGTCCGTCGCCGCTCATGACTATAGAACAGGCGTTTACGGATAACCGTGCGCGAACAGGGTCCGGCGCATCCGCTCTTTCGGCCATTTACGGCGACGCCGCCGCGATTGGCAGGGAAGAGACGGAAGAGTTCGGCAGGCGCTACCGCGAAGAAACGCACGAGGAAGCGTTCCCCAAAGCCGAACGGCAAAACAACGACGCATATGTGCGCTCTCAAAAGCGCGACGACGCGCTGTCCGAATATACTGCGGACGACGGCATAATAGACGTCCGCGGCAAAGGCGCGCCGGCGCAGGCGTACGAGCCTGCGACCGAACGTCCCACGCGCAAAGATTACGACGGAACGAACGGTATAACCGATATCGTGTTCCCGCCCGTAAAAAATATAGAATTCAACAACGCCGACGATATTATGGACGCCGACAGGCTGAAGCCCGCCGACGAGCCGCGATACGACGCGCGCGGCACGGGCGTGTCTGCGCCGTTTTTCAAGCCCGATTATTCTTCGGCGCCGCAGCTCGACGATATTATCGACGCGTCGGTAAAGCCGCCCGAACCCGAGCCTGCGCCCGAGCCTGCGCCGATGACGTTCGACGATAAGTTCAAGGCTATGATAGAAGCCAATTCCGCATCGTTGTCCGCCGCGCAAGAGGAAGCCGAAGAGGAGATATTCGACGCGTTCGAGGAGCGCGATCGCTTTGCCGAAGCGCCCGCCGACGATCTTATAGATGACGGCGACGACGATATTTTGGACGGAAGCGCTTTTGCCGCCGCGCCCAAATCTCCGAACATTCTCACCGCTTCGAACGGCGCCGATCCCGTTACGGATCCCGACGGCATAACCGATGCGAGCAACATAAAGGTCTCGGATTCGACGTCCGACGCGTCGGGCGGAAGAAGTTCGCTCGTTATTTCGGACGCGCCCGTTATCGATCTTTCTGAAAAGCACGACGTTACAAGCGATATCATCGCCGGCGACGATCTTTCGGGAATGTACGTGTCTGCGGATTCGGGCGACGTCGAGCAGATAAAAACGTCGGGGCAAAAGCAGCCGAAACGCGAAAAGCGCAACGCGCCGCTCGAAAATCAGATCACGCTCGACAGCGTGATGAAAAAACAAGCGGAAGAAACGGTCGTCATCAACGAGAAAAAGCGCAGTAAAAAATACAATTACACGCCGCCGCCCATTGACCTTTTGCAGGTTCGTCCCAAGAACGAAGTTTCGCAAGAGGATCTTGCGCACAAGGCGGAAATACTCGAACAGGTAATAAGCGGTTATCTTAAAGCGGAAGTCAAGGTCATAAATATCGTGCCCGGTCCTACGGTAACGCGGTACGAGCTCGAAGTTCCGTCGGGCGTTACAGTTAAGTCGATAGAAGCGCGCAGCGCCGACATCAAGTACGAGCTTGCGGCAAAGAGCATACGTATCGAAGCGCCTATACCGGGAAAACGCGCCGTCGGCATAGAAGTGCCTAATGCGGAACAGGAAACGATAGGGCTTCGCGAAGTCATAGAACATTCCAAATTCGCAAAAGCCAAATCTCCGCTTACTTTCTCCGTCGGCAAAGATATAAGCGGCGACATGGTGCTTTGCGATCTCGAAAAGATTCCGCACCTTCTCATAGCGGGACAAACGGGCAGCGGCAAGAGCGCGTGCTTAAACGGCTTGCTTGTCAGTCTGCTTTATAAATCGAGTCCCGAGGACGTGCGCTTTATTCTGATAGACCCCAAGCGCGTAGAGTTCAGCAAGTACGGCGGAATGCCGCACCTTTTGCTCGACAAGATAGTCGTCGAGCAGCAAGAGGCGCTCAATGCGCTCAAATGGGCGGCAAACGAAATGGAACGGCGATACACGCTGCTTCAAAAGTATGCGTGCGGACAGGTTTCCGAATTTAACAAACTGCCCGATGTGGAAAACGGCACGATAGACAAAATGCCGCACATCATCGTTATAGTGGACGAGCTTGCCGACCTTATGGCGTCGCAGTATAAGGGCGAGATAGAAAACCGTATCATGGTAATTGCGGCAAAGGCGCGCGCGGCGGGCATCCACCTTATTGTGGCGACGCAGCGCCCGTCGGCGGACGTTATCACGGGTACGATCAAGACCAACCTTACGAGCCGAATATCGTTCAAGGTGTCGCAGCAGATAGATTCGCGTATCATACTCGATATGACGGGTGCCGAAGAACTTTTGGGCAACGGCGACATGCTGTTCTATCCCGTAACGTTCTCGGCGCCGCTGCGCGTGCAAGGTTCGTTCATAAGCGGCACGGAAGTCGCCGCGGTAGTCAACTATATAAAGGATCACTTCGAAACGGACTTCAACGAGGACGCGTCGAAGTTCGTGTTCGGCAACGGCGGAAGCGGCGGCGGTGGCGGCGGCGAAGCGTCGAATACCGATCCGTTATTGCCGCGAGTCCTCGCGCAAGCGGTCACGGCAAAACAGATATCCACCTCCGTCATTCAGCGCAGGTTTGCTATCGGTTATGCGCGTGCGGCGCGTATCATAGATTCGCTCGAAGAAAGCGGGTATATCGGACCGAGCACGGGCAACAGCAAGCCGCGCGACGTTTTGATGACGCCCGAGCAGTACCGCGCAGAGTTCGGCGATTCGAGCGACGAGGGCTGACGCAGGCAGGAATATACGTACCGATATCGGACGGCGGAATGTGGTTCGTCTCTGCCGCGGCACACGAAATTGGATAAAGCATGAGTGAAAGAAACGAAAATACGAATAGATACGTGCCTCCGCCCGCAGATCTTCTTACCGATTACGGTCGTACGGGACAGACGGATATAATCGGTCTGAACGAAATAATCCGAGCGGAAGATTTTATATCCGCGCGTTCGCCGCTTGCGTTTGCGGTAGGCAAGAACGACCGCGGAGAAACAGTGTTGTGCGACTTTGAAAGAGCGCCGCAGATCATCGTCGCGGGGCGGACGGGCAGCGGTTGCGCGATGTTTTTGGACTGTTTGGTAGTAAGCATAATTTACAAAGCCGCGCCGAGCGACGTAAGGTTTATGCTTATAGATTCCGATAAGGGTTATTTCAAAAAATACGAGGGTATGCCGCATCTGTCCGATTCTGGACTTATACGCGACAGAACGGTCGCGGTCGCGTCGCTCGAATTTGCGCTTACGGAAGCGGATCGCCGCGTCGAGCTGTTTTCGGCATGCGGCGCTTCCTGTATAGACGATTACAACGAGCGTGTGCGCAAAGGCGAAGTTCGCGGCGAAAAGCTTACTAAGACGATCGTCGTTATCGCAGAACTGTCCGAGTTTATGCTCGGCGAAAAGCGCGTGCGCGTAGAAAAAGCCGTTGCCGGCTTGGCTTCCAAGGGCAGAAGCGTAGGCATGTATCTTGCGATTGCTACCGCCATGCCGACGAATACCGTTCTTTCCATGCGTATAGCGTCGAGCATCCCGTCGCGCATAGCGTTTTGTACGTCTACCGCCGCGGAATCGCAAACTATATTGCATACCGCCGGCGCCGAACGGCTCGGCAACGACGAAATGTTGTTTTATCCCGCATACGCGGCAGCGCCCGAAAAAACGAAAAGAGTATACGCGGACGCACTCGATATATTAAACGTAATAGTGTATTTACAAACTCATTCCGACCGCAGCGGTTCGTCGGCGCGCGATATAAAGCATATGCCCGAAATGAGTTGCGACCCGCTTGCAGTCGAAGCGCTTCAAGCGGCGATGCACCACGGATATATTTCCGCATCTACCGTTCAGCGCAGATTTTCCGTGGGTTATGCCAGAGCAATGCGTATTCTGGACGGATTGGAAGCGCGCGGGTTTATTGCTAAAGACGCTGCTTCGTCCAAGTATTCGGTAACTGCGGTAGGCGAAGCGTACGTTCACGGCAGCGCCGACGGTATCGACGTCAAGCCGAGTTTTTCGACATCCGAACCCGAATTGAAAGAGCTTTTCGTGCGCGCGCTTGCGACGGCGGTCGAGGCGGGAGAAATATCCGTTCCCGACATGCAGCACGATCTGGGGATAGGATACGTTCAGGCAAAAAAAATATTGGATATAATGTCGGCGGAGGGCTGTCTCGGCGATGAACGTGCGGACAGTCCCGTGCGCAGCGTGAAGATAACGGCAAATGACGCCGCCGATAAATACGGGGCGCGCTTTGGGCAGGGTGACGGAACATGAAAAAAATAGCCGTAATTTCGCTGGGGTGCGACAAGAACAGAATAGATACGGAGCACATGCTGTACCGCATAGCCCAAAAAGGCTATTCGGTATCGGACGTCAAAGACGCGGATGTAATTATAATAAATACTTGCGCGTTTATAGAGAGTGCCCGCAGCGAGAGCATAGAGACTATACTCGAGTGTGCCGAACTTAAAAAAGCGGGCAAGTGCGAAAAAATAATAGTCACGGGGTGTTTGCCGCAAAAATACCGCGCGGAGCTTATTGACGAATTGCCCGAAGCTGATGCGTTTTTGGGCGCTTTCGAGTACGATAAAATAACCGATATCATAGAAGGACTTTCGGATCGCTCGAATGAGAGCGAAGCCGAAAACTTCGACGCCGCCGAAAATACGCCGAGACTTCTCACCACGTTTCCGCACGTGGCGTACTTGAAGATAGCCGAGGGCTGCAATAACAGATGTACTTTTTGCACGATCCCGTCTATACGCGGCGGGTACCGTTCGCGTCGGGCGGCAGATATCGTTGCGGAAGCCGAGGGGCTTGTAAACGACGGCGTTAAAGAACTGATATTGGTCGCGCAGGACGTTACGCGGTACGGCGAGGATATAGGCGATTCTCTGATCTCGCTTTTGACCGAACTCGAACGTCTCGACGTTAAGATCAGGCTCTTGTATTGCTATCCCGAAAAGGTGACGGACGCGCTCATAGATAAGATCGCGTCGTCGGATAAAATAGTCAAGTACATAGACGTGCCCGTACAGCATGTGTCCGACAAGATACTCAAGCTGATGAACAGGCGTACGACGGGTGCGGACATACGCGCGCTTACGGACAAACTTCACGCGCGCGGCATTACGGTGCGCACCACGCTCATGGTAGGATTCCCCAATGAAACAGAAACCGAATTCGGCGAGCTTTGCGATTTCGTGCGAAGCGCAAAACCAGAGTATGCAGGCATATTCGCATATTCCAAAGAGGACGGTACGGCGGCTGCGCGGCTGGGCGGTCAGGTCAAAAAGTCCGAAAAGATAAAGCGCGTAAAAATACTCGGCGAGATAGCGACGGCGGTCACGCGCGAGTTCGGCGGTAGTTTGGTCGGGAAAACGGTAGACGTGTTGTATGAGGACATAGATTTTGACAAGAATATGTTCATGGGACGCGCCGAGTTTCAAGCGCCCGATGTGGACGGACGCGTATACTTTACTGCTGCGGAAGCAGATGTGGGCAAGGTTTATAAAATAAAAATTACGGACAGCGACGATTACGATCTTTACGGCGAAGCCGTAGCCGCTGCCGACGGAGAATGTCAATGAGCATGAATTTACCCAATAAAATAACCCTGTTTCGGATTCTCATGATACCCGTGTTTGCGGTGCTGTTTTTCGTGGAGTTTGAGGGGCATACGCTCGCCGCGGCTTGCGTGTTTGCGCTAGCGTGCATGACCGATTTTATAGACGGATATATCGCGCGCAAGAACAATCTTGTTACGGCGTTCGGGAAGTTTCTCGATCCGATAGCGGACAAGATGATAGTTGCGTGCGCGCTTATAGCTATATGCATCACTCCGCCGTACGTCGCGCCGCAGAATGTTTTCGCCATATCGGTCGCGGTATGCACGATGATAATTCTTATGCGCGAGCTTATGATAAGCGGATTCCGCACGGTAGCCGCAAACAAAGGCGTTGTGCTGCCCGCCGACATGATAGGCAAGATAAAAACATGGGTTCAGATGTCGGCTATTTTCGCGCTTATTCCGGTGCCGGACTTCGCTAATTGGAATCATATCGCAGCGCTCGTTTTTTATTACGCAGGGTTCGGCGGGTTGGTCGCCGCGACGCTTCTTACGCTCATATCGGGCGCACACTATCTGATAAAGAACCGGGAGGTTTTGAAAGACTAAATGAAGGTGGGATTTTTGTCGATAGATCGGCAGACCGTGGACGTGCGCGAAGCTAAGATCGCGGCGTTCGACAACGGTCACTCCGCCGAAATGTTCGTAACGGTCGGTGCCGATAATATAGACGCGGCGCTCATGCAGCTGCGCGCGGTTTGCGACGCGGTCGTCATAGACGGCAATACTTCGGCATTTTACGATACGTATAAAGACACTCTGTCGTCGCGCCCGGGAAATTTCGAGCTCGACGGTAAACTGCATTTCGTGTCAAGCTCGGTCACGCCGGGGTATCTTCTTTCGGTGATGAATCTGATCACCAAAAAGAAGCCCGGCGTAATAGTTTTCAAGACGTTCGGGATATCCGAACCGGAGCTCAGAACGCTTACTAAAGACTGTGTAAAAAAGAGCAAAGTGCGGCTCGGATTTTTCCCCGAATTTATGGAATGTGAGGTGCATGCGTGTTTTCCGCACAGCATGCCGCAGGAAAAGATGAACGAGTACTCGGTGCGGCTGAACGACGTGCTCAGAAAATACACCTATTCGTACGATCGGATAAGCCTTGCGGAGCGCGTTTCCGCTGTGCTTGCCGAGGACGGCTTGAAGCTCAAGATCGCCGAATCGTTTACGGGCGGCGCGATAGCTTCGGCGTTTACCGAGCTGTCGGGCGCGAGCAAGTTTTTGACTGAAGCGCTCGTCACCTATACGGTAAGCGCAAAGAACAAGCGATTGGGCGTGCCGCTTCAGGTCATGGCGGAAAAGGGCGTCGTAAGCGGCGATACGGTTTATGATATGGCAAACGGACTGATGGCGAGCGGCGACTGCGATTTCGTTATTGCCACGACGGGCAATGCCGGACCTACCGCACAAAGCGGCGCCGTAGGGTTATGCTTTATAGCGATAGGCGCGGCTTCCGCTAAGGAAATAAACGTGTTCAGATACGTGTTCGACGGCGACCGCGATTATAATATAAAAAGCGGAGTCAAAACCGCATTGTTTTTGCTTTACAACTTCCTTTTGCAAAACAGACAGCGTATGGCGGCAGCGCGTGCGCAGGTGCAAGCGGCTAAACAGCAACAGCAAAATCCCACCGCGGCGGGGCAGCCGACGGAATAGCGGCGATAAGATTTTTTTCGTATACGCTTTGCCGCTTCGGCACAGCGAAAACACAGTAAAAAACCGTAAGGAGTAAATAATAATGGAAAAAAAAGAAAAGTTCAAGGTTTACAATACCGACATGACGCAGTCCGAAAAGGAAAAGGCGCTTGCCGACACCATCGCTCAAATCGAAAAGACGTACGGCAAGGGTTCTATCATGAAGATGACCGACAACGTAGTCAATCAGGTAGATGCGATCCCGACAGGCTGTCTTGCGATCGATCTTGCGCTCGGTATCGGCGGACTTCCGCGCGGCAGGATAGTGGAAATATACGGACCCGAATCGAGCGGTAAGACCACGCTCGCGTTACACGTAATTGCGGAAACGCAAAAGACGGGCGGCATGGTCGCGTTTATCGACGCGGAGCATGCGCTCGATCCCGTGTATGCGCAAAAGCTCGGCATAGACCTTTCGCGGCTATACATATGTCAGCCCGATAACGGCGAGCAGGCGCTCGACATTGCGGAAGCACTCGTGCGGTCGAGCGCTATGGACGTCGTTGTAATCGACTCGGTCGCGGCGCTCACGCCCAAAGCCGAAATCGACGGCGAGATAGGCGACAGCCATGTCGGATTGCAGGCGCGGCTCATGTCGCAGGCGCTTCGTAAGATAGCGGGCGTGTGCAACAAGACCAAGACGTGTATAATCTTTATAAATCAGCTGCGCGAAAAGATAGGCGTTATGTACGGAAATCCCGAGGTCACGCCGGGCGGCAAAGCGCTCAAATTCTATGCGAGCGTCAGGCTGGACGTCAGAAAGGGCGAGCCGATCAAAGACGGCGGAGACGTTATTGGCAACCGCACAAAGGTAAAAGCCGTAAAGAACAAGCTCGCGCCTCCGTTCAAGACCGCCGAGTTCGATCTTATTTTCGGCAAGGGCATATCCAACGAGGGCAGTATTCTCGACATGGCGATAGAGCTCGGGTTCATTGTAAAGAGCGGTTCTTGGTTCTCTTATAACGACGAGCGGCTCGGTCAGGGCAGAGAGACGGTCAAACAGGTCATACTGAGCCGTCCCGGGCTTTTGGAAGAACTCGACGCGAAGATACGCGCGAGCATTGCGCAAAAAGGCGGTGTGCCGTTTGCAGACGAGACCGCATCGGACGGCACGGACGAAGCGCCCGAAACTACGCGGGAATAACGAATCATGTTCGATTACATTGCGGGCGACGTCGCGGGCGTAACCGACGGGCACGTCGTTATAGATTGCGGCGGCGTCGGTTTTTCTCTCGCCGCGTCGGGATATACGTGCGCCGAAGCGAGCCGTAAGAAAACGGCTAAGCTGTATACGTATCTCGCCGTGCGCGAGGACGCGCTTGAGCTGTACGGGTTTATATCGGAATCGGAGCGCGAGCTTTTTCTGAACCTTATAGGCGTGAGCGGCGTCGGGCCCAAGCTCGCCGTGACTGTGCTCGGCGGAATGAATCCCGACAGACTGAAAGCGGCGATCGCTTCGGGCGACGTCGCGGCGCTGTCTACGGTCAAGGGCGTAGGCAAGAAAACGGCGGAGCGCATCGCGCTCGAGCTTAAAGGCAAGATAGAATATGCGGGCGGCGGCGTTCCCGATACTTCGGGCGTCACCGCCGACGAGAATGCCGTTCTTGCGCTCGTCAGCCTCGGATATCAGCGTCAGGAAGCGGAGTCGGCAGTCAAGAAGGTAACGAGATCGGGCATGAGCACCGAAGAGATAATACGCGCGGCGCTTGCCGGCTGAATTTACGGCGATAGGCAGTCGGCGTGTTCGCGCGGTCGGTACTCGTATAAACGGACATCATCACGAAAATGGAAAATCGTTTTATAACAAACAAAGAACTTATAACCGACGACGGCGACGTTTCGTTAAGACCCAAAACGTTCGACGAATATATCGGACAGGAAAATGCCAAGCGCAACTTAAAAGTTTACGTCGAGGCGAGCAAAGCGCGCGGCGAAGCGCTCGATCACGTGTTGCTTTTCGGCCCGCCGGGGCTCGGAAAAACAACGCTCGCTCACATCATAGCCGCGGAGCTCGGGGTGGACATAAAGGTCACGAGCGGACCGGGCATAGAGCGTGCTGCCAATCTTGCGTCGCTGCTTACCAATCTTCAAGAGCGCGACGTGCTGTTTCTCGACGAAATACACCGACTCAATCATTCGATAGAGGAAGTGCTTTATCCCGCCATGGAAGATTTTGCGCTCGATATTTCCACGGGCAAAGGCGCGGGGGCGACGTCCATTCGGCTCAATTTGAATAAATTCACGCTCATAGGAGCGACGACGCGCGCAGGTATGCTCACAGGTCCGCTTCGCGACAGGTTCGGAGTCATTTTAAGGCTCGAGCCGTATTCGGCGGGCGATCTCGTACGAATAATCAAGCGTTCGGCAAAACTTCTTAAGATCACCGTGGACGACGAGGCGGCGGCGGAGCTTGCTTCGCGTTCGCGCGGCACGCCGCGCATAGCAAACCGGCTGTTAAAGCGCGTGCGCGATTTTGCGCAGGTGTTTAACGGCGGCGCCGTCGATCTCGCCATAACAAAGAAAGCGCTGTCCGATATGGAAATAGATCCGCTCGGTCTCGACTATAACGACATCAAGCTGTTGGACGCGCTCATAAATAAATTCGGCGGCGGTCCGACGGGGCTCGACACGCTCGCGGCGGCGGTCAATGAGGACGGCGATACCATAGAGGACGTGATAGAGCCGTATCTTATTCGGCTCGGGTTCATAGCGAGAACGCCGCGCGGACGAATAGCGCTCGATGCGGCATATAAGCATCTCGGCTTGCGTCCGTCCAAGAAAGCTGCGGAGCAAATATCATTTTTCGGTAACGGCGGCGGCAATGAATAAAAGCGATTTTTATTACGATCTTCCGCAAGAGCTTATCGCTCAGACACCCATAGAGCCGCGAGACGCGTCGCGGCTTTTGGTATACGACAGAAAAACGGGCGTGACCGAACATAAGCACTTTTACGACCTGACCGAGCTTTTGCGCCCCGACGATATGCTCGTAATAAACAATACGAAGGTGCTTCCCGCGCGCATTACGGGCGTAAAGGAAGGAACGGGCGCAAACATATCGTTTTTGCTCAATAAACGAATAGACGCCGTCACTTGGGAAACGGTGTGCCGTCCGGCAAAGCGTGCCAAGCTCGGCACGAAACTCACATTCGCGCCCGACATGACGGGCACCGTTGTAAAGGAAGGCGACGAGGGCGAGCGCACGGTGCGGTTCGAATACGAGGGCGTGTTCGAAAATATTCTCATGCGCATAGGCGAAATGCCGCTTCCGCACTATATCCACGGCGAGCTAAAAGACAAGGACAGATATCAGACGGTGTACGCCAAGGACAGCGGTTCGTCCGCCGCGCCGACAGCGGGACTGCATTTTACGGAACGGCTCATAAACGAACTGAAAAATAAAGGCGTTGAGTTTGTCAAAGTGTTGTTGCACGTCGGATTGGGCACGTTTCTGCCTGTCAAGACCGACAGCGTCGAAAACCATAAAATGCACAGCGAGTATTATATGCTGACCGACGAAGCCGCAAAAAGAATAAATGCCGCAAAAAAGGCGGGGCGCAGAGTGATAGCCGTCGGAACGACATCGGTGCGCGTGCTCGAATCTTGCGCGAGATCGGACGGTACGGTTGCCGCCGGCAGCGGCGAAACGAGCATTTTCATATATCCGCCGTATAAGTATAAGGCGGTCGACGCGCTGATAACAAATTTCCACTTGCCCGAATCGACGCTCGTTATGCTCGTAAGCGCTTTTATCGGAAGGGAAAAGACCCTCGAACTGTACAGAACGGCGGTGGAGAATAAGTACCGTTTCTTTTCGTTCGGCGACGCCTGTTGCTTCTTATAAGCGTCGCAATAGTTCGTCAGCCTTAGCGCCGCCCTCGGTCATGTAGGTGGGTCTACACTCCCATCGGTCGGCGCTCGGACTTCCTGCTCTTGCTTGCTTCTAAAAAGCAACGCCAATCCTGCTTCGCATAAGCATAGCCGACGCCACTTTGCTGTTGTGAGCGCGTATGCACGGGCGGATGCGCGCTGCGTTTGCCGCGGGCAGAGCGCGAAGGCAGACATAAGACTGTAAAAAATTCGGTTCGATATTGCTTGAAATATAAAGCGAATAGTGTTATATTATACGCATGGCAGAAAACTTTTCGTTCAGAGAAATACACGTTTGCAAGCAGACGGGCGCGAGGATAGGCGAGTTTACGACGCCGCACGGCGTGATCGAAACGCCCGTGTTCATGCCTGTAGGCACGCAGGCCACGGTAAAAACGCTTGCGCCGTACGAGATAGAAGAACTCGGCGCGCAGATAATTCTCGGCAATACGTATCATTTATATATGCGTCCCGGCGAGGATATCGTCAAGCTGGGCGGCGGGCTTCATAAGTTTATGGGCTGGAACAAGCCGATACTTACCGACAGCGGCGGTTTTCAGGTTTTTTCGCTGTCGCGGCTCAATAAGATAACCGACGACGGGGTCGAGTTCAATTCGCATATAGACGGATCGCGGCATGTGTTTACGCCCGAAAAGTCGATAGATATTCAGAACGCGCTCGGGTCGGATATAATAATGGCGTTCGACGAATGTAGCGCGGCGGGGTGCGACAAGACATACGCCGAGCGTGCGCTCGACAGAACGGTCAAATGGCTCGACCGCTGCGTAAAGCATCACAAGGACGAACGGCAGATGCTGTTCCCCATAGTTCAGGGCAATATGTTCGAAGACCTGCGGCTTCGTGCGGTGCGAGAAACGGCGCCGTATGCGAAAACGGGCATTGCGATAGGCGGACTGTCGGTAGGCGAACCCAAACATATTATGTACCGCATGCTCGACGTGTTGCAGCCCGAGCTTCCCAAGAACATGCCGCGGTATCTCATGGGCGTGGGCAGTCCCGACTGTCTTGCCGAGGGCGTGCTGCGCGGTATCGATATGTTCGATTGCGTGCTTCCGACACGCACCGCTCGCAACGGACTCGCATTCACTCACGGCGGCAAGCTGACCGTGCGCAACGCGGTGTACAAAGAGGACCGGCGTCCGCTCGATCCCGAATGTGATTGCTATACGTGCAAAAATTTCTCGCGCAGCTATCTGCGGCATTTGATGAACACGGGCGAAGTGCTCGGCCCGAGGCTTATATCATATCATAATCTGTATTATCTCATGCGTCTGATGGAACGGATACGCGCGGCTATCGCGGAAGATAGGTTCGGAGATTTCATGCGAGAGTTCAGAAATACCAAAGAGTATACGGACAATCTCAAACCGACGGATCAAGTCGATGTTTAGCGGCGGTATAGAGTATTCGATAGTAAGATCCAAGCGCAAGACGGTTACCATAAGTATCCGCGACGGGGCAGTAACAGTAAAAGCCCCGCCGCGAACGTCGGTAGAGTATATAAACGAATTCGTCGCGCAAAAGTCGGCGTGGATAGTCAAAAAACTGACCGAATACAAAAACAAATCGAACATGTTTGCGCCGCTCGAACGCGGCGAATGTGCGCTCTTGCACGGACGGTATTACGATATAGTTCCGTCGCAATCGCACAAGCGCATAACGGTCGACAAAGCCTGCGGCGTTTTGTACATGCCCGTCAAATACGCGGATAAAACGGCGCGAGACAAAGCGCTTGCGGCGTGGTATAAAAGAACGGCGCAGACCGAACTTAGCGCTCGGCTCGGCGCAACGTCGGCGCGCATAGGGCTTTCGTATAGATCTTTCGCTCTTACCAATGCCCGTACCAAGTGGGGAAGCTGCGACGGCGAATGTAACATACGTCTTAATTGGCGGCTTGTCATGCTCGACGACGGTTCTGTCGAGTACGTTATCGTGCACGAGCTTGCGCACACCGTTCACCACGATCACAGTCGGGAGTTCTGGGCGGAGGTCGGTAAATTCGTTCCCGATCACGCCGCTCGAAAAAAACGGTTAAAAACATATTCGGTGCTTACGTCTATGTTCAGATAGCGACAAAAACCGAGAACGGAAAAGGAACGGTAGATGAGAATACTCGGAATCGATCCCGGCTATGCGATAGTCGGGTACGGCATAATAGAAAACGACAACGGGAAGCTGATCCCGCTTGACTACGGCGCGATCGAAACGCCCGCAAAACTTCCGACCGCCGAGCGGCTTGCGCTCATAGAAAAGAAAACGGAAGAACTCGTCTGCGACGTCAAGCCCGACGAGATCGCGATAGAGGAACTGTTTTTCAATACCAATATCACGACGGGCATAAAGGTCGCGCAGGCGCGCGGCGTTATACTGCTTGCGTGCTCCAAGCTGTGCCCGAGGCTTTTCGAATATACGCCTTTGCAGATAAAATCGACGGTCACGGGCAACGGCACGGCGGCGAAACAGCAGGTGCAGTTCATGGTCAAGTCGCTGCTGCGGCTCAAAGAAACGCCCAAGCCCGACGATGCCGCCGATGCGCTCGCCGCCGCTATCTGTCACGCGCTGTCCGCGCAGGGCATAAAGCGCAGTTTGAAATAATCGACCGTTATTCTATACCGAATAACTTATTAGAAAGTTGCGGATAAAAAGTCTGTCGAGATTGAAACGGAAAAGAAATAAGAAGTCGGACTATTGCCGATTGACACATAATGCGACTTATGATATTATTAAGGCTGTGCGGTTAATCGTACAGCTTTAATTTTTATAAAGTGTTATAGGTGCGCATTTGCCAAATAAAAAACCTCCGCCGATACCGACGAAGGTTTTATGGCAGGGGTGACGCGACTCGAACACGCGACCAACGGTTTTGGAGACCGCGACTCTACCAACTGAGCTACACCCCTAAGCAATGGTATTCTATCACTAATTTGGTCATAAGTCAATAATTTTCGGAGTGTTTATGAAAAATAAAATCAAAGTCGCATTTATCGGCTGCGGAAATATGGCGCGCGCCGTTATCGAGCGCCTTTCGGGACGGGCTGCCGTTACGGCGTTCAAAGCGTGGGGGTATGTTTTATCGATAACCGCTTGCGATAAAGACGAGTCGAAGCTGCTTCCCGTGCAAAAATTCTGCAAAACCACGGTAGACCCCGTGCGCGCAGTAGCCGACGTCGATTACGTTGTCGTCGCCGTTCGCCCGTGCGATGCCCGAGCCGCGCTTTCCGGTCTCGATCTGTCGAACAAGGTGATAATATCTTTCGCGGCAGGTGTGAGTCTCGATACTCTCGCAAACATAACGTCGAGCGGACGCTTGGTAAGATGTATGCCCAACATAAACGCGCGCGTTGGCGAGGCGTATACCGCGTATTCGGTGCGCGGCATATCGGATGAACGCACTTTGCGCGAAACGGAGTTTATTCTCGGCGGATTGGGAATGTATGCACGGACGGACGAAACCCTTATGTCGGCGGCGACTGCGCTCGCAGGCAGTGCGCCCGCGTTTATTTGTTCCGCCATAAACGCATTGTGCGACGAGGCGGTCGCGCTCGGGTTTGCTCCCGACGAGGCTGAGCGTGCCGTCGTTCAGATAGTCGCGGGCAGTGCCGCATATTACGATGAGTTCGGCGGCGGAGCGAAGCTCGAATCTTGCACGCGCGGCGGCACTACCGAAGCGGGCATGGCATATCTGAAAGAAAATGGTTTCGAATCGGTATTGCGCGGCGCGGTGCGCAAAGCCTACGAACGTGCCGAGGAGATCGCGCAATGAAAAACATTTCGATATACACCGACGGCGCGTGCAGCGGCAATCCGGGCAAAGGCGGGTGGTGCGCCATTCTTATTTACGGCGAGACCGAAAAGGTGATCTCGGGCGGCGATCCCGATACGACGAACAACCGCATGGAAGTGATCGCCGCCATCGAAGGGCTTTCGGCGCTCAAAGAGAAATGCGCGGTAACGTTATATTCCGATTCTGCGTATCTCGTAAACGCGGTCGAACAGCGATGGCTGTCGGGTTGGCGCTCGCGCGGTTGGGTCACTGCGGACAAAAAGCCGGTCAAAAACAAAGATCTGTGGCTCAGGCTGACGGATCTTCTCGCTCGGCACGACGTGGTGTTCGTTAAGGTAAAAGGACATGCGGACAACGTCTATAACAACCGCTGCGACGAGGTCGCGCGAGGCGAGATCGGAAAACTTTGACGCCTTCATCGCATAGCGGCGGAACCTAAATATATATGACGCGTTTTTGCGCGCATGCTTTATAATCCGCATAACTACATATAATAGTTATGTGAAGTCGCAGACTAAAACAGCGCTCGTAAAGTCGTGCGTAAGTATAGCTTGCGTCGTCGCGACGGTGCTTTGCTTTTTGTATCTGCGCGACGGCAACGCCGTGTTCTATTATTCGGCAATGGTTGCGCTTGCCGCGGTTGCCGTTGCGTTCTGCGCGGTAGACGGCGAAAAATTTCCGCACGTTTCGCGCACGTTGCTCGTTACGGCTTCGGTGCTCGCCGCGGTTGTGATCGGTTATGCTGTATTCAAGGCGACGGGGCTTACGGAACGGTTCGGTGATTTCGAATCAATCAAAAAGTTCATACTCGACAGCGGGTTTTGGGGCGCGACGGTGTTCATAGGCATAACCGTGTTTCAGGTAGTCGTACTGCCCATTCCCGAGGCGGTGACCATTCTTCTCGGCGTGGCTATATACGGCGCGACGTGGAGTTTTGTTCTTTCGGTGATAGGCACCGTGATAGGATCGCTCATATCTTTTACTCTCGGAAAGGTGTTCGGGCGTCGGTTGTGCAATTGGATGTTCGGGGAGCAAAACACCGAAAAATACGCGCGGCTGCTCGGCGAAAAGGGCAGATTCGTATTTATAGTGATGCTGCTGTTTCCCGCGTTCCCCGACGATATGCTTTGCATGATAGCCGGTATTACGTCCATGTCGTACGGATATTTTACGGCGATCTGCTTGCTAACGCGTCCCGTAATGATAGGGATAACCGCATATCTCGGCAGCGGTATAATACCGTTTTCGGGCAGGGGTATAGCCGTTTGGATAGCTATCGGTTGTATAATGATAGTCGTGTTCATTGTCGTCGGCAGGATAAAAACCGCGATAGAGAACCGTTCCGCCGCGCGCGAACCCGCTTCGAAGCGGAGATTGGGCAAGCGGCGCTGAGTTTGTCGTAAGTATAAACGCGAGAAAATAAAAACGGTAATCGCGGGCGTTTTGCTTGACATCCGCGTTTTGCGGTGGTAAACTTAAATCAATCGAATATTCCGCAAGCGGACAAGTAGCCGCGCCGTGATTTACAGAGAGCAATGGGTTGCTGGAACATTGCATGAGGGGCGCCAAGCGAAACCACCGCGGACAATGCGGAAGCGCTTGCGTCATGCAAGATAAGAGGCGCGTAGATATTTCGCGCGAAGCAAGGTGGAACCACGGTAGCCCTTTATCGTCCTTGGCATAGTCCGAGGGCGTTTTATTTTACCTTTATTTATATCGAGGAGGCTTGATCTCAATCATGAAAATCACACTTAAAGACGGAAGCGTTATCGAAGCCGAAAACGGCGCGACCCCGCAATCGGTTGCACTCGGCATAAGCGAAAATCTCGCGCGCGCGGCGCTTATAGCGCGAGTGAACGGCGAGCTTGTCGATCTTAAAACGCCGCTCGCCGGCGACTGTAAGCTCGAGCTTCTGACGTATAAAGACGATGACGGCAAGACGGCGTACCGTCATACCGCTTCGCACATTCTCGCTCAGGCGATAAAGAACGTATATCCTGCCGCGCAGCTCGCGATAGGTCCGGCTACCAACGTCGGGTTTTATTACGACATCGATCTGCCGTTTGCCATAACTATGGACGATCTCGCGGCGGTCGAAAACGAAATGAAAGAAATAATCGCGGCGGATCTGCCCATAGAGCGTATATCCGTTACGCGCAAACAGGCAATGGCGCAGATGCAAGGATTTAACGAAGTCTACAAAATGCAGCTTATCGAAGAACTGCCCGCCCGCAGCAAGATCACATTTTACCGTCAGGGCAACTTCGTAGACCTGTGCCGCGGCCCGCACCTTACGAGCACCGGCAAGGTCAAACACGTTAAGCTCGTGCAGATAGCGGGCGCGTATTGGAAGGGCGACGAACACAATAAAATGCTGACGCGTATATACGGCGTTGCGTTCGAAAAGAAGTCGGAAGTCGAAGAGTATCTCGCGAAACTCGCCGAGGCGAAAAAACGCGATCACAACAAACTCGGCCGCGATCTCGGTCTGTTTATGACCGAGGAACGGGTAGGACAGGGCTTGCCTCTTCTCATGCCCAAGGGCGCGAAAATAATTCAGACGATGCAGCGCTTCGTCGAGGACGAAGAGGAACGGCGCGGTTACATGCTCACGAAAACACCGTTCATGGCAAAGAGCGATCTGTACAAGTTGAGCGGGCATTGGGATCATTACCGCGACGGAATGTTCGTTATAGGCGACGAGGTGCTTGACGACGAGGTGCTCGCGCTTCGCCCTATGACCTGTCCGTTCCAATACATGATTTACAAGAACGGACTGAAAAGCTATCGCGATCTGCCTTGCCGTTATGCCGAAACAAGCACGCTTTTCCGCAACGAGGACAGCGGCGAAATGCACGGACTTATCCGCGTACGGCAGTTTACGCTTGCCGACGGGCATATCGTTTGTACGCCCGAACAGCTCGAATCGGAGTTCAAGGGCTGTCTCGATTTGTGCAGGTTCATGCTCGGCACTCTTGGGTTGAGCGACGATATATCCTATCGTTTCTCGCGTTGGGATCCCAAGGATCGCGACAAATACATCTACGATCCCAAAAAATGGAAGGCTGCGGAAGAACAAATGCGCAATATACTCAACGATCTCGGCGTGGAATACATCGAAAAAACGGGTGAGGCTGCGTTTTACGGTCCGAAGCTCGATATTCAGTCCAAAAACGTTTACGGCAAAGAAGACACGCTTTTGACCATTCAGGTCGATATGTTCCTTGCCGAAAAATTCGATATGACGTATATCGACGAGAACGGCGAGAAAAAGACTCCGTATATCATCCACCGCAGCTCGATCGGTTGCTACGAGCGCACGCTCGCGCTTCTCATAGAAAAATACGGCGGAATGTTCCCGCTGTGGCTGTCGCCCGAGCAGGTTCGCGTGATGTCGCTTACCGAGCGCACCGCCGAAAAATGTGCGGAGCTTGTCGCAAAGCTCAAAGCGAAAGGCATACGCGCCGAAAAAGACGTCCGCAACGAAAAGATAGGGTATAAGATACGCGAGGCGCAGATGGATAAGATCCCGTATATGCTCATTATAGGCGATAAGGAAGCGGAAAGCGGCAGCGTGTCCGTGCGCCGCCGTAACGACGATCTCGGACAAATGAGCTTCGGCGAGTTTTCCGATCTCGTGCGCGCCGAGATAGAGAGCAAGGAAATAAAGTAATATATAAAGGTCGAGATCCTTCACGTCGCGGTCTTTCGAACGCTTGTTTAGAATAAGCCTGCGGCTTGCTTCGTAGGACAAGAGAAACGCAATACATTGTGTCATTCTGAGCGAAGCGAAGAATCTCTTGCGTAACAATGTCGGCGCTTTGTGCAAATATCTTGCGCCGCGGCGCGCTTTGCGGAATAACCGTGACGTTATTATGAAAACCGCATGCGGATCTTACGAGCGACACGCACCCAAAGGAGCCGCAAACATATAAAATACGCAAAATCACATATAATTCCCCACTATATATTTGACAAATCGGTATTTTCGGGATATAATAGATAGGCATTGTCGGCTTTGGATTAAGGACAACGGGGTCCGCCACAGCCGATATTTGTGTATAAAAAATCTACCCGTGTTACAAAAGAATAATCTTGTTCGGATCATTCCCGAACGGATCGCCTTGTCAAACCGATGACAAACTTGACGGAATCAGTCGTAATGTTTGTTCTCGACGGGGCAAGCCGCGGCGGGTCGAGCCTATCGGTGCGACTGTTACACGTCTTTCGACGGCGGCGGCACAATATATCAAGAGGACGGAACATGACCAAATCAACCAGAAATTCGATAGCGATCAAGTTTGCGGTAGCGGTAATAGCAATATTGCTTGCCGTATGTCTTGTATTGCAGTTTGTGTCGGCGCCCTCGTCGGTTTCCGGCGGTAACACTTCGGCGAAGAACGACATAACGGTTTCGAGCAATATAAACGGAGTAAAGGTTTCGTATAACGAGGTGCCGTCGTCCGGCGCTGTGTCCGATTACGCGCTTTCCGACAAGAACGTCGAATCGGTAAAACCCGAGCCAAAATCCGACGAGCTTGTAACGGTTATCGTTTCGCTCGGCGGAACGCCGATGATGGAATATGCCGGCAAGCGCAATATGACCGTTGCCGAAGCTATGTCGAGCAAGGCGGGCGCAAACCATCTCGTAACTCTCAAATCCATTCGCACTGCCGCAGAGGGCAGTCTGTCCAAATACATAGTGGAACGCCGTTACACGTATTCGACCGTGCTCAACGGCTTTTCGGCTAAAGTGCGCTACGGCGACGTCGCGGCGATGGAAAGCAATCCCAACGTCAAGCAGGTGATAATTTCCGATACATATCTCGCGCCCGCGGCAGTTACGGAGAATAAAGTAGACGTTTACGAAACGGGCATATTCGATTCGTCCGCCATAGGCTTTGACGGAACGGGTACGGTCGTAGCCGTTCTCGATACGGGTACCGACTATACGCACGAAGTGTTCGATATGGAACTCGACCTTGCGACCATGGCGATGACAAAGGACGATGTCGCGTCGGCGGTTTCGGAGCTTGCCGCCACGTCTATGTCCGCCGACAAGGGCGACAGTATCGACGAGGACGATTTGTATCTTTCCACAAAATTGCCGTACGCATACGACTATGCGGACAGCGATGCAAACGTATATCCGTTTAGTACGCACGGCACGCACGTTGCGGGTATTATAGCGGGCAAGTCCGACCGTATAACGGGCGTTGCGCCGCGCGCGCAGATAGCGACTTTCAAAGTCTTTTCTGACGACGACAACGGCGCGCCTTCCGAGGCGATTCTCGCCGCACTCAACGATGCTGTCGTTCTCGGCGTGGACGCGATAAACATGTCGCTCGGCACGTCCTGCGGATTTTCGCGCGAGGATGACGACGACGCGATAAATGCGGTTTACGATGCGGTCAACGACAACGGCATATGTCTTGTCGTCGCGGCGAGCAACGACTATTCGTCGGCGCAGGGCAGCACGTGGGGCAATACCAACCTTTCCACCAACCCCGATTCGGGCACGGTCGGATCGCCCGCGTCGTATGAGGCTTCGCTCGCCGTTGCGTCAATAAGCGGCGTAAAGACCAAATACTTTACAGTAAACGGGACGGAAGTTTACTTCGGCGAGTCGCGCGTTCTCGGCGCACAGGATTCCAACGATTTCGTAGCCGGACTTCTCGGCGACAAAGCCGAGGGCGAGTATGAATACAGAGTCATACCCGGGATAGGTCTGTCGGTCGATTATACCGATATAGACATTGCGGGCAAGATAGCTGTCGTTAAACGCGGCAACACGTCTTTCGAAGAGAAGATCCGCGTCGCAAAAGACAAGGGCGCCGTCGGCGTCATAGTATACAACAATATATCGGGTACGCTGAGCATGTCTGTCGGCGCGAAAGAAGTGCTGCCGAGCTGCTTTGTTACGATGGATTTTGCCGAAACGCTTCTCGCGACAAAGAGCGGCAAGATCAAACTTTCCAAGGATTACCTCGCCGGACCGTTCATGTCCGACTTTTCGAGCTGGGGCGTTTTGCCCGATCTTCAGCTTTCGCCTGACATCACGGCGCACGGCGGCGAGATACTTTCGTCCGTCGTCGGCAAGGATCAGTACGATAAGCTCAGCGGCACGTCGATGGCGGCGCCCAATCTTGCGGGCGCGCTCATTCTCGTCCGTCAGTATGTAAAAGAAAAGTACCCCGAATACAGTGCGAGCGCCGTTCGCGACGAATCGTACAGTCGCATGATGAGCACGGCGACCATGGTGCTCAATGAAGCGGGCAACCCCTATTCTCCGAGAAAGCAGGGTGCCGGGCTTGCCAATATGGCAAACTCGGTCAATACGAAAGTGTTCCTTACCGTAGACGGGTCCAACAAGCCCAAGCTGTCGCTCGGCGACGATCCCGAGCGCACGGGCGTTTACAGTCTCGTATTCAATGTAGTTAATACTTCGGGCAGCCCAGTAAGCTATAATATCCGACCTTATGTAATGACCGAGAGCATGTCGTCCGACGGAAGAACGGTTGCCGAAAGAGCGCATATGTTCGACGACACGGTCAATAAGTATTCGGTCGTCGCAAGCAAGGGCAAAGCGTCTGTAAACGGCAGCTCGCTCTCGCTCGGCGGCTACGGCGAAGCTACCGTCACCGTAGACATCACGCTCAGCGAAGCCGACAAAAAATATATCGACGACAATTTTATGAACGGTATGTATGTCGAAGGTTATGTCCGTCTCGAAAGCTATAATGCCGACGGCATAGATCTCGGTATTCCGTTCCTCGGATTTTACGGCGATTGGACGGATGCGCCCATGCTCGACGTCAGCGAGTACGAAGTGGGCGAGTCTGCGGCGGACGATTCGATACTCGCCGACGAAAAGCTCGTAGCCGATCAGTACGGCACCATTCCGTTTGCGGGATTCTATTCGGCGGGGAATAAGGATAACATCGGCTATTGGGGAATGGGCGCGTATTCGTACATTCTTCCCGAAGGCTACGCGACGCCCGTTACTCGCGAACAGTACGCGTCGCTCACGACGAACAAAGACGGCAACTATCTCCTGTACATGATAAGCGCGGGGCTTTTGCGCAGCGCGAAGAAAGTGGAAATGGAGATCCGCGACAGCTCGACGGGCGAACTCGTATGGAGCGGTGTGGACTACAACGCGCGCAAGACTCACGGCTCGGGCGAGCAGGTGGGCGGCAACGTAATGATAGAGCTCGACATAAGCGAGCTCGGGCTTGCCAACAACTCCAAGTACACGTTTAGCATGGAGTGCTTCCTCGACAAAAAGGACGAAAACGGCGAGTACACGTACGGCAAGAGAAACACGTTCTCGTTCGAATTTACGGTGGATAGCGAAGCGCCCGAATACGTGGATATTTCCGTGCGCGAAACCAAGTCGGGCAATAACAAGCGGTATTATCTCGATCTTACAGTCTACGACAACCACTACTTGCAGGGCTATTCGCTTTCCACGTATACCGACAAAACGTGGAACGACGATTACGAATATTGGCAGTACAACAACAGCATGTCGCTTACGAGCAACTGCGTTCTTCCCATTGACTCCGAATACAACGGCAATACTACTTTTTCCATAGACGTTACCGCGTATTGGAGCACGCTTATGTCCGAAGCAAACGACGGCAAACTGCATTTGACCGTAATTGACTACGCCAAGAACACGAGCGAAATAGAGATAAACATAGAGCGCGAAGACGATTTGCAAATATCCAAAACGCGTTCGGCTACCGCGCAGTTCCCTATAGTGCCCAACGGGCAGATAGATCTTCTCGATTACGTTGTGGTGCGCGCCAATGTGGCGGGCGAAGAGGACGGCGCGTATGTCGAGGGTTATTGGACGGAAAATCTTGTTTGGGAAAGTCTCGATCCCGATATCGCGTCGGTCAATAACGGAATAGTCACGGGAATTAAAGAAGGCACGGCGAATATAATCGTGCGCACGCCCGACGCAACGTTCCCCGACGGCAAAGATTGGGCGGATACCGAAAAATGTCTGCGGTTTGTCATAGCTGTTTCGGGCACGCCTACTACTATAAAACTTTCGGGTATAGAGCTGTCCGCGGGCGCGCTTATGCTCAACCGCGGCGAAACGGCTACGATAACGGCGACGATCGAACCGTACAACTTCGACGGCGAGTACAAACTCGTTTGGTCGAGCACGAGCTCCAACGTAAAAGTTTTGGAAACGTCGGCAGACGGGCTTACCGTTACCGTTCAGGCGATGCAATCGGGCGGCGCGACGGTGCGCGCGACCGTCGAGGGTACGCGTATATCCGGCTTCTGCTCGGTGCGCGTTCGCGAAGAATTCGAAATGTCCAACAATATATATCTGCGCAGGTACAACGGCAGGGGCGACGAGAACGGCGTGGTGGAGATACCCAAAGATCTCGGCGTAACATACATAAGCCGCGGCGCGTTCGTAGGCAACGAGTACATCAAAAAGGTAATTATTCCCGAGGGCACGATGACCGTAATGGAAAACGCGTTCATGCAGTGCTCCGCGCTCGAAGAAGTCGTGCTCCCGTCCACCGTCGAAACGATCGAGCAGCTCGGGTTCTACAACTGCGCAAACCTCAAAAAGATCAACCTCGAAAACGTCAAGACGATAGGCTACGGCACGTTCTGGCTCGATCGCAAGCTCGAAAACGTCAGACTCGACAAGTGCACGTTCATCGGCGATTACGCGTTTCTGTTCTGTGATTCGATGACCGAGCTCGATCTTTCGCGCGTCGGCTTTATAGGCGGCGGTGCGTTCGGGCTCTGCGCGGGCTTGGAGCGGTTGGTTATACCGACTCAGGTCAACATGGGTTACAACAGCGAGTACGAAGAAGAACGCGGCTGGTATGCCGGTTCGTTCTTCGGCTGCTCCAACCTCAAAGAAGCGACGGTGTTTGCCGACAGCGTGGGCGACAGCGCGTTTTACGCCTGCACGTCGCTGACGTCGGTCAGCTTTATGAACGACGTAAAGCGGATCGGCGACCGCGCGTTCCTCGGCTGCTCGGCGCTGTCCGACGTCAACTACGTGGGCACTGTATACGAGATAGGCGTAGCGGCGTATCTCGGCAGCGGACTGCGCACGGCAAAGATCCCTGCGGGGCTGACTATACTCGGTCAGGAAGCGTTTGCCGATTCGTCGCGAATAACTTCGATAGACATATCTGCGGACGCGCGGCTCACGTCGCTCGACTTCGGCGCATTCTACGGCACAAACGTAGCGGCGTTCAATGTCGGCAGCGGCAACAAGTTCCTTTCTTCGCGCGACGGCGTGCTTTACGACAAGGCGGGGCTCAAACTCATCGCTTATCCTTGGAACAAACGCGGCGTGTCGTTCACCGTGCCTGCGGGCGTAAAGACGATAGGATCTTCTGCGTTCTCGCGCGTGAGCAATCTCAAATCCGTTGATCTCTCGGGCGTCGAGTATATCGAGTCGCTCGCGTTTGCGGGCATCAACGACAGCCCGTCGAGTATCGCGCTCGTAACGGGTTACGACAACGTTAAGTATATAGGCGACGGCGCGTTCATGAACGCGCAAGCGCTCGGCAATCTGCCCGTCGGCGACAAGACCGAATATATAGGCGACCTCGCGTTCGTTAATTGTGTAAGCCTGAATACGGCGTTCGTCGTGCCCGCGAGCATGACGTATATCGGCGGCGACGCGTTCAACTCGGCGGCGATCACGTCGGTATCGTTTGCGAATTCGAGCATGACGAACGATCTTCGCGACGAGCTCGGCGCGGGTGCTTTCGCAAATACGAGAAAACTCGATTCGATCGACTTCGGCAAGCTCGAAGTGCTCGCCGACGGCATGTTTGCAGGTTGCACGGGATTGACCGCAGCAGTCGTTCCGTCCACCGTCAAACAGCTCGGCGCGGGGCTGTTCGAGGGCTGCTCGGCGCTTACGAGCGTAACGCTTCCTTCGACGATAAAAGCGATCCCCGCGGCGGCGTTTTCCGGCACGGCGCTGTCATCGGTGACTATCCCCGACAGCGTTACGGAGCTCGGCGCGGACGCGTTTGCGCAAACGGCGCTGACGTCCGTCGATCTCAAAAACGTCGTAACGATAGGCGACAGAGCGTTCTATAAAGTCGCGCTCGCGTCGGTAGCTTCCGATAAAGTAAAGAGCATAGGCAGCTATGCGTTCGCGGAGGGCTCCGCGCTCGCTTCCGCTTCGTTCGCCAATGCCGAAACGATAGGCGACTATGCCTTCTACGGTAACTCCGTTCTCGGCTCGGTAAGCGTCGGCGCGGCAAAGCATGTGGGCGCTCGCGCGTTTGCAATGTGTCCCGCAATTAAGAGCCTGTCGCTCGGCAAAGCCGAAACAATCGGCGAGGGCGCGTTCTACGGCGATACGGCGCTTGCCTCGCTCGATATTTCGAACGCCGAGAGTATAGCCGATCTCGCGTTTGTCGGCACGCAAATAACGTCGCTCGATCTTTCGGCAAACCTCGAAAAAACGGGCGAAAAGACTTTCGTAGGAATGAGCGAACTCGCGGCTGTCAACGTCGCCGCGGCTAACAAGGTATTCAAGAGCTTCGACGGCGTTCTGTACCGCGTGAACGACGCGGGATATTACACGCTCGTCGCTTATCCCGCAGGCAAGACGGACGCAAGCTATACTGTCGTTTCCAAGACTATCAAGATCGGCGCGTACGGCTTCGGCGGAATCGAGAGCGTAGGCGATACCGAATACGGTGCGAACAAAGCGCTATCCGACATTACTCTGCCCGTGCACATGCGCGTTATCGGTTCGTCGGCGTTTGCGGCGCTCGAAAACATGACCGTTCTCAACATAAAAGCGGTGTTCGCGCCCACGCTCGAAAGCTATACGGTAGACGAAGTCAACGTGTACGATAACTTCAATTTCGCTTACGGCGATGATAACGAAACGCTTCGGATATTCGTGCCCGCCAACGGCAGCGGCTACGACAACTATATATGGAAAGCGTACGTCGGCAAAAACATAAGCGCGACCAAAGAACTGCACATTATGAGCAGTACGCTCGAATTGATCGAGCGCGTCAACGCCATGCCTACCGACGCGGCGGAGATCGCAACGCTCAAACGTCTTTACAACATGCTCAATACGGCGCAGCAGGCGATCGTCAAAGGCAATTACGACTACAAGGACGGCGATAAGTACATCGACGGCGACTATTACAGAGCGCTTCTCGGCGGCACCGATTACTATGCGAAGCTCAATTCGCTGACGGCGCGTGCCTCGGCTTCGGCGAGCGCCGGCGCGAGCGTCGGTTCGCACAAGGCGGAAGGCTCGTACGCGCCCATGGCTGTCGCGCTTGCGATTGCCGTTGCCGTTGCGGTCGTGACCGCGTTTGCCGCCGCAGCCGTAATTCTCGCGAGGAGGGGACGGTAATATGAAAAAGCTGAGAACGCTGTTGATATGCCTTATATCGTGCGTATTCGCTTTGTCGCTTACCGCGTGCAGCGGCAAAGCGCCCAAATACACGGTCACTTTCGACAGCCGCGGCGGGTCTGCCGTGGCGTCGCAAACGCTCGAAGAGGGCGATCCCATATCCAAACCCAAAGCGCCCGTCAAGGATATGTTCGTTTTCGATAATTGGTATTCGGACGAGGCGTGCACCAAGGTGTTTTCTTTCGGGAAAATGCCTGCGCGCAATATAACCGTATACGCGAATTGGACGATAGCCGGTAAGAGCGTTACCGTGAGCTATAACGCCAACGGCGGCGAGTTCGCGGACGGAACTACGCAGTCTTACGATATAGGCAATGTCGGCGAAGCTCATTCCGCTCCGACCGCGCCCGTAAAAACGGGTTATACTTTCGGCGGTTGGTATTCCGATCCCGAATGTAAAACGGCGTATACTTTCGGCGGCTATCCCGCAAACAACGTCACGCTGTACGCAGGGTGGAACAAGGACGCGAGCTATGCGTACGCTACGCTCTACGTCAACGGCGAAGTCGATTCTGTGCTTCCCGTCAAGAAAGACGCCGCTTTTGCCGAGCCCGAGATCGAAGTGTCGGGACTTATCGGCGAGGGCTGGTTCACCGACGCGAAGCTCACGGCAAAGTATACGTTCGGCGGAAAACTGTCTGCCGACATAGACCTTTACACGGCGCGCTATACGAAGGGCTTGAAAATAGCCGACGGCGTAGTTACGGCTTACGACGGATACAGCCCCAATGTGGTCGTGCCCAATATCTACGGCGGCAAAACTGTCACGACGGTCGGCGAAAACGCGTTCTACCGTTCGAGCGAGATCAACCCTATAATAAGCGTCGAACTTCCCGACACCGTTACCGGAATATCCGCGCGCGCATTCTATGACTGCCGCTATCTCGTGAGCGTAAATCTTTCGGACAAAGTTACCGAGATCGGCGATATGGCGTTCCATAACAACGAGCGGCTCAAAACGGTAGGCGACATATCTTCGGTCACGTCGATCGGCGACTATGCGTTTACGGGCTGTTCGGTCATAGACGGTATCGTGCCGTCCGAAAAACTGAAAAAGCTCGGAGTGAGCGCGTTTGCGTTTTGCAACGAACTCAGATCGTTCGTAATACCCTCGGGCATTAATACCGTCAGCGCCAATCTTTTCGACGGCTGTGCGCTGCTCGAAAGAGTCGAAATAAAGACTGCGACGTTGACGGAAATAAGCGCAGAGGCGTTCAAAAATTGCAGATCGCTCGTTCGCGTCGATATAGCGAGTTCCATAACCGCCAACCTCGAAATACTCGGCGGATCGTCGCCGTTCGTCGGCTGCGGCAAAGTTACCGTGTATGTCAAGGCGGGACAGGCGGAGCACTACAACAACAACTACGGCAGCCTTGATAACGGCTTGCTCAAAGACAAGTTCGTGACGGCGTAACCGACACTTATGAGGAGAGATACCGTGACAATGCGCAGAAAGAGAATTCTGCTTCCCGTGATCGCAGTTTCGATGCTGTTGGGCGTAGGTTCGCTCGCGGCTTGCGGCGAAGATTCGCTGTCCGAAGACGACGTTATTAACATGGGCTTCGACGTAGCCGTTGTTTTCGACTTTGCCGGGGGCACCGCCGACGACAAACCCGAAACCAAGATACGCGTAAGCGAGGGCAGTTATGTGCCGGAGCCGGGCAATTTCGGGCTTACGGCGCCCGTTCGTTCCGATTACAGTCTCAAATGCTACCGCGTGGCGGAGCTCGACGAGGACGGCAAGGTCAAAAAGGACGAAGGCGGCAACGCTGTATTGGGCAGGGAATGGGATTTCCAAACCGACAAAGCCACCGAGGATACCGTGCTTTATGCCGAATGGTGGAAAAACTTCGAAATGGTTTTGCACTACGGCGAGAATTTAGAACATACGAAAAAAGTTTCCGTTCCGCGTACGCGCGACGGCGAGGAAACTCAGATAGCGGCGGCGTCCGCTCGCGTTACGGGCTTTACGTTCATCGACTATTACCGCGATAAGGACTTTACCGAAACGGAACGCGTGGAATTCCCCGCAAAGCTCGCTTTTTCGGACGAAAAACCCGTTATAGATATTTATAGCGATTCGCTCGAAGGCACGTACCAGCTTATCAGGAAAGCCGAAGACTTTTTGAACTTTGCTTTCTCCGAATCGACCAATATCTATATGATGGCGGACGTGGACATGACGAGCGTTTACGAAAGCAAAAAGACGGTAATGTTCCCCGCAAGCTACAAAGGTAAATTCGTCGGCAGAGGATACAAAATATCCAACCTCGAAATCGAAAGAACGGTGTCCGGCGTTACCGACAGCTACTTCGGCTTGTTCAAGACTTTGGACGACGGCGCGGAGATCACAAACCTGACTTTCGAGAACGCCACGATCCGAGCTACACTTAACAGCGCTTCCGTTTCCGAATACTGCGTCGGACTTTTGGCGGGGCTTGTGAGAGGCGGTGCCAAGCTCGAAGGCGTGAACGTCACGGGCACGGTCGATTACACGATGGCGATCAACTACGATTCGGAAAAGATAACGATCGGCGGCATATACGGCAGCAGTCTCGACGGCGCCGTGATAAACAGCTGCAAAGGCGACGTTTCTTACATACGGTCTATGCCCGTATATACGCAGGACGAAAAATATGCCGTTTATGTCAAGTACACGCAGGACGGCGAAGGCAATCTTACTATCGGCGACGTGTACGGATTGACCGAAAAGAACGCTTCGGGTTCGTACTCTTCCAAGAACTTGCGTTCCGTTAAGAAGAACGACGACGGGTCGTGGACGCTCGAAACGCGCAGAGAAGTATATACGGTCACAGTCGGCGCTTCGGGCGCGGTCGCAACGGCTACGGTCGTTCTTAAAACCGAATAGTCCGCAACAGCCAAATCACAACAGGTAATCAGAAACCTACTCAGGAGGTAATCATGAATAAAAAAAGAGCGATACGAAATACCGCAAAAGTGCTCGGTGCGGTCATGCTGTGCAGCTGCGTCGTGACTCCGCTCACCGCGTGCGGCAACGAAATCGGCAACGAATCGACTCCGCTCACGCTTGCGACGGATGTTTTGGACGGCGTTTTCAATCCGTTTTTCTACACTGCGGGCGCGGACGGCGAGGTCGTGGGACAAACTCAAATCGGCATGCTTTCGGCGGACGACAAAAGCGGCGAACCCGTGGCGAGCTGGGACGAACCGTGCGTGGCGTTCGCGAACGGCAAGGTCACCACGGGCACTAAGGACAATCCCGGTATAAATTACAGCGATTATTATACCGATTATTACTTCGCGATAAAGGACAATATCAAGTTCAGCGACGGCGTGAAGCTGACCGCGGACGACATTCTGTTCAATATCTACATGTATCTCGACCCCGCTTACACGGGATCGAGCACCATGTATTCGGTCGCGATCAAGGGGCTCAAAGCGTACCGCTCGCAGTCGCTCGACGAGAACGATCAGAACGGATCGAACTCGTACTTCAACTCGCTTGCCGACGCGCGCATTAACACCATAATTGATTGGGCGCAGAACGACATGACGGGCGATTGGAATCAGTTCGACGATTACGAAGAAGATCCCGACAGTCCTACGATCAAAACGGATATATTAAAAGCGCACGAGTACTTCAAAGAGGAGCTCAACCGCGACTGGAACAGCGCGGTCAATTCCGTCAAGGACTACGAGAAATACGTGGACGAAAACGGAAAGAAGATAATCAACGAGGGCTGGGAAGCGTTCCTTTATCAGTACGGCGTGCTCACAATAAAAGCCGAGCGCGGAAAGCCGGGCAGCAACGAAATAACCCATTACTCTTACGAAAACTCGTATGAAGGATCGCAAAAGGATCAAGCCTCTATCGTCAACTATGTTTTTGCGAGAATGCTCGGCGATTTTGCGAGCGCGCCCAAAGCGTACAAAGATAACCTCGTAAACGTAATTTCTTACTACAACACCGCGTCCGATCTTCGCAGCTATGTGCTCGCGCAGGTGATCAAAAAAGAACTCTCGGGCGATATGAAAGTAAAGACCATAGAGGGTATCGAAATATTGAAGAACCAAACGTCTATACGCGACGACAAAAACGGCACTATCGCGCTTAAAGACGCAAACGGCAATCCGTCCAATTTCGACGTGTTGCATATAAGGATAGACGGCATCGACCCCAAGGCGATTCAGAACTTCTCGTTCACCGTAGCGCCCGGTCACTACTATTCGAGAACTTGGGACAGAGCGCTCAAAGAGAACGATTATTTCGGCGTCGAATTCGCCGATTCCGAATTCATGGAAGAAGTCAAAAAGAATCAGGTTCCGCTCGGCGCAGGTCCTTACCGCGCGTCTACCGAGAACGGCTCGTCCGCTACGCAAAAGATAGCCAAGAGTCAGTTCTTCGACGGCAGCACGGTTTATCTCGAACGCAACGACAACTTCCTTTTGGGCAAGCCGAAGATCAAAAAGCTCAGATACATGACTATCAGCAACAACATGCTGTATGACGCGGTGGCGGCGGGCACGGTGCACTATTCGTCGCCGTCTATAAACGCCGATATAGTTACGAGAAAGCTGATGGGCACGGATAGAGAAAAAGTAAACTATGCCAGCGCCGACAATCTCGGTTACGGCTATATAGGCGTAAGCGCGCAGTTTATCCCCAATATTTATATCCGAAAAGCGATAATGAGCGTGTTCAACCCTCAGCTCTGCGTGGACTATTACGGCGGCACCGAATACGCTTCGGTCATCTACCGCCCGATGTCCAAAACTTTGGATGAGTACTATCCCCATGAGGCGAAAGCTTATTACGAATACGATCCGACCGGTCAAGTTGCATTGGACTATGCCGTCAATCAAGGCGGGTGCGTTCCCAATGCGGACGGACTTTACTACAAAGGCAAAAAGCTAAAATATACGTTCACGATAGCGGGCGACAGCGACGACCACCCCGCGAACAGCATGATGCTCAACGCCGCGAATATCCTTAATAGCATAGGGTTCGAGATCACCGTAACTCACGATTCCACGGCGCTCGTAAAGCTCGCCAACGGCCAGCTCACGGTGTGGGCGGCTGCGTGGAGCTCGTCTTCCGATCCCGATATGTATCAGGTCTACCACAAGGATTCGAGCGCTACGAGCACCAAGGCGTGGGGCTACGGCTATCTTACGAGCGCGGCGTGCGCGACGGATAACCGTTATGAGTACGACCTTGTTCAGGAGCTTTCGGACAAGATAGAGGAAGGGCGCGAATCCGACGTCAAGGACGAACGTAAACCCGTGTATCACGAAGCGCTCGATATTCTTATGGATCTCGCCGTAGAGTTCCCGACCTATCAGAGAAAAGTGTACTATGTGTGGCAGAGGGGCTTGTTCGACGAAAGCACCATGTACACCGGCGATCAGGTCGATACGTATCGCTCTCCGCTGTCCGATATATGGAATGTCAGCTTCAAAGAGGGTTGATATTAGATGCTTAAATACATAATCAAAAGAGTATTATACTCTATATTGATACTATTCTTCGTTTCGCTCGTTCTGTACCTTTTGATGCGATGCCTTCCTATCGACTATGTCGAGCAGAAGTTTTTGTCGCAAGCGGCTAACGGAACGGCGTCCCTCGAAGAGATGGAACGCATTAAGGAATTGTACGGTCTTGCCGACAATTCCTTTGCGGGTATTATCGAAGGGTATTGGGGGTGGCTCACCTCCACGCTGCAAGGCGATCTCGGTACGTCGTTCCTTTACAATCTGCCGGTGGGCGAAGTCATTCTCGACCATATGTGGATTTCGTTCGGAATAGCCATACTTGCGTTCGTGCTTCAATACGTTATAGCGATACCGCTCGGCATAAAAGCGGCTACGCGGCAGTACGGCGCGGTTGACTACTCGACGTCCGTATTCGCCATGATAGGCATATCGCTGCCGTCGTTCTTTCTCGCGATACTCCTTATAAGGGTGTTTGCGGTCGAGCTCGGGTGGTTCCCCACGCAGGGGCTTGTGGACGCGACTATCGACTGGACGGGCAACGGCGGCGGAAAATTCGTCAATCAGCTTTGGCACATGGTTCTGCCCATGGTGGCTATCATAATCGGCTCTATCGGCGGACTTTTGCGGCACACGCGCACAAATACGCTCGAAGTGCTCAATCAGGACTATGTGCGCACTGCGCGTGCCAAAGGACTTTCGGAGCGCACCGTCGTTTACAAGCATGTTTTCAGAAACACCATGGTACCTATCGTGACGATGATGGCCGGAGTTATTCCCGGACTGTTCGGCGGCATGATGATACTCGAACAGGTCTTTGCGCTCGACGGTATAGGCAACATAGCATACCGTGCGCTCAAACAGGGCGATATCCCGTTCGTTATGGGATACAACATGTTTATAGCCATTCTTACGGTAATAGGCACGCTCTTGTCGGATATAACTTACATGCTCGTAGATCCCCGAATCAAGATTTCCAAGTAGGCGAATTCATTTATGGCAAACAAGAAAGATAATATTCAATCGAATAGCGCCGAAGAAGAGCGCATGCTTGCGGTCGGAGCGGTGTCGGAAGATATGTCGGCAGCCGAAGCAAGCATCGACGGTTCGGTATCGTCAGCGCCGCAGCCCGACGGTACGGCGGCGATAATCGCAGGTTCGTCGTCGGCAGAGCCCGAGCCTGCGAGCGGCGAGCCTGAGGACGAAGCGCTTGCGGATCGCGTGCGCATAGTTTCGCCGTTCAAGCTCGTCATCAAGCGTTTTTTCCGTTCGCGGCTGTCCGTAATAGGACTTACCGTGTTCATTGCGGTGCTTTTGTTCTCGTTTATAGGTCCGTTGTTCGTGCCTTGGGGACAGAGCGAGATCGACAGATCGCCCGCGCAGAGAATACAGTACAACAACATTTCGCACACGGCTACCGCGCCCGACGGATCGACATACACGTATTATACAATCTCGTTCAATCAGGCGCAGGAGCTTAACGCTCATGCCGCGGCAGGCACGTACGGAATCCGCAACGGCAAAAAGGCGCTTCACGTGCTCGGCACGGACAGAGACGGTTACGATATATTCGCAAGGCTGATGTACGGCGGAAGAATGTCGCTTATGCTCAGTTTTCTCGTAGTTTTGATTTATACGGTAATAGGAATTATACTCGGCGGACTTGCGGGGTATTTCGGCGGTTGGGTAGACATGATAATCATGCGCATCGTCGATATTCTCAACTGTATTCCGTCGCTGCCGATTTTGCTCATAGTGGGCGCTATTTTCGACGGATCGGGCATACACGAAACGTACCGAATATACATAATGCTCGGCGCGCTTACACTGCTGAGCTGGCCGGGTACCGCGCGGCTTGTCCGAGGTCAGATACTGTTCTTGCGAGAGCAGGAATATATGGTGGCGGCGGACGCGCTCGGATTCAGTTCGGCGCGCAAGATATTCAAGCACCTTGTTCCGAACGTCATGCCGCAGTTGATTGTTTCGATGACGCTCGGTTTGGGCGGAACAATTCTTACCGAGGCGTCACTCAGCTTCCTCGGTTTGGGTGTGCCGAGCACGCTCGCTTCACTCGGGCAAATGGTCAGTCTTGCGACGTCGGACATGACGATAATGCAATACTACATAGCCGACTGGCTGCCTGCGGGAATAATAATCATTCTTGCGGTCGTGGCGTTCAATTTTATCGGGGACGGTCTGCGCGACGCGCTCGATCCCAAGATGAAGAGGTAACGTATGGCGGACAAGAATTTTATGACAAAGCTCAAAGAGTGGTACAGGCATATCACGCACAAGGACGACCCGCATTATATCTCGGGTAAGGAAGCGCGCAGGATATCCAACGAGAACAGAAAAGCCACTCGCATGTACGAGAAGAAAAAGCTGCGCAAAGTGCACGAAGCCGAGTACACTACGCAGATGAAGGACGACTCCAATATTTTGGAGATAGAAAACCTCAAGACGTATTTCTTCACGGACGCAGGCGTTTCCAAAGCCGTAGACGGCGTTTCGTTCGAAGTGCCCAAAGGTTCGGTCGTGGGCGTTGTGGGCGAGAGCGGTTGCGGAAAGTCGGTAACGTCGCTGTCGGTCATGCAGCTCGTGCAAGCTCCGCAAGGACAGATAGTAGACGGCTCTATAAGATTCAACACTCAGGTCTATAAGCCCGACGACGACGGCAAACCCATTCCCGTATGGGAGTATGAGGAAAAGGACGGGCAGATGGTCGTAAAGACCGAGCCTGTGCTCGACCGCAAGGGTAATCCCGTTTGCGACAAGAACGGCAAGCCGCTCGTAAAAAGAGTGCAGGCGCTCGACGGCAACGGATTCCCGGCATTTGTACAGGAAGACAAAGTTTACGATATAGCCAAGATGCCGACCAATGTAATGCGGCGTATTCGCGGCAAAGAAATCGCAATGATCTTCCAAGAGCCTATGACGAGCCTTAATCCGCTGTTCACGATAGGCAATCAGCTCGACGAAGTGGTGCTTTTGCATACGCCGGGAGCTAACAAGGCGCTCGCCAAAAAGCGTACCATAGAAATGCTCAATCTCGTCGGTATCGCCATGCCTGAATCGGTGTACAAAAGATATCCGCACGAGCTTTCGGGCGGCATGCGTCAGCGCGTAATGATAGCGATGGCGCTCGCATGCAATCCCAAACTGATAGTCGCGGACGAACCTACGACTGCGCTCGACGTTACCATTCAGGCGCAGGTTCTCGAACTTCTCAAAAGCATTAAAGACAAGATAAACGGATCTATCATGCTCATAACGCACGATCTCGGCGTTATTGCCGGCATGGCGGATTACGTCGTGGTTATGTATGCCGGAAGAGTGATAGAAAAAGGCACGGTCGAAGAGATTTTCGATATGCCGCTTCACCCGTACACAGTCGGTTTGCAAAAGAGCAAGCCCGTGATAAATAAGGACGTAGAGTGGCTGTACAGCATAAAAGGTCAGGTTCCCAACCCGATAAATATGCCTAAGTATTGCTATTTCAAGGACCGTTGCGAGCATTGCACGGCAGAGTGCGACGGGGAGTATCCGCACCTTGTAAAGGTTTCGCCGACGCACAGCGTTGCGTGCTATCGCGCCCGCGAGCGTATGCAGGAATTTACAAAGCTCAAACGCGAAAAGGAAGCAGAAGCGGAGAGAGCGGCGGGAGCCGAAACCGCTGCCGCAGCAAACGCCGACGAGAGTGTTGCGCAATCTTCAAAGCCCGACGCCGAGAAAAAGCCGGCGAAAAAGCAGTCGGCAGCCAAAAAAGCGACGGCATCGGCTAAAACCGCAGCGGTCAAAAAGTCACCTGCGGCAAAGCCGAAAAAGCCTGCCGCCGCAGCCGCCGATAAGTCGGTCGGCGAAAAACCCGCGGCTAAACGCAGCACCGCGCGCGCAAAGGAGACGAAATAATGTCAGAGCAATTAACGCCCGATACGAATATCGACGCGCAGAGCGAAGCAGCCGCTTCGCAGGAGTTTGCCCGACCCGTCACGGAGCAGCGCGAAAATATTCTCGAAGTTTACGATCTTAAAAAATACTTTCTTACCAAGAAAGAATGGAAGATGAAAAAATTCGTCGTGTCCGCCGTGCCTGCCGAAAAAGCGGCGAGCGCAGCCGACGACGGCAATGCTCGGGCGGCGACAAGCGAAAATACCGACAGTGCCCAATCCGCGCCGTCCGAAGCCGCTGCGGAATCGACGATTGCGGAAGGCGAACAGCCGGTAATGAAGCCCAAGTTCAAGACGCAGCTTGTTCTCGACAAAACTTTCGTAAAAGCGGTAAACGGCGTTACGTTCAACGTCAAGTACGGCGAAACGCTGGGCATAGTCGGCGAAAGCGGTTGCGGCAAGAGCACGATGGGCAGAAGCATACTGCGCCTACACGATATATCGGGCGGACGCATAGTGTTCGACGGTACGGATATAACCAAGCTGAAGGCGCGCGAGATGCGCAAGCTCAGAACGCAAATGCAGATAATTTTCCAGGACCCGTACAGCAGCCTTCCGCCGCGCAGTCCCGTCGGAGCCATAATAGGCGAAGCGGTCAAAGTGCACAAGATCGTGCCCAAGAGCGAATACCGCAGCTACGTTATGGAAATAATGCGTAAATGCGGATTGCAGGACTTTTATTTCGACCGTTATCCGCACGAGTTTTCGGGCGGGCAGCGTCAGCGTATATGTATAGCTCGCGCGCTTGCAGTAAAGCCCAAGTTTATCGTGTGCGACGAGCCTGTTTCGGCGCTCGACGTGTCTATACAGGCGCAGATAATCAATCTGCTCAAAGAGCTTCAGCGCGATCTTAAACTTACGTATTTGTTTATATCGCACGATCTCAGCGTAGTACAGCACATTTCGGACAGAGTTGGCGTTATGTATCTCGGCAACTTTGTAGAACTCGGCAATAAGAACGATATATTCGGGAATCCCATGCATCCGTATACGCACGCGCTTCTTTCCGCAGTGCCCGTGCCCGATCCGCATAACAAAGGCAACAGGATAATTCTTCAAGGCGACATTCCTAGCCCCGCGCATCCGCCCAAAGGCTGTAAGTTCCATACGCGCTGTACCAAGTGCATGGAAGTTTGCAAAGAGGTCGAGCCTAAGTTTATAGATTACGGCAACGGACATATGTGTGCCTGTCATTTGTATCCGCAGGAGTAAAAATGCCTAAAAACAAAAAGACATACGCAGACGACGACGGCAGAACGATCGTCGATATGAACGTCGAAGGTATGCCTTGGTACACGCCGCGATCCAAGCGCAAAGTGGCAAAAGAGGACAAGCCGACGCGAAGAGAAACATTTGCGATGATGCGTGCGTGGTTTGCTTCGCGGTTGCCCGCAATTCTCGCCATCGTAGTAGGGGTTGGGCTTGCCGTCGGACTTACGGTGTGTTGGCTGAACGGTTGGTTTATAAAATAAAGTACAAACAAAAAATCGACGCAGGTGTATTTCACCGAGTTAAAAAGCAAGGAAGCTGAATTATCTTTCATTGCTTTTTTGCTGTAATTTTGCTATACTCTTTCTACGATAGATTCAGCGAGGTCAAATATGTTAATTGATTTTAATACAATACAGGGCGTAAAGATATTCGGAATGAATAACGGTACGGGTAAAATGACCGCAAAAATGTATGCGTGCGATAGTGGCAAGATAATTTCCTGTTCGATTCACGCAGGGGGATCGATCGGTTTACATAGTCATAATACAAGTGATGACATTAACTATGTAATTTCGGGAATAGGAAAAGCTATTTGCGATGGAGAAGAAGAACAGCTTAAAGCAGGTTGTTGTCATATTTGCAAAAAAGGCTCTAATCACACTATCATAAATACGGGTAATGAAGATTTGGTTTTGCTAACCGTTGTAGCGGAACGATAAATTTCAATTTATCGTCATAAACTTAAAAATACAGCGCATTACTTTGTAAATTAAGTAGTGCGCTTATTTGTTTGTTACGAAAATCTGCAGCAGACCCCGATCAGTCGATTTTTTGTACCCGGTTTTATGCGTAAAGCAGACCGCGCGCCTGCATGCGTAAAGACAAAAGACAGGGGCGGTTATTTCCGCACCGAATCGTATTTGGGATAATTGGTGATTATCAGGTACAAAAGTACAGTGCCGAGAAAACCGACAACATACTCGGGGTCGGGTGAATCGGACATCGTCACGGATAGCGGACGCCTGTCGAACGGCGCGTCCTTAGGTGCGTAGGCGTTGTTGAATAATTCATGCATCGGTCTTTCCGTCGAACGTATGATATTTATAACGTCGCGTTTTACCGTCTGTGCGGTCTTGTCGCAGCACTCGGACAATAAACGGTAAACTTCTTCAAGACTCCATATCCCGCGCGACATAAGTATTACCGTGTTTTTGAATGTTCGGTAGCTTTGCGTGCCGCGGTCGAATTCGAAGCACGCCAAAAACAAATCGGCGATGATATTGATCTCCGAATCGTTGAGAAGCGAATCTATGCTTGTGTGCATTATGCCGTCGTGCGTTTCAATCATCGTCGTCCGCGTCGTAATCGGCGCTCGCCGTACATTCGTCGTCCGAACTTCTCAGCTTTACTTTGTTTACGACGTCCCGACGTATGTCATCGCTCATAGCGGCATAGTGCTTGCGCGTCGTGTTTACGTCCTTATGCCCGAGCACGTCCGCCACGACGAATATGTCGTGCGTTTCGCGGTAAAGGTTTGTGCCGTATGTGCTTCTCAGTTTGTGCGGCGTTATGCGCTTGAACGGAGTGACCGCGCCGGCGTATTTTTTTACCATCATCTCGACGGCGCGCGGAGTCATTCGTCTGCCTTTGCTCGATATGAAGAGCGCGTCGCTGTCCGTTATGCGCTTGCCGAACGGAGTTCTTTCCAATATCTGGGCGTCGAGCCAGTCTATGTATTTGCGCAGGCTGTCGGCAACCTCTTCCGAAAAATACAGAATAGTCGTGTCGCCGCCTTTGCGCGTGACTACGAAACTGTTGTCGTCGAAATTTATATCCTTGCGGTTCAGCCCCACACATTCGCTTATACGAATACCCGTGCCGAGAAAAAGCGAGAGCATGGCTTCGTCGCGCACCGCCGTAGCATTGTGAAAGGATTTTTGCCGTCCGTGCAGGTTGTTGCCGTTTTCGGCTTCGTCCAGAATGTCCGCGACCTCGTTGACGTCGAGCCGCACTATCGGTTTGAGATGGGTTTTTGGCGTATCGACTTTTGTCATTATGTCGTTGTCGAGCTTTTCTTTTTTGTAGAAATACTTGAACAGCGCGCGCAGCGACGAGACCTTGCGCTCTTTGGCGTAATCCTTGCAAGAATGTTTTTTCCCGTCGAGCGTGTAAGCGGTAAGATAGTCTATATACGCTTCGATGTCGATAGGCGACAGCTTGCCGAGATCGGCTACCGTAAGTTCCGTCGGAGCTTTGCCGCGGAATTTCTTTTTTGTAAGATAATCGCAAAAAACCCGGATATCGCGAAGATATCCGAGTCTTGTGAGCGGCATAGTCCGCATGGATATTCCCACATTGAATTGCCGTGCGAAGTCGGGCAGCTCGTCTAACAGACATTCTATTGCCGCAACCGTTTTTTCGTTTCTTTCGTCGAAGTACGAACTCATATTATTCGACCGCGTAACGTCCCGATTTTAACAGCCCCATAAAGATAAGTTCGCTTATCGGAATGAACAGTGCGTAAGCCGCGGGGAGCACAAGCGAAGGAATGTATGCCGCAGAAAAGCCTACGGGCATGTGTGCGATCAGGTTGACGCAGTATATTACGACCGCCACCTGCACCATGATTATAATTCGTATGGCGATCGAAAACCTGAAACTTACGTTGATACGTTTCTTCTTGGACGGGTTGCACGCAAACATTATAACCGCGCCGATAAACATGAATATGGGGAGCAGCCCGCCGAGCACATACATAATGCTGTCATAGCCGTTGGGCAGCCGCAATCCGAATCCGAAGTACATCGTGAGAAACAGTATCGTGCCGAGCAAAAACATTGCCGAACACATTATCGTATAGTGCGTCAGCAAAAGTTTGTTGCTGTAATAATAATACTTTTGCGCATACTCGCGCGCCGAATTGTTGTGATTGCGTACCGCAAAGTCGTTGCCCATGTCTTTAACGTTCTGTTCGACATTGTAAAGCCGCACTTCGATCTTGCTTCCGCCGTCGAGCGCCGTCGCCGTAGCCGCCGATTCGTCGCGGTAGTTTTCGGCTTGTCCGCCGTTGGAATCTCCGCGCACGACGGGCGCGGCAACTTCGAGCCTGTCTACGAGATCGGTGAGAATATCTCTGTATTCGCGCCGCGCAAGGCTTTCCTGTTCGTACGGAACGAGTTTATTTTCTTTTTGAGGCGCGGGCATCGACTCCGTTTGCGCCGTTGTTTCGGGAAGAAATACGGGTGCCGGCGGCTGCTGCTGTTTTTCGCGAACGGGTAGGGCGGCGCGCTTTTGTTCGCGGTCGTCCGTATATGATTTTCTGCGTGCGTCGAGATAGCTCTCGCCGTCGTAGCTCTCGTTTTCGTAAAGTTTTTCGAGTATTTCGCGCGGATCCGCTGCAGGTCGAGCCGTGTAATCTTCGCGAACATCCTCGTATGCGTTGTACGGATAATAGTCCGAATACGATTGCGTCGGTACGGGGTTTGCGTATTCGGCGAATCTTTCGGGCTCGGGTCGTTTTGCCTCGGCAGGTTCGGGCTCCGGCGCCGATTGCGGCTCCGGCTCGACTGCCTCGGACGTGCCGATGACGGACGCTACGTCGAAAATAGACTGTTGAACGGTCGGCGGTTCTTCTTCTATAACGGGCGTGGCTTCGGGAGCGACCTCGACCTTTTTTTGGCGCGGACGCGGCGTGCGCTGCGGTCTGCGCTTGGGAACGGAATACGACTCTTCCTCTACGTCAGAAAAATCGTCCGCCGGCAAAATAGGATCGCTTCCGTCGATAAGCTCGCCGAAAAGATCGCGCGAGCGTTCCCATTCGTTTTTATATGTCGCGAATACTTCTTTGCCGCGCTCGGTGAGCGAGAAATACTTGCGTCTGCCGCCCGCCGATTCGGAAGAGTCCCAATACGACGAAACAAACCCCTGCTTTTCCAATCTTTTAAGACATGCGTAAACGGTGGACTGCTTGATTTCCCATTGTCCGTTGCTGCGCGTATTTATCTGTTTGATTAAATCGAAGCCGTATCTGTCGCCTTCGTAAAGCACTTTAAGTATTACGGTATCGACATTGCCCCGAATTAAATCGCTTTCAGCCATAGCCACCTCTACACCATAAGTATTATACAATACAATTTATATTATGTCAATATTTTTTGTAGTATTGTTAAACGAAAAAACCCGTCCGCACTCGCATAAAAAATCATATTCGACAATATTTCTCTCGATCCGACTTTCGAATTTTTATTCCGTTATACCGTTTTTGCGTCGGTAAATATATATGCGTGACGAAATTTGCCTTAAATGTATTGACAAATTATGAACAATATGTTAACATTATTCTGTGTACACATATAAATGTGAACAAATTGTTAACAAGAACGTCGGACGGGTGCTTGCCCGCAGGCGAGAGGTGCGTGAATGAATAACAACGGGAACATTCGTAAAATGCACGGCAGAGCCAAACGCATTGTTTTGCTCGCGGTCGGAATAATCATCGCTTTGGCGCTTGCGGTAACGTGTGCGCTGTGTTTCGGCACCGCGAGAACGGTTTCGGTCGATAACGTACAGAGCGGCGACGTAGGCGTTTCGCAGACTATAGCCAATCCGACGGGCAATAGAACGGGCGTCGGATCGATACGCGTAAACGATGTTTTGGAATACAATTACAATGCCGGATCTTTTGCGGTCACGCTTCCTCGCGGACGGTATAAACTCGAAGTATGGGGCGCGCAGGGCGGAACGGGCACCAATGCGGGCGGCAAAGGCGGATACGCGACGGGTGTCATAACCACTACGGGCAATACCAACTTTTATATAGTCGTCGGCGGTGCGGGTGCCAACGGCGTACTTAATCAGAGATCGGCGGACGCCGCGGGCGGATATAACGGCGGCGGCTACGGCGGCAGAGACGCATACGATATGAACCAGCCGGGCGGCGGCGGCGGCGGAGCTACGCATATAGCCACGGGCACTGCCAACCGCGGACTGCTTACAAATTACAATTCCTACCGCGGCGAACTGCTCGCCGTAGCGGGCGGCGGCGGCGGTGGCGGATGCTACGGCTCGAGCAACGCTCTTGCAAATGCGGGCGGCGGCGAATACGGGTCTAACGGATATTACGGAACGGCGGGTACGGCGGCAAGCAACGGCGCGGGCAGAGGCGGCACGCAGTCGGGCGGCGGCGCTGCGGGTTTGTGTTCGTCGGTCATGTTCTCCAACGGCTTTCAGAATTTGTGTCATAACGGTCAAGCCGGCGGTTTCGGTTACGGCGGTTACGGCGCAGTCAACCACTCCGGCGGCGGCGGCGGCGGCGGCGGATATTTCGGCGGCGGCGGCGGCGGCGTATACGACTGGAACGGCGGTACGGGCGGCGGCGACGGTTCCGGCGCATGTAACAATGCGGGCGGCGGCGCCGGATTCCTTGCCACTACGCTTGCAAGTCGTGGCTGGGGCTACGGCACCCGCGCGGGCAACGGGCTTGCGCGCATAACGGTGTTGAACCTTGCGCCCACGCAGGTCGCATACACGGTCAACGGTCAATCGCTGCGCAAAGCGTCGAGCGGCGCGCTCGTCAACCTTGTTTCGTCGAGCTTTGCGACAGACCCCGATTACACCAACGGCGCGTCGGGCAACGTCGCTTCCAATGTGTACTTTATTAACAGCGCGAGCGATTTCGGATATACCTCCGCAAAGCTGTATCTCGATTCGGCTTGCACGGTAGACGCGAAAGATTACATAACGTATTCGGTCACAAACAATAAGACGATAGCGATAACCGAGTTCAAAAAACTGCCGCGCGCGGGCGTTAACGGGCTTTCCAACAATTCGATGGTGCTCTATGCCCGAATACGCGATAACGGCACCAACAGCAGTAACGGCGCGGCGTACGCGCACGGCGTGTATAAGTGTACGATAAACTTCAATGCGCTGTCGGTGGGGTATAGATCAAAGAGCACAAACACGCTGTCGGGCAAAAACAATTACAGATACGGGCTTTCCACCACGCAGAGCATATCTGCGTTCACGTCGTCCGCGGATACGCAGATATATTCGCCGTCGGCGGTGGGGACTTACGCGCTGTCGGTGGTCGAACCCATGGAATACGGGTCTACGGTCACCGTGTCGGCGGAAGATCTGCTCAACAATCCGAGCAGCACGTATTACCGCTCGCTCATCGTGCCGAATTCTGTGAGCGGCACGAACCCGTACAGCTACACTCTGCCCGCGGCGGTGTCCTTTCAGGATTGGACTTCGGGCAGTTCGTATACCGCAAGAACTGGATACGACAGTATAACGATCAAGGCGGGACGCGCCACGAGCAACGGCTGGCAGAAAGCGAGTTGGACGTTATATCTCGTAGAAAAAAATTCTGTCGGCGCACTCAACCGCGAGCCGACGGGTATCACTTATACAAAACAGACAATAGAAATCAACTTCCGCGTGGAAAACTCGCGCCCGGTGCTTCGCGCGTCGGCGTCCAACGTTATCAACGTCGGAGTGGGTGATTCGACCGATATCAAGCTGAATACGCTCTTCGAAGATTACGACGAGAGCGCCGGCATAACCAAAACAACGCATCAGATCAAAAAAGTCATACTGCCCAAAAACGAATACGTTCAGCTCGACAATCACGGCAGGGTAGTTTCGACGCAAGGAAAATCGGGCGCAGCGAGCGGTTATTCGTTCTATAACATAGCCGGTCAGTTTTCGTATACCGACAGCGACGGCTCCGCGCAAAACTCTCTGACGACGGGACGAACGGGCGCGCTGACGGGATTCGATTCGGCGATCGCCATAGACGACGCAACCGCATCGTCGAACGCTTCGGCGCTTAACTATGCGTTCATACGCTATTCGATCGCGGACAGCGAAACGCTGCGTATAACAGGATTGCGGTCGAGTTATTCTCAGTATTCGGCTACGCGCACGTCTATGCAGGCGTACACGGGCGGAACGACTTCTTCCGCTACTTCGTCCGCAGGCGTGCAAAATCCGGGACACTTCTATTTGCTTATAAATGTAGGCGACCGCTACGACACTGCGGACGCCGGTATATGGCTGCCCGTGGCGATCACGGTAGGCGCGACTTCTTCGACGTCGAAAGCGCCTGTATCGACGGGCGAGTCTGCGGGTGCCGTCAGCGGTCAGTCGCAGATGTCCGATCTGCCGACTGCGGCGGGAAGCGTAAACGACGTTTTCTACTTTACGCCAATGGCGCACAATATAGGCAATACGTCATATCCCGTCGGACAGTATATCGGCAAAGACGGAACGCTTACTTCGTCGGACTTGCATGGGCTTGCGATCGACGGCGACAGCTTTGCGTCAAACAACGGCGTATCCGGTTGGAACGGCAAGCTGAACGAGTTTTTGACCGTTTCCGACACGTTGAATACAATATACGACTCTATCGGTACCGGTATCGGTTCGCGATATATAAAAGCGGAATACCTCGATATTTATGTGCCTAAAACCTATTTCGGCGGACGAGTAAGAAGACAGGGCGACGACGCGAGTGCCGTACCGGGCGTGTATTATGTGGACGCTTCGGTGCTTCGTACGGATCCGGATCATCCCGATCACTACGTTATAAACGGGCTTAAAATCACGCTTGTGTCGGCGACGATGAACAGATATTTCCACGCGACGGTAAATATCGACGACGGCGTGCATCAGGTCACGCCCGTCAAAATAGCGATTCGCGTCAATAATACTCGCGCCGAGAAGCTCGACGATGCTAACGTCGCAAAAGGCGGTTGCTTCAGTTACGATGCGGGCGAAACGGCGGACGATATGCCGACGGTCACTTACCGCGTGCCCGTTAAATCTACGATAATGATCACGCCGTACGATATTATCGAGGATTACAACGATCTTTCGTACGGGAAGTACCCTACGGGCGGATTTACGCTCAACGGTATAGACGGCTCGTTTACTCCCGCTGTAAAAGACAATTCTCTCAAGGGCGGCGTTTTCACCAATGCCGCGGGCGGGGATATAGCAGTAAAAGGCAAGTTTGACAAAGACGTATACGGAACCGCCACGTATATAGCGGCGCTTAAAAAAATGCTCGGGACCGATCAAACGTCTGCGGTCAAATCGCTCGCCGCGAATACCTCTTTTGCCACGGCGCCTTCGACCGGCAATGCCGTGTTTAACGACAGACTGTTCTTTGCGAGAAGCGGCGATCCGTCGGCGTCGGTTGCGGACGCATACACTTACGATCCGTACGGCGAGAACAGAACGGACTTTTCCGTTGTTTCTGCGTACAACACGATCGGATATATGGACTATTATTTCGGTGACGAAGTCGTTCTCGACGGGACTTCGTACGATCTCGACTTCATGCTGATAAATACGACGACGCGCTCCCGTCAGCCTGCGGAGTTCGTTTTGACCGTTCGCGACCGTTACGGCGATTCGCTCGACGGCGCCGGCACGAGAAATATACGCATAGTAGTCGAAGTAATCAATACTCCGCCGTCGCTCAACAATACGGGCATAGGCAAGCTCGCCGTGACGCCCGTGCAAGACTCCGTGCCGGTGATCAGAACGGACGGTGAGATCATCGTATCGGGAGAGTCCGGAATAATGCGCGACGATGACGGCGATACGCTTTCGTTTATGTCGGGCAACGATTACGGCGTTATAGTAGCCAATACTCCCGAACTTGCGTCTTTGGGCATAGTGTCGTTTAAGGACTTCACAAAAGACAATCCGTTATACGGCAAGTATCTCGTAGACGATTACGGCAATCTGCTTGCCGATAATTACGTAAGCGCCGAGATCGTAACATCGTCGATGATAAACGTTCACGCGGTCGGTTCGACCAAAAACATTTCGGGCGGCGTGTACGTATACTTCTTTGTTTCGGACGGTTACGGCGGCGAAACGCTCGGCTACAAACAGATAGAGGTTACGGACTCTCCGTTCGTATTCAATACGGGTGCGGACGGGTTTGACAGGCAGACCAAGACGTGGGCGACGGAATCGACGAGTACCGCCGATATAACGCGCGACAGATATATCGTCGGTTCGACGGCTGCGCGCGATGCGCTCAAAGAAAAACGTGGCGCTACGGATGCCGACGTAAAACTCATTGCAACCGATCCCGATAAACTTCAGGGCATCGTACTTTCGCCGTGGAACGGATCGGATTACGTAAATCTCGTGAGCATAATCGGCGACGACGGAAGCATTGCTTACGATTACGAAAGCGCAGTGCCGTCGGTCGTCAGGCAAAGTCAGTTCGGCGGAAGCTCTGCCGTGCGCGTTTATTCGGACGTTGTGACAAGTTCTTTGCCTGCCAACTACACCGCCGAACTTATGTTCTTGACAGACGGCGTATGGAAAACGAGTGCTCAAGTAGTGACCGAGCTGACGGGTAAGAACCTTACGGACGCCGCAGGCGAGCTCGATCCCGATGTAGGTAAATACTTCGATATTCACGGACGGTGGATCGTTACGGATTGGGCATTGAGGCTCAGAGCTGCCAGCTCGCTCGAAAACAGGGTGTGTATAGACCTGTCGCTTCGCGACGAGGCGAAGTTCGGCGGCGACACCGCGGGCGTTCCGTCGGCGTATACCGACGACAGAAACGCGGCTGCGGGCGGCGGAAAAACGATAGTCGCGTGCCGCGACACGTATACCGTTTATCAGACGATCACCGATACGGGTATACGCACCAAAGACGAGTTCGTCGCGTACGACAATTACTTCGTAGTCGAAGATCCCGAACTGAAAGAAACGGACGGGCACGGTAACGATCGCCCCGTTGCGTATCTGTCTACGTACGACGGCGACACGACGTCGCAGTATGCGAGCGCTCTTTCCACGCTTGCATATACCGGCAACGGACAGAATAAGGTTTTGGTCGATGCTTCTACCGCAGGCGTGCAGGTTATCAAACAGCGCTCTTCGGGCGCTCCCGACAATACAAAGGCGGGACTTACTTCGGGTATTAATTTTTACGACGCTACCGCCGCAGATAAGACGGAAGGATATCAATATCCGACGGTCATAGAAGTTCCAGGCAACCGCGACGGGAGCGGAAATTACCAAGAAGTTTATATACCTATGAGCTACTTCGGCGTGCTTTCGAGTATAGTCACAGCCGATGACGACGGCAATATACAGTATGCGGGCAACTATGTCGGTTACGACGTGCGTACGGGTATCGCCAATGCGCCGTTCGACCGCATCGACGTAAATTCTTTCGCTGTGGCATTGACGGTGAGCGACGGCGAGCGGTCTTGGTCGGGCGCTTCGCTTAAAGACAACCCGTATATAACAATATCCGCATTCGACGAAAACGGCGAAACGGTAAAGAGCTACGACAAGTATTTCAGCGGCACTATCAGCGAAAAGTATTATAATAACCGTTTGGCAGTAACGACTGTAAACGCAAACGGCAACTTGTCGGAGAAATTCGAGAACAATATAGCCGCCAACGGCAACAGCTTTGTCGGCAACGGCAGAATGATGTATCTCGAAGAGCAGGAAACAAAACTGCAAGAGCATAATTTCGGACTTATTATAAAGAAGAACAAAGTGCGCACTGGTTCGAGCAACATCACGCTTACCGTAAAGCTCGCAAAATCCAACGGCGGCAGAACGGCAGTGGGCGAAAAAGAACAGAACACGGCCGCGCGCAGCGTGTCCGTAAACATCAAGGTTTACAATACTCCGTTCGATCTCGTTACGTCCGAAGCGGAAAATTCGCTTAAATACGACGCGACGTCGGGCGTGTATTATTACGACGTTTCTTTGCCTTCCGCGACTTCCAAGTCCGTTGCGCTTTTGCGGTCGGGCAGCGACAGTTCGTCGAGCTTCGGAACGTCGGACAACATTTATTATTCGGACGCCGATTACAAGGATTCTACGTATCGCGACAACGTATATTTCTCGTCCGATTCGTTCGGTATGCTTTCCGGCTGGAGCATAGACGCTTCGGGCAGGCTTTTGCCGAGAACAATCGAGTCGGGTAAGTTTGTCAATACCGTCGATAAAACGGACGGCAGAGCGCAGAGTTCCATGCTCAATTATTACGGCGTCGGTAATACGTCCGAGCTCGGAGATGTCGGCGATTCGTATACGCCCAATCCCGGCAAATACGGCTCCAATACAGAAGGTTACAGCGATTACTTTACGGTATCTCTGTCGCAGGGCGGATCTGTCATGAACATAATGGCGAGCCGCAAGACGTTCATCAACGAATCTGCGTTTAAGAACATTTACGACGAAGAATACCGCGGAAAGAACGTGCCCGGATTCGAGAGTTTTGTTTGGAACAGCGGCAAGGCTTACGGCGGCATGTCGATGGCGCAGGTCGAAAAGGTCTATGCTTCGCGCGGGCTTGTCGTATTGTTCGACGGGTCGAGCACCGATTCCGCAATTTCGGTAAACCGCGTATATTATCCGCTCAAAGCGCTCGTGTACGACAGCTGCGGCGCGGGCTGGAACGAAGCGACTTTCGTTGCGCTCGAGCTTCGCGTCACGGTAGAAAATGCAACGCCTACATTGAGAGACGGTGCGGGCGTCGTCAACGATAAGACGGGCGAGCGCGAGTACGAGATAAATCTCGCGGTGGGCGACAGCGTAAGAATAAATCTGTACGACATAGTTCGCGATCCCGATATTTACGTAAAGGGCAGCGAAACGTCGTCGGGCGTGCTTGCGACCGAAGCCGACTTTTCGTCTACGAGTAAGCTCAGCGGTATAACGAGCGAAACGGGCGATTATCTGCGTTCCATGTACTCTTATATCGACACGGGCGACAATGTAAGAGGTACGACTCAAGAGCAGCTCGAAAACGGAAGCGGCGGGCTTTCGCGTATGCCGTCGGATTATGTTCCGCGCGGCGACGAGAACGACGTCGTAATGTGGCTGGAAACCAATGAGGAATACGACAGACCCGGAAGCGTAGTGCCGCTCAACGAGCGCGTGCCGCTTACCAACAGGCTCGGCTTTACCGTTTACCGCAGAACGAGCGGCGCGGACAGCTTTAAGTTCAAAGTGTACTTCTGCGACAATCACAGCTCGGGTACGCAAGTGAACGGCAAGTATGTGCCCAACGCTCAAACCACCGAGTATATCACGTTCATCGTAAACGTTACGAACCAAGCGCCCGTCATAGTCACCGAGGAGCGGTACATAACGATGCGCAAGGGCGACGAGTTTACTATACTCGCCACTTATTACGATACGTTTATCGGCGGTGTGAACGGCGGCTCTATAGCGTACAATGCGTCGGACAGCAAGATATACTATGCTAACCGCGCATATAAAGATACTCAGTACGGCAACAATGTAAAATGGCAGTACGAAGACATTACTAACGATTATGCCGATAAACACGAGTTTATCCCCAGTTCGCTCGATATCCCCGCAGACACGTTCCGCGATCAATACAACAACAGTCTCGGATTTATCGGGCTTGCCAACGACGATACGCCGTGGCGGCTGAGAATTTGGGACGTGCAGGAGCCGATAGGCTTTTGGCAAACCCAGATTTTCAATCAGTTGTCTGCCGAAAGTAAGAGCCCCATGTATTCGTCTTACAGCTGCCTTGCGTTGAGAATAACGGCAGGCGCGGCTTGTACCGATTTGCCGCTCACCGTTACGGTAATAGACGGCGAGGGCGGTACGGCTTCTTACACGTTCTATATAACGATCGTCAGTTCAAAACCTACGGGGCTCGATCCCGAAGACGACAAATCGGTAATGGACGCCGCACATCTCGAATATGTTAACGGCGAACATGCCGAGTACAGGCTTTTCGGTATACCGACAGGCGACAGAGAAGTAAGTCTTAACGGTTTCGACGACAAAAAGCATGCATACAGCAGCTTCGATATCCCTATGACCGCCGTAGCAAAAGATCCCGACGGCACGACCGAAACGGAGAATATGCGGCTGTACGGCGGCGGTATGTTTACCGTAAACGGTGTGGCGCTGAAGGAAACCGACGGCGTTTACAAGTCCGATTATTTCGAGATAGAGGTAGATACCAAAAACGGCAGCCGATCGTTCAACCTCAGGATCACGGGCTATAATCCCGATTCCGCTTACGAAACGCTCACATTCTATGTGGCTGACCCCGGCAACGGAGCATTCTCCAATGCGCTTCTTGTTACGATCAGAGTGTACACGCTGTATTCGGATATGCAAAATCCGGACGTTGCGGGAATGAACGCAGGACAGTATGCCGGCTATCTCGGCGGATCCAATAAGGTATACGTTCAGTCGTATGACGACTATACCGGAATCAATGCTTCGAGCGACACGATAGGCGAATCGTCGTATTACGCGTATATCGACATCAATGGCAACGACGGCAATCACGGCAATACGTCTTCGCCGATAGTCGATCCCGACGTGCAAGGCGAAGAAAACGCTCAGTATGCCGCCAATGTTCAGTATTCCGCCAAACTGTATGCGTTTATCACAGGCGACGGAACAAGCTCGGATACAGACGTGATAAAGGGTCTGTTTACGACGGACGGTGCGTTCAGACTCAAATCCGATGTGGATTCGACGGTGCTCGACAGATACCTTGTAGGCGGAGTGGACGCAAACGGAAGTGCCGTCGAAGGCAATGTGCAAATGACGGCTTTCGTAAATAGGTATGTCGAATTTGCTTTCGCAATGAACGGGACGGGCATATCGTTCAGACCGAATACGTCTACCTTGAACTACAATATAATGATGTACATCGAGGTCGTAAAGCAGATAGGCTCGCGCGAAACGTCGCGTTCCGATGCGATAATGTCCGCAGGTACGCTGTTCTCGCTCGTAGTGCGCAATTCCGCGCCGCGTCCCGGAAGTTCAAGCGCTTTGGGGGCGAAGAATCTTACGTTCACGGGCGTAAAGGGCGACAGTATCGAGTTTAAGGTGCACGACAAGCTCGATCCTACGGGTTCGCTGTTCTGCGATTCGGATATCGACGATACGGTAACGGTGTTCGGCTTTGACAATCCCGAAAGTATCGAATCGTACAAAACCGCGCTCGATGCGGCGCTCAAAGCCGATCCGACGCTCGATTGGGCGGCGGACGCGGCAAACGGCAAGTCTCGCGCCATAACCGTCGCGAAAGCACAGAACGACAACGGCGACGACGTGCTTAAAATTACCATAAACAGGCGCATGGACGCGACCGAAACAATCAACGGCAAGACCGTCTATAAAGATCGTGTCACATTCCCGCTCGCCGTTATCGGAAAGGATACAAAGGGCGACGATTGCGTTGCCGTAATCGACATAACCGTGTGCAACAGCCCCGTATCGGCGGTGGACGAATACTCCGAGTTCGATTCCGACGGCGTCGGATACGAGCTTATTCGCGAGAGCGAAAAAGAGTTTGTGATCGACGCAAAGGTGCTTGCGGATAAAGACGTTACAGTCAACCTTGCCGACATTATGCTCGACGACGACTTTGTGGCGGGCAGCGATGCCGATTCGTACATGTTTGCGCCCGTCAGCGGAAAAGAAGATCACGAATATCTGCTTGACAAGCCTGTGGTCGCATACTATTACGAAGACGTAGTGTACGACAAGAAGTTCGAGTTGGCAGAGGTTGCGCCCATAGGCTCGGGCGTGCGGTTTACCGGATTCCGCATTTCGGCGATTTCGACGGAACGTAATCTTCAAGCGAGCATACTCGTTCGAGTGGTAGACAGATCCACTCAGGAAACCGACGTGACCGACGGCGTGTTTATCACTCTCAATATCACGATAATGAACAATAAGCCGTATGTAAAAGATTCGGTTGACGGCAAGCCTATAGTGATGCTCGGTTCGGATATGGCCGAAAACCTCGAATACTCGAGTTTCTCCATAGCCGATTTTGTGGGCGATCCAAACGATTCCGACGTCGTTGGCGAGGCGAGCGCCGATCATCCCGAAACGTATCTGCGCATCGTATCCGTCATGTATCTGCTCGCCGATTCGCTGTACTGCTCGTCGGCAGGCGATGCGGAGTCGGTAAACGGTTCTGCGGAATCGGGCTTCGAGTCGTCGTCGCTGTTCACGCTGCAGATAACCGACGATTACAGGCAGTCGTTCATGATCCATCCCAAACAGGGCTTTTACGGCACGGGTACTGTGGAGATAACAGTCGCCGACGGCGATGCCGCTACCCGTCACGATACGCTTACCGTGTCGTTCTCGTTAAACGTGCAGATCGTATACAATCCGGACGAGATCGACGAGCTTAATTCCGTTTCGATAGCGAGAGGGAAGAAACTCGAAATCACCATCGACAGCATAATCCCCGATATCGAGAATACGCTCAAGGGTTCGGAAGGCGAAGGCGACGATGACACGATAATAACGATACCGACCAAGTTCAATCCTTCGTCTGCGTATAAGCTCGTTTCGGTCGAGCCGTTCGAATCAAACGATCCCAAGCTCGACGCAAAAGACTACATCGACGTAATACACGAAGACGGCGGCGCGGATTGGTTCATTCGTGCCAAGAAAGTCACTTCGGCGCCCAAACAGGTCAAAGTTACGTATACGCTCAAAACGGACGAATCCACCGTGTATACGCAATACTTTACCGTCACGATCGTCGAGAACGCAAAGCCGCGGCTCCTTTACGGCACGCTCAAATTCCTGCGTTATAACGGCGAAACCGAAACAACGTTTACGTCGCTCGATACGTCGAACAGAGCGCATATCCGCGCCGAGGATATACTCGACGATCCCGAGAACGACGAATTGACGTTCATAGACGTGAAGTCGCAAAAGCCGTCGCTTGTAAGCGCTTATATCGAAACGGACGAGGACGGAGTCAAGCGTTTGGTGCTCAAGTTTACGGCTCGCGGCGAGTCCGAAATCACGATCTCCGTCGCAGACGAAACGGGCGAAGCGGTATCGCGCAAATTCGTCGCTATCAACGAAGATCTGCCCGCACCGAGCTTTATGACGCGGCTTGCGGCGAGCTTCGAGGGTAACACCGTAATGTGGATCGTAATAATATGCTGCGTGGCGCTCCTGTTGCTGATACTCATAATCATCATAGCTGTAGCCAAAAAGCGCAAGCGCGCACGCGAAGAGTTGGAAGCGCTCCTTGTTTCCGAAATGGAGATCGAGGAACAAATGCTCAAACTCGCAGGCGGTCCCGCGCCTACAGATTATCAGAGCTTCGGATACCTGCCGCCCGTCGCCGACGAGCCGACAGCCGAACCCAACATGATGCTCGGCGAGGGTATGGGCGACGGGAATGTTCCTCCGTTCGACGACGGCGGAAACGGCGGAATGTAACAAAATCGACATCGAAAACGGCGCGCGTGAATGTGCGCCGTTTTTGTATATAACTCGTCGTGCCGTATGATAATCGGTGCAATCAAATATCCCCGCGCGAACACGGGGATATTTATGTATGCGTATTTCGATGTTATATATCGGCGCTTCCGTTTATAATTGCGGTAAACGCGATATTCGGGCGTTTAGGAAATGCCCAATTCCGTAACGAGCCCCGTCGCTTTGTTGCTCAGCCGTTTTGTATCTTCGACCGAGCCTGCGATCACGAGAAGATCGTCCGCGAGCAGGGTGCAATCTCCGCCGGGCGATACGATGATTTCGTCGTTGCGTTTTATTACCACGAGCGTTACGTGTTCGGTATTGCGCAGATTGAGTTCGACGAGCGTCTTGTCCTGCCACTTTTTGGGCGTTCGGATCTCTATCATTCGGAAACTGTCGGCGAGCGTCATTATCTCGACGACGTTCGGTTTTGCGAGCATCGCCGCGAGCCTTTCGCCCATTTCTTCTTCGGGAATGACGACCGAGTCCACGCCTATCTTTTCGAGCACGAGCTTATGCCGCTCGTCGCTCGCTTTTGCGATGACTTTGGGGATGTTCATTTGCTTGCACATAAGACTGATGAATATGCTCGCTTCTATATTCGACGCTATACAAACAATAGCGATATCCATATTGTTTATGCCGAGCTGTTCGAGATTGCGCTCGTCGGTGGCGTCCGCGCAAACGGCGTGCGTGCAGTACGGCGAGATGTCGTTCACTTTTTCTTCGTCCTTGTCTATGACGAGGACTTCCGCGCCGTATTCGTACAGGCTTTTGGTGAGAGATACTCCAAAGCGCCCGAGCCCGAATATTACGTATTGCTTATGCAAATGCGAAACTGTTTTTTTCATGCTGTTTTCTCCTTAGCCTATCATTATGTTAGCGGACGGATATTTGATGGTATCCTTGTCGTGCTTTACGAAAATCGTGCCGAAACTAAACGGTCCGAGCCTGCCGACAAACATGATAAGAGCTAAAATTATTTTTGCGAATGCGGACAGGGTAGGACATATGCCGGTGGACAGTCCGACCGTCCCGAACGCCGAGATCACGTCGAACAGTATATTCTCCGACGTCGAACTTCCGTCGGTAGCGGATATTATAAGAGTGCTTATGAGTATAAGCAAAGCGGCTAATGTCGCAATCGATACGGCGCGGTACCCGGTCGAGGTTTTTATCGTGCGCTTGCCGATGATTATTTCGTCTTTGCTGCGAAGCCCCGAGATCGCCATAAGCACGATGATAGCGAAAGTGGTGGTCTTTATCCCGCCGCCCGTGCCGCACGGCGAAGCCCCGATGAACATGAGAGTGCAAGTGAATATTTTCCCTGGCTTAGACATCGCCGTTTGCTCGACGGCGTTAAACCCCGCCGTTCTCGCCGTTACCGATTGAAAAATGCTGTTTAACAGCTTCCGTCCGCCGTTAAGTCCGTCGAACGCCGCGGAATTATACTCGCTGCACAAGAAGAACAATGTGCCCGATACCAATAACGTAACGGTCACTATAAGCACTATCTTGGTATGCAATTTGTATTTCCCGAAACGGAATTTGTTTTCTATAATATCGTGAATGACGGTAAATCCGAGTCCGCCGAGAATGATCAACATGCTCACTATCAGCAATACTCCGGCATTGCCGTTATACGCCGTAAGCGAAGCATATGGGGTTTGCGCCGTGCCTAATATATCGAATCCTGCGTTACAGAACGCCGATATCGATGTGAACAGCGCTTGCCATATTCCGATTGCTCCGTTTCGTATACAAAAAAACGGCATAAGAAATACTGCGCCCGAAGCTTCGATCACGGCAGTCATGATGGCGATGTTGCGTATAAGCTTGACTATTCCCTTCATTCGGTCTTGACCGAGTGCCTCTTGCAACATAATTCGACTTTTAAGGGTTATCCGCTTTCCTATCATTATGAATATCAGCGTTGTGATAGTCATAAAACCGAGTCCGCCCGTTTGTATCAAAAGAAGCAAAATAACCTGTCCGAATGTACTGAAAGCTACGGCAGTGGGTCTTACGACGAGTCCCGTCACGCATACCGCGCTTGTCGATGTAAAAAGAGCGTCTGTAAAATTAAGCCAGTTGCCGTCCATATTGGAAACGGGCAGGGCAAGGAGAAACGTGCCACAGAGTATTATAGCCGAAAATCCCAGCAGAACGACGACCGTCGGACGCATCCGAAAGCGTTTTTTGATTTTATGTGTTTTGCCGTATGTCATCTGTCAATCTCCGTCAGTATGCACGAAGCGTCGGCGGCGATGGCGTCGCCGCTCCCTATAATGCCTAATTTTTCGGTAGTAGTCGCAGATACGTTTATTTTGTCTGTTTCTATACCGAGCGCGTCGGAAAGACTCTTTCGTATAAGCGGTATGTGCGGCGAAAGTTTGGGCTGCTGTGCCGTTACGACGGCGGAAACAGACTGAATACCGTAATTATCCGTCACTTTCGAAACGACTTCGGTCAGGAGCGACATTGACGATATGCCGAGATATCGGTCGTCCGTATCGGGGAAAAGTACGCCTATATCCGGAAGCCCCGCCGCCGAAAGCAGTGCGTCCATTATCGCATGAACGAGCACGTCCGCGTCTGAATGTCCCAACAGCCCTCTATCGTATTCTATCTTAACGCCGCCCAAAACAAGCGCGCGCTGCGGAACAAGCCTGTGGACGTCAAAACCGACGCCTATTCGCAGTTTTTTGGGCAGACCGAAAAGATCGGCCGCCGTTGTTATTTTAATGTTGTCATAGCTTCCGCGCACGAGTCTCGGGGCAAACCCCGCGAGTTCGAACACTTCCGAGTCGTCGGTTACGGCAGCGTTGTCGGGTAGGCAATCGTATGCATGTTTGATTTGCGAATATACAAACGTTTGCGGCGTTTGGATATTGTACAGTTCCGCGCGCGGCAGGGAATGTGCCGTTCCGTCGCCGCCTACGCGCTTTATCGTATCGGTCGCAGGTACCGCGGCGATACCGCTCCCGTATTTTACGGCGGAATCGATACTTTCTTTTATTATATCCTGCGTAACGAAAGGTCGCGCTCCGTCGTGAATGACTGCTATATCGCACATGCCGAGCGCGCATAGCCCGTTCCCGACGCTTTGTGCACGTGTGCTTCCGCCTTCGCAGACGGTGACGTTTTTGTAGAGCGCGGCTATTTCTTCGATAGCGGATCTGTCTCGCGCGGACGAAACGACGACTGTTTTGTCGATGAACGGCGATGAAAAAGTATCGAGTACCGCTTCGAGCACCGTCTTGCGCCCTATGCGGTGAAGTATTTTATTGTAGGCAAGACCCGTGCGTTCGCCTTTGCCGGCGCAGACTATAACCGCGCCTACGGAAACGAATCGCGCCGAGCCGTTATCGGTTTTGGACTTCATAGAGGGACGAAGCCTCCTCCTTCGATGCCTTTTCGTTCAACGACCTGACAGTAAACGTTATCGGTGCGCCGAGCCTGAGTTCTACTACGTCTCCGACCTTTAATACATATGCCGGTTTAACGGCTCTGCCGTTGACGTAAACCTTGTTCGCGTCGCACGCTTCTTGCGCGACCGTACGGCGTTTGATTATTCGCGAAACTTTTAAGAATTTGTCTATTCGCATAACTTATATATTATACCACCGAATAAAGCAAAAGGCAAGGGAAATCAAGCCGTCAAATATTTTCGGTAAACAGTGTGTGGGGTTATTGCGTGCATGCTTGCAATATATAAGGAATAAAGCGAAACGACGCCAAGTTTTGGCAATAAAAATTTTTTGAAAAATTTTCAAAAAAGTGCGTAAAATCTCTTGACATATAAATAAGTATTTGTTATACTAACCAAGCTGTCCGACAAAAGCAGACAGCACGGCACATTAAAAAGTGAATAGATTTTAGCGAATTGAACTTTTTCAAAATATAAAGTCAATTATTTATGTCAGTATGTTTTTGAGAAAGAATCGGTTACTTTTTTATTTTTGATAGCACAAGAGTTCGCTCTTTGTTATACGATTATTTTAGAGTTTGATTCTGGCTCAGGACGAACGCTGGCGGCGTGCTTAACACATGCAAGTCGAGCGGAATATGAGAGCTTGCTCTTATATTTAGCGGCGGACGGGTGAGTAACGCGTGAGCAACCTGCCTTTAACTACGGGATAACACTTAGAAATAGGTGCTAATACCGTATAAGACCACACTCGGGCATCCGAGAGGGGTAAAAGATTTATCGGTTAAAGATGGGCTCGCGTCCCATTAGCTAGTTGGTGAGGTAACGGCCCACCAAGGCTGTGATGGGTAGCCGACCTGAGAGGGTGATCGGCCACATTGGAACTGAGAACGGTCCAAACTCCTACGGGAGGCAGCAGTGAGGAATATTGGGCAATGGAGGCAACTCTGACCCAGCAACGCCGCGTGAGCGATGAAGGTCTTCGGATTGTAAAGCTCTGTCGCAGGGGACGAAGTATGACGGTACCCTGTAAGAAAGCCCCGGCAAACTACGTGCCAGCAGCCGCGGTAATACGTAGGGGGCTAGCGTTGTCCGGAATTACTGGGCGTAAAGGGAGTGTAGACGGCTTGTCAAGTTATATGTGAAAGCCTGCGGCTCAACCGTAGAATTGCATATAAAACTGACTCGCTAGAGTGCAGGAGAGGTTAGTGGAATTCCTAGTGTAGCGGTGGAATGCGTAGATATTAGGAGGAACACCAGAG
>CAJULK010000009.1 GCA_910587455.1 uncultured Christensenellaceae bacterium | reverse complement strand
TTCTACGGCAACGCTCTTTATTTAATTCAGACCATAAAGAATTTTTCTTGCGCGGCGCTAATCTTTGAGCGGTTATACCGTTATCAAGTCTTTTCGTAGTACTGTCTATCCAACCGAAACACATTGCTTCTTCAACCGCGTCGATATACCAAAAAGTATTATCGTTTTGCGGTCTGCCACGCTTTACTATAACCCAACATTCTTTTTCTTTGTTATAGTTTTCGGCTAGCCATAACCGCAATTCATTACGATTTTTTGCTTCTAATAAATTATTCGGCAACATACAACTCAACTCATTAAATTGAAATTTATTAAAGATCTTCTATAAATCCAGTATAAATTATGCCCCTATCCGAATCAATAATTATATTTTGGGGTTTTAACCCGTATGCCTTAAAAATTACAACATTATTCTTAAATCCGATAACTATACAATTATCGTCTTTTTCATAGGAATTGTATAGTGAATTGTTGTTCCAAGTAAGAACTTCTATAAAATATTCGCCACTACTGCTGGTAATAGATCCGTTTACTTGCCCTAAAACTGCAACAATATCCTCTTTTGTTGTGCCAAATTGAACGCTTTGATATTTTTTAAGCCATTCATCTTTTTGTTTCAAAATTTCGTTTTCTTCTTGAACTGTTGTCAGTTCATTATATAATTTGTCATAATTTTCTTTTGGAACAGAATTACACCCCGCAAGGATTAAGACGCATAAAACTGCCATAATCATTATTGTAACTAACTTTTTCATCGTTAATTCTCCGCTAAATTACTGTTTATCGTACAATCATTATACCATATCCAAAGCGAAATAACAAGCATTTGCTTATGCTTGCTAACGCCACATAAACAAAAAAGCCGATAGAGCAATCATACTCTATCGGCTTTTGCCGTTATTTAGGTTTGTGATATTCGGCGCAACCTTTCTAAATCTTTCTTCGATTAACTAAAATTTATATACCGCACGCTATGGCGGTTATCTTTATTCCGTATATTTCAACGGCTATCCCTATACGAATTAACGGGATTCTTTTTCTTTATTCAATTTATTATTCAGTTGTCGTTGTTGCCTTTCGGCTTGCCACGCCGCAAACTCTCTTTATCCTTCTTCGGTTTCAAAGCAGGCTTGAATAGCGAGCAATAATGCTCTTGCAAGGAAATCGATTTCAAAATCGGGTATTCCTGTAGTGTTCTTTTTCCGTCTCGACATTAACTGTTGGCGTTGTCCTCCTTATAGCGGTTATTAAGTTGTTACATATAAAAGTCTTTGTTTCGTCCACGAATACGAGCAAGATTTTGTTGCCGTGCTCTTTCATATCTGTCTGCTTTTTCATACTGCACGTCCTGTAACAGTTAGTCGTAACCTTCGGGTAGTACCGCCTTGATTTCCGCAACTTCTCGGACAGTCTTTTCGTATTCGTCCGCTCGTCGTTTCTCTCTTGTGTACTCTCTGAATAGGTCTGTACGGTCTTTGTTCGCTCGCTTGATTATATGTATGACGATAAGTTTGATATAACCTTTAACTTCAAAGACGGAACACAGACGATATTCTTTTCCGAGATTAAAGCAACAAAAAATTCGGATATTAAATCACTTGGTGCACCAAGACTTGCCCGGTCGAATCGTCGATCGGGTTTTCTTGTGCCGTTTTACGGCATAAAGATTTGCACAAGTCAACTGCGAGCGAAAACTCACATATACATTTTGTATTGACAAATCCTGCCGCATGTGCTATGATACATAGTTGTGTTATCTTATACATAATACAAATAAACAGCGCAAAACCGCCGACTGAAAAAAATGTTTTGCGCCAGCAAATCAAGGAGATATCTTATGCCGGAAAAAGATCCCAAATCCACACAAAAACCGACGTCACGAACGGCAACTGCGCCGTCTAAGCCTGCGCCGACGTCACGAACGGCAACTGCGCCGTCTAAACCTGCGCCTGCGTCACGAACGGCAACTGCGCCGTCTAAACCTGCGCCGACGTCACGAACGGCAACTGCGCCGTCTAAGCCTGCGCCCGCGGCACGAACGGCAACTGCGCCGTCTAAGCCCGCGCCGACGGCACGAACGGCAACTGCGCCGTCTAAGCCCGCGCCTGCGGCAAAAACGGCAACTGCGCCGACTAAGCCCACACCGACGGCTAAGCCGGAATGCGCATCGCAATCAAAGCCGCAAGCCGAACAACATTCGAAAGCTGCCGGCTCAACCGAGCGCAAAGCGGCTGTGGCGGCAAGCGTATCCGATGCTGGAAAAACCGCAAAAAAATCGGATAACACCGCAAAATCTCAAAACAGTAAAAAGACGAGCGGCAAGAGTTCGGGCGGCGGCACAAGCGCCGTGGCGGCTGCGTTCAAAAACAAAAAAGTTCGCATAGCCGTAGTTGCCGCGGTTTCGTTCATTCTGATACTCGCTATCGTGCTCGGCGCGGTATTCGGCGCAAAATCGTGCAATACCGTCAAAGGTCCTACGCTCGGCAATGCGGCGCCCGTCATTCTTCCGTCGCAATCGGTAATGGGCGACAAACCGGCAGGCGCACTCAACGCTTCGAACGATCCCATAATTTCCGCCGACGACAAAGTAAGCGGCGAAACATACGACAATCCTTACGCAACGACTACGGCAGTAGGATTTTCGGGTTCGGTAAAAGGCACAGTCGCACGCGTAAAACCCGTTGCCGACATTAAAAACGAAGGGCTTCCAGCCTACCCTACTTACGGTTCGACGCTTAAAGATGTCGTGGGCAGCGGCGACGACAAAGCCGACGCGAGAACCGCTCTCATAAACGAATCGGACTACATGTGCGCGCAAGGCACGCACAACAATTCGGGCAACGGCGGCAACGGCGAAGGCACGTATACATGGATGGATAAAGACGGATATTTGTACTCGGGCACGGTTGCCGCACCCGTTCAAGCCGTAAACTCCGACGGAACGCGCAGACAGCTTTACAAGCATACCTCCGCCGTCGGCATGTATCTCGGCGACGTGAACGACGACGAGCCCGGAATTATAAAAGAAGTCACCGTTCGCCCCCGTCTTTACGGCAGCTACAGCGTAACGGGCGTATATGCGCCCGCCGGCGAAGTGATCAAGATAGAAATAAGCGAAGCCGATATGAACGCTACGGGCGGTCTCACCGTACATATCGGGCAGGCGCTTTACAACGGGCAGGCAAACAACATTTGGACGGCAAAAGGACAGATGCAGCGCTTCCCAATCATACTCAACACCATGCGCGTCACCAAAGATACGGCAACGCTCGAAAACGGAATATACACCGCGTACGTCGGCTCGTTCGTAGGCGGACCGCTGTATATACGCAACACCAACGTAACGTTCACGGCAACGATCTCGGGCGGAGTTAAGTATTCGCACTTCATACTCGGCTATACGACCAAGGAAGAATTCGAAGAAACGCGCAGCACCGCTTCCGCGCCCTATTTCGATCTCGAAGTATGGAACTTCGGCGTTCTTCATTCCGGTCCGAAGCGCTACGCGCAAAACTTTTCGTACGACGATCTTTACAAAGCGGCAATACTTTGGGAAAAGATCTCGAGCGTAACGACTACGGGCAGCAGTCAAGGCATAGTATTCCTGTACGATCCGTTCGTCGCCGCGGGCGCGGCTGTCGCTTTCCCCGGCAGAAGCTCGGTCAACTGTCCGCTCGGCTGGATGAGCAACTCGCTCAATTACAACGGAATAGTCACGTCCGGCGCATGGGGTAATTTGCACGAATACCACCACAACTTCCAAGGCTACGGCGTCGGCAACGGCGGCGAAGTCACCAACAACGGCATGACGCTCGTATCGTACGCCCTGTTCACCAAAATATCCGCGGCGCGCGGAATATCCGGCTACGGCAGCGCGGGACTCGGCGGCTGGAACAGTTATACATGCGCGACGTGGGCGCTCAACGAAGTGCTTAAAATACAGGACGGCGGAACGCCGAGCAACGGCAAGCAGGGTCTTACTCTGTATTCCACCCTTCTCCACAACTTCGGCGCAAACAACTATATCCAAGCCAAAGTAAGACAGCAGAGCAAGAGCTACGGTCAGAATTATTCGGGATATCTCAAGGGCTGGCAGGACGTCACCCACAACGACATGACATATTATTTCAAAGACGTTCTCAAAGGCATCGACGCCGCCAAAGCAAACGAACTTCGCAATCCCGACTATCCCGTGTTCGTACCCGTATCGTCGGTGTATCAGACGGGCAGAAGCTATCTGTACGACGGCGAAAAGAAGTACTTCAAGACCATGCAGCCGTATATCATCCCCTACGGCGATCCGTTCGAGATCGACCTCGGAAAATACACCGCGCCCGGCGGACAGTACGCGAGCGGCAGCGTAGTTATCCCCAAAGGTTTCGAATACCGCATAAAGAGCATAACTCAGCCCGAACACGGCAAGATCGAAACGATAGACAACTATCGGTTCAAATTCACGCCCGACGAGAACTTACATTCGGGTCAGATAATAGCTACGCTCGAAATAATCAAAACGGACGGCGCGTTCAAGGTTGACGACATAGATCTCGTACTTGAGTTCGAACAGTCGCACGAAACCAACAAGACCACACTGACCCGCACAACGTATACGTACACGGCGGACAAAATGTATACGGACGCGCAAGCGGCGTATACCGCAGGCTACAAGGGCTACGAAACGGTCGAAGAATCCGATCATAAAAATCCCGTGCAAAACTGCAATACGGATATATGGTTCTACCCCGACACGCCCGAAAACCGTCAAAAATATCCGAACGCGCCCGAGTCGTTCTTCGTTCACAAAGACACGATCATCGAGCTCAGCGGAAAACTTTATTTCGATGAAGCGGGCGACTACCGCATATACCTGCGCGGAAGAATGAACTGCGCAATGTACTACTCGACGGACGGCGGCAAAACGTACCTCGCGGGTCCGACCATAAAGGATACGGCGGCAGTAAGCAACAGCGCTAATTTCCGTCCCACCGACAGCAATACGTATGTCGATCTCAAAAAAGTCGAAGAACATTCTTGGGTATACTTCAAATCGGTACTCATAGTTCAGCCCACCCCTGTAGTCAGCTATATCGGCTTGGGCACGGCGAAGTGGACGGAACCGATGTTCACCATGGTCGAAAAATACTACGACGCGGCGGGCAACGAAGTGGATGCGGGCTCGCCCGACGCGGTAAGGCACGAAACGCACTACTACGACTATCAGGGACATGAAGTAACCGAGGAAGAAGCTACGAACGCCAAACCGATAGCGCCCACGCAGGCGTCGTACGCAAACGCATACAGAAGCAATTACGAGTTCCCGTCCAACAGCGGATTCACGACCGAATACTTCTATACGCGCAAGTATACGTATAATTACACGGGCGATGAAACTTTCGTAACGGCAAAGCAGACATGCGTCGATTCGCAATATCAGCCGTGGGACAATACGCCCACGCACGCGCTGTCCAACCTGTTCGACGACGACGACAGCAATTTCATCCACACTAACAGAACGGCGATATCCGAATCGAACCCGTTCATGGTAACCGTGAAATTCGATACCGAAGTCACGGCAAGCCGATTGACTTTCCGCGGTTCGTCGGCGAGCGCGAATTACGCTACGTATCTGCCCAAAAAATTCAAGATATGGGTAAGCGACGACGGCAACGATTGGACGCTCGTATCCGACGTGCAAAACTCCTCGGCGAGCAATCTCAAAGTTATCGCAAACTTCGACGACTTCCACACGTTCAAGTTCTACAAAGTCGAAATAACGCAGACCCATGCGAGAAACAACCTCGGATACTTGGCGCTCAGCAAAATCGAGCTGTCGTCGCTGCTCGCATTGCAAGGCGGCAGACAGTTCTCGCCCGACGAAGACTCGTTCGCGTTTACGGGCACGTGGAACGTGCAGCAAGCGTATTCGACTTTCGGGCACGTGTACGTCGGATCGACGGGCGCGGAAATGTCGTTCAAGTTCAACGGCACGCGACTCGCCCTGTTCTCGTCGGCTTTGCACGGCAAGAACTTCGAAGTTTATATCGACGGCAAAAAAGTCGATTCGATAGACATGAGCGCCGCCGAAATCGAAAAAGGTCTGTCATTCCTGTCCGACAAGCTGAACAACGTCACGCACACCGTAAAGATAAAGTGCACGGGCAAAGCGAATATCGACTCGGTCGTAATATTCGACTGACCGCACGCCGTCTTTCTGAAACGCTCAAACGCAAAACGCCGTTACGCAATAATTGCGGAACGGCGTTTTTAATTGTTCGAAACGGACGGCGTCACCCTTCCGTTTTGATATTGCTCAACATTTCGGTCACGGCACGCTTCATTTCGGGCGACAGTTTTCTGTACATATCTATAAGCGTTTTCTCTCGCACCGAATAATACTGCGGCGCAGGCGTCGAAAACTCATTTACCCCGTAATCGTCCTCGAACCCGAGCATGTAATCTGCGTGCACGCGAAAAATCCGACACAGCTTTATAAGATGCTGCACGCTCGGCAATCGCCTGTCCGTTTCCCACATCGAAACAGTATCTTGCGTAATTCCGATATGGATAGCGAGCTCATCTTGCGACATATCGTTTTGCTCACGCAAATCTCTTATACGCTTTCCGATCGTCATACGATTATTTTACTTCAAATCGTCGTAAATATATTGACAAACGACGATTAAGCGTATTATAATAATGTTACGACAATTTATCGTAAAGGCAGCAACAACCGATGAATTATTATGATATACAAATCGGGAAAAAATCTTATCACTTGCCCGATCCGCCAACTGAATGTACCATTGCCCTGCGAGGAATAGGAAACGTATTCGCTACAGCCGTTAGTCACATAAACATCAACGAATATAAAGTAACGATTATTTATGGCAATAACGTAGAAACAAATATATTCACGGATTTTGTATCTGCTATGAATTACATTCATGAAACACTTGCATTCGCCGAAGCATGGAGTAATGAACAGAAACAACCTCGACGCAAGAAAACAATCGACGGCATTTAAGAACCTCAATATAGAACATAATTAGCCGACAGTGTTATTTATAGGTTTCATCGACGGCGGTCGATATGTGTCGGGGCAAACCCCGTGCGTTTTTTGAACACCGCCGAAAAATAGTTCTGATCGCTAAACCCGAGCGCGAGCGCGGTATGCTTCACGCTTTTGCCTTCACGCAGCAGTTCGGTCGCGCGCCTTATCTTCATGTTCGTAAAATGTTCGGCGGCGCCCGTACCCGCAAACTTCTTTACCGTCTTTTCGAGCGCCGGCACGCTCATTGCGCACAAACGCGCAAGCTCTGCCGCGCACAGCTTGGATCCGATGTTGTTTTCCATGACCGACACTATACGAAAGTAGTTTTCGGCGCTGCGGCTTTTATAGACGGACGCTTCCGTTGCGGCGCGCGTCAGCACCCCTATCAAAAACGTTTCGAGCCGCTTTACAAACACGCTCGCTTCGCTCTCATGCCCGCTCTTAATGCGTTCAACGATTATACCGTTCCGATCGAAAATACGCTCTGCGTCGCGGCAAAGCCCGTTCAGCACGGTCATATCGTCCGCCGTCAGCGTATAAACGCCCGAAACACCGTGCGGAAACGCACTCGCGGCAAACGAAAAGACGACAGCTTCCGGCTCGCCGTCCACAGACCAAATCTTATGGAATTCGTTCGCGCCGTGAACGATGAGCCGTCCGGCGGGAAGCGTGTATACCGTCTTATCGGCGGTCACGCCGACGCAGCCGTCGGTAACGCATACCGCCTCTGTAAAATCGTGGTATTCGCCCGGAAAAACATAGTCGCGCGAAAACCGCTCTCTGAAAAAAGTAAACAGCGAATCTATCCTCAAAACGTCTGGGATAGGACATTCTTTGAACTTCTTCTCTTGTGCGTTTTCCAAATATGTTTCCCCCGCGCAGTCGAGCGCACTATTTTTTGTTTTCGCAACGCGCCGAACAGGGCTTGCCCACCGCAGACGACGAGGCGCCTGCCGCGTCCGAACCGTCGGCAGCTGCGGCGGCTTCCGCATCTTCCGAAGTTTCCGTCATGTACGTCGAAACTATGGGTGAGGTATCGACGACGTGCGCCGTATCGGCGTTCTCTGCCGCAGCCGCGACGGGCTTACGGTATTCCCTGCGGCTTATCACGTGATACGATATAAGCACTGCCGCACCTGTTATCACCCAAGAAATCGGATAGACTATCATGAGTATCCAAAACTCGTTTACCGCCGCAAACACGGTATATATCCATATTATGCGCAACACGCAAGTACCGAATACTGTAAATATCGCAGGCAACAGCGAATGTCCCATTCCGCGAAGCGCGCCGCCCGACGTTTCGTATGTATTTGTCAGTATAGTGCACGAAACGACGCACCACATTCTCATAAGCGCAAACTCTATCGCGGCGGGGTCCGTAGTGTATATCCTTATAAACAGCGGAGCGCCCGCAACGAAAATGACACTCAATACAGCCGACACGACAAGCGCGGACAGCATTGCGGTGCGGTAAATCTTTTTGCACCTGTCGTAATTGCCCGCGGCATAATTCTGACCGAGAAAGGTCGTAGTAGCCTGACCGAACGCGTTTACGAAATAGAAAATATAAATATCGAAGTTAGCCGCGTCGCCGTTGCCGGACATAGCCGCGTCGCCGAAACTGTTTATCGCCGATTGAATAAAGACGTTTGCGAGCGAAAACACCATGCCCTGAAGTCCCGCGGGCAGCCCGATAACAAACATGCGTTTTACGTACTCTTTGCGGATCTTCGATCGCTTAAACGAAAACCGCAGCATCTTGTCTTTCATAAGATACACGATAACGAGCGTTGCGCACAGCACGTTGGCGGCGATCGTAGCTATCGCCACACCCGCTACGCTCATATCGAAAACCGCTACGAAAAGTATGTTGAGCCCGACATTCAAAACGCCCGATACAAACAGAATAAACAACGATTTTTTAGTGTCGCCTATGCTTCGAAGTATTGCCGCCCCGAAATCGTAGATCATAAGGAACGGCATTCCGCAAAAATATATGCGCAAATATTTTACGGCGAGCGGCAGAACGTTTGACGGCGTGCCCATAACTTTCAATATCGGCTCGGCAACGCCGACGCCTATTCCTATAAGTATCACACCGCTTACCGTCGCAATGACCATAGCGGTAAAAACCATACTGTGAATATCGTCGGTGTGCTTCTTTCCTATCTGCTCGGCTATCGCCACGGTTGCGCCGACGGACAGCCCCGCAAACAGATTGATCAAAAGATTGACTATGGCGCCGTTGCTGTTTACCGCCGCCTGCGCGACCGTCCTATCCGCGTCGAACCAATACACGACCGCCATGTCCGCAGACGTAAAAAGTTGCTGACATATTCCGCCTAATGCGAGCGGAAGGACAAACAGAATAATATTCTTCATGATCGGTCCGTGCAGCATATCCATCTGCTTGGAGCTTTTCTTTGCCGTCGTCATAATCAAACCGAATACAAGTATATACCCGTTGCACGCAAAAATCAAACCGATTGCGGTCGGTTTTGCAAATTTTTCGACAATTTCGAAAACGCGCAAAAAGCCGCGCGCCATCGCAATACTTATTATACGCGGAAACGCCGCGCTCGGTAACTCAAATCATTCCGCACGATCTGAGCGAAAGCACGATCGCGAGCGCGAAGATCACCAACCATACGCCGAGTTTTACGAGCGACATTATCTTTTTACGCTTGCCTATCAGCTTGTTGACGTAAAAATTATTCCCTATTTCCTCTATCCCGCCGACGTCGCTATCCTCTATTTCGACGGCGCGTCCTTGCGGCGCGCGCGGATTGAATTTGAGCGTGATCGAAGTCTGTTCCTTTAGCTCGACGTTGATTCGTATATTAAACGCTATGCTGTCGGCATAATGCGCGTCGAATATCCCGAAGCAGCCGATTATAAAAACAGTATAGTCTTCAAAAACCACAGCGCGCCGAGCGTGTACAGCACGAGGATCGCCGCCACAAGCGCCCACGCGACGTCGGCCATCATCATGAGCGCAACGGCTACATACCCGAAAACGCAGACGATCACAAAAACTATCGGATAATTGAACAACGTCTTGCCCAGCCGAGAAAGGCTCATTGACACAGCTTCACCGACTGTCGGTGCCGTGATAGATCTTTTTTCTTCCATATCTTCTCCTATTGTAAGTGCGTTCGGTTGCCGATACCGCATTATGAACTATTATATCATATTGCGTTTTTTTGTCAAAAGCAAATTCTTATAAATTCCGCTTGGGCGCTTGACAATGTATGATATGAATGATATACTATATGTGGTATACGAAAGTATGCCGACAAACTACATAAGGAGAATAAACATATGAAAAGATGTGCTGTTTGCGGCGAGATCGTAGCGGATGACGTAGAAGTCTGCCCCGTTTGCAAAGCTAAAAAGTTCGTACCCGTCACGGAAGCCAAATTTGCGTGCGAGCACGCGGTAGGCGACGGCGTTGTGGAGGACAAGGAAGTCATGGACGGACTCAAAGCCAACTTCATGGGCGAGTGCACCGAAGTCGGAATGTATCTTGCCATGGCGCGAGTAGCCGAGCGCGAGGGTTACCCCGAGATCGCGGAAGCGTATAAGCGTTATGCGTACGAAGAAGCCGACCATGCGTCCAAGTTTGCCGAACTTCTCGGCGAAGTGGTTACGCCTTCCACCAAAAAGAACCTCGAGCTTCGCGCCGCCGCGGAAGCGGGCGCATGCGAGGGCAAGCTCATGCTCGCAAAGCGCGCAAAAGAGCTCGGCTACGACGCCATTCACGACACCGTTCACGAAATGGCAAAGGACGAAGCGCGTCACGGCGCAGGCTTTGCGGGACTTCTCAAACGCTACTTCGGCAAATAAAATCCATACAAACAACCACGGAAAAGACGGTTCGCAACGAGCCGTCTTTTTCGTTGCGGTATCAAGCGCTTATATAACCGCGCATTTCATTGACACGCGATCGGATTTAGGCTATAATAATAAACAACTCAACCGAAAAGGACTGACATGAAGATAACGGGCGCGGCGGCAATAGTCAAATGCTTGCTCGAACAAAACGCCACAACGGTGTTCGGGTATCCCGGCGGACAGATAATTGACCTGTTCGACGCTTTGTATTGCGAGCCCGAGATCACGCAAATACTCACCGCGCACGAACAGGGCGCGGCGCACGCCGCCGAGGGTTTTGCGCGCGCAACGGGCAAGGTCGGCGTGGTAATAGCCACGTCCGGTCCGGGTGCGACCAACCTCGTCACGGGCATAGCCGACGCATATCTCGACAGCATACCGCTCGTCGCGATAACGGGCAACGTTCCCGTGCCGCTTCTCGGCAGAGACAGCTTTCAGGAAGTGGACATCGCCGGCATAACGATGCCGATAACCAAGCATAACATAATAGTCAAAAACCCCGACGACCTCGTGAACGCAGTGCGCCGAGCTTTTCGCATTGCGCGCTCGGACAGACCCGGTCCCGTGCTTGTAGACGTGCCCAAAAACGTTCAGCAAGCGCTCGTCGAATACTCGCCCGCACCGATCGCTCCGCCGCGCGTTCCGCCCGCACAAGCGGATATCGACGACGCCGCAGCGCTCGTAGACGGCGCGCAGCGCCCTGTAATATATGCGGGCGGCGGTTGCATATCTTCCGACGCGAGCGCGGAACTTCTCGCCTTTGCGGAGCGAATAAAAGCGCCTGTCGCCACGTCCGTCATGGGATTGTCGGCGATCCCTTCTTCGAGTCGGTACTGCGCGGGATTGATAGGCATGCACGGTCATGCGTCGGTAGCGGCGTTGCTCGGGAAAAGCGATCTCGTCATTGCGGTCGGCGCGCGGTTTTCCGACCGCGTAGTCGGCGACCGCAGCAAATTCTGCCGCAATGCCGCCATACTCCACATAGATATCGACGCGGCGGAAATAAACAAGAACGTGCGGTCGGACGCAAACATTCGCGGCGATATAAAAAGCGTGCTCGCCCGACTCACCGCCCGAGTAAAACCCAAGCACGACGACGCTATGCTTTTACTCAACGCCGAACTTAAAGCCGCGCACGCGCTTCCGCCCTGCCGCGGCAAGCTGAGTCCGCGCACAATAATAAAATACGTATCCGACAACGCCGGCGACGCAGTTATAGCGACCGACGTCGGACAGCATCAGATGTGGGTGGCGCAAGGCTACGAATTCCGCGCTCCGCGCACGTTCATAACGAGCGGCGGGCTGGGCACCATGGGCTTCGGCATGGGTGCGGCGATCGGCGCGGCGATCGGCAGCGGCAAGCGCGCCGTACTTTTCACGGGCGACGGATCGTTCCACATGAACCTAAACGAACTGTCTACCGCGACGCGGCTCGGCATACCGCTTACCGTATTTGTTTTCGACAACCGCACGCTCGGCATGGTACGGCAATGGCAGACGCTGTTCTATTCGGGCAGATATTCGTCCACCGATCTCGACGGCAACAAAACTGATTTCGTCAAGGTTGCGGAAGCGTTCGGCGCAAAAGGGTTCCGCCTGACGTGCGACGGCGACGTGCCCGACATCGCGGGCAAAGCGCTGACGTCGGACGGAGTAACCGTAATAGACTGCGTTATCGACAAAGACGAATTTGTACTGCCCATGATCCCGCCCGGCAAGAGCATGACCGACATAATAACGGATATAAGTCAAACGCAAACAAAAAAGGACAAACGGAAATGACCGAAAAGAAGCATATCGTAACGGCGCTCGTAACAAACGAAAGCGGCGTGCTGACGCGCATATCCGGACTGTTCGCGCGGCGTTGTTTCAACATAGATTCGCTCGTGGTTTGCGCGACCGAAGACCCGGGGTTTTCGCGCATGACGATCACGGTACGCGGCGACGAAAGCACTCTCAGTCAGATTATATTGCAGCTCGGAAAACTCCCCGACTGCCGTTGCGCGGTGGAGCTTAAAGAATCGCACGCGGTGCTACGCGAACTGCTTCTCGTAAAAGTCAAAGCGGGCGCAGGCGAACGTACCGACATCGAAACAATCTGTCATACGTACGAAGCGAAAATAGTAGACATGTCGCCGCAGTCCGTTGTCATAGAGCTTACGGGAAAACCGACCAAGCTCGACGGATTTATAGAAATGCTGTCGCGGTACGAAATACTCGAACTTTCGCGCACCGGACTTACCGCGCTCGAGCGCGGCGACGGCAAGCTCAACAGCGAGAGCAACCTTACCGAAATACTGTAGCAGCAATTCTAATCTTATTTTAATCTTGCGTAAATATAAGTCTAAGAATCAAGCGATATAATTAACTTATAATAAATTCAATTAATCTTCGGAGGAAGAAATGGCAAAAAGAGACAGAAAGATCGACCAGTTCATATCCATAATCGTGCTTGCTCTGTATGCGGTGATAATAGCGATCAAATGGGTAATGGTCTACCAAAACGTACCAGCCACAGCTATCAAGGCAATGGATATCATAAGCACCATAATACTGTGTCTGATGATACTCGTGGTCCTGTACAACGCATGCGGTTGGACAAACAGCATAATACTGCGCATAGTGTTTATCGTGATAGCGCTGTTCCTTATAGCGTCCGCAATAGCAGTGCGCATACCCGCGGTATCCGAATTTTTCTACACTTACGACATACCGCTCGTAATCTGATAACAGCGTTAAAACACCGAGAAATACGCAAAACTTTCCCCAAAAAGGGCGTAAATCAAGCCGATTTGCGTCCTTTTCCCTTGCAAAAAATTGACAAGTTGCGCAGGCAGTGATATAATATGTAATAATATTCATCAAAACCGTACACAAGGCAAAACCGCCGCGGTACATAAAAAGGATGTGACAATGCCCAACTTATCCAATATGGAAAAAGCGCCGCAGCGCGCACTCATGAAAGCGTTAGGACTTACCGACGAAGAGATGCAAAAGCCTCTCATCGCCGTAGTTTCCGCAAAGTCCGAAATAGTGCCCGGACACATGCATCTCGACCGCATAACGGACGCCGTCAAAGCGGGCATATACGCGGGCGGTTGTACGCCTGTCGTCATACCGTCGATAGGCATATGCGACGGACTCGCAATGGGTCACGCCGGCATGAGGTATTCCCTGCCATCGCGCGAGCTTATAGCCGACAGCGTCGAAACAATGCTGCTCGGTCACGCGTTCGACGGCGCGGTATTCGTACCCAACTGCGACAAGATAGTTCCGGGCATGCTCATGGGCGCGGCACGGGTCAATATCCCGTCCGTATTCGTCTCGGGCGGGCCTATGGAAAGCGGCTATTACAAAGGCAAAAAGGTCGGGTTCTCTGACGTATACGAGGGCGTAGGCGCCGTCAAGAAAGGTTCTATGAGCCTCGACGAATTGACCGCGCTCGAAAACGTCGCCTGCCCCGGCTGCGGAAGCTGCTGCGGCATGTACACGGCAAACTCGCTCAACTGCCTGCTCGAAGCGCTCGGCATGGCGCTCCCCGGCAACGGCACGGCGCTTGCGACTTCGAGCGAGCGCATACGGCTCGCCAAACGCGCGGGACGCGTGATCTGCGAGCTCGTGAACGACGCGGTGACGCCGCGACTGATCATGACCAAGCGCGCGTTCACCAATGCGCTTACTCTCGATATGGCGCTCGGCGCGTCCACAAACACGGTGCTTCATCTTTTCGCGATTGCCGCGGAATGCAACATAACGCTCGGGTTAGACCTCGTGCAGAAAATTTCCGACGCCACGCCTACGCTGTGTAAGCTCTCTCCAGCTTGCGAGACGGACATGAACGATCTCGGACTCGCGGGCGGCATATCGGCAGTGCTTCACGAGCTTGCAAAAAAGAATCTCATCGACGGTTCGGCACACACCGTAGCGGGCTGTGCGCTCGCCGATATTTACGCGCACGCGCACGTAAAAAACGATTCGGTCATTCATCGGATAGAATCGCCTGTTTCGCCTATCGGCGGGATAGCCGTGCTCAAAGGCAACCTCGCCGAAGAAGGCTCGGTCGTAAAACGCTCTGCCGTAGACGAATCGATGCTCGTGTTCTCGGGCAAAGCAAGATGCTTTAACCGCGAAGAAGACGCCGTCGAAGCGATATACTCAGGCAGAGTCAAAAAAGGCGACGTCGTCGTGATACGCTACGAAGGTCCCGCAGGCGGACCGGGCATGCGCGAAATGCTTTCGCCCACCGCGGCGCTCATCGGCATGGGACTCGACAAAGACGTAGCGCTCGTCACCGACGGACGGTTCTCGGGCGCAACGCGCGGCGCGGCGATCGGGCACGTCTGCCCCGAAGCGGCGGAGGGCGGCAAGATAGCGCTCGTAAAGGACGGCGACGTGATAAAGATCGATATTCCCGCAGGCAAGCTGACGCTCGACGTCACGGCAAAAGAACTGCAAGCGCGCCAAAAGAAACTGCGTCCCAAAGACGGAGACGTAGCGGGCTGGCTGCTGCGGTATCAAAACCTCGTCACATCGGCTTCTAACGGCGCGGTGCTCAAAAAGAAGTTCTGAGCCGCATTTAATACGCAATTCGAAACGGCGTCGCGCCGAACGGGATACCGCTCGCCGTGAACGCCGTTTTAATAACGGAGATAATACACATGGATTTCAACGTAACATTATTGCCGGGCGACGGCGTAGGTGCGGAAGTAACCGATTCCGCAGTAGCCGTACTCAACGCGATCGAGCGCAAATTCGGACACAACTTCCATATGCGCACAATGCCGATAGGCGGCGCGGCACTCGACATGACGGGCGTACCTCTGCCAAAAGAAACGCGCGACGCGTGCGCGGCATCCGATGCCGTGCTCCTCGGCGCGGTAGGCGGAAGCAAGTGGAGCGATCTTAAGCCGCATATGCGCCCCGAAAAAGGCGTAGCGTCGCTTAAAGCGCACATGCGGCTTTTTGCCAACATGCGCCCGATAGTGCTCGACGAAGATTTTATCCAGCACTCGCCTATCCGCCCCGAGCTTCTCAAAAAGGGCGTAAACATCATGCTCGTTCGCGAGGATGCGGGCGGAATATACGCGACGACGGAACGCGGATACCGCGACGGCGCACTCGGACAGGAAGCGTTCGACACCGAAGTGTATTCGATAAGCGAGGTCGAGCGCATAGCCGAATTCGCTTTCGAGATCGCCGCGGCACGCGGCGCGAAACTCACGAGCGTGGATAAATCGAGCGCTCTTTCGTCGGGCATGCTGTGGCGCGCAACTGCGGAACGCGTGGCTAAAAACTATCCGAGCGTTGCGTTCGAAAGCATGCAGATCGACGAATGTCTTGCGGCGCTTGTCAAGTCGCCGTCCGATTTCCAAGTAATACTCGCGCCGTCTATGTTCGGAGAATTTATAGCGAGCACGGCTTCGGCAACAGTCGGCAATCAAGGCACTCAGCCTACGTGCACGCTCGGCGCAGGCAATATAGGCTTGTATTCGCCCGTACACGGCCCGATGCAGGACATCGCCGGTAAAGACGAAGTCAATCCGATAGCTACCGTACGCGCGGCGGCAATGATGCTCAGCACGTCGTTAAAGCTCGTCGCGGAAGCCGTAGCCATAGAAAACGCCGTCAAAAAAGTTCTCGCAAAAGGTCTGCGCACAAAGGATATAGCAACGGGGCTTAAACGACCGATATCGTGCTCGCGTATGACCGAAGAACTCGTTTACGCCATAATATAACGCCGTACGGACAAACCGAAAATCATCGGCGCAAAATACTTTACATGTCTAAATTTAAGTGATATAATAACTAAAATCACAGGAGCAGAATAGACCATGTTCGAAAAAATTCAATCGGAACTCGCCGAATACTTCGGCATAGACGCTTCGACTATAACGCGCGACACCGACTTCAAAGCAGACCTCAAAGCAGACTCGCTCGCTCTCGTCGAGCTTATGTTCAATCTCGAATCGGAAACGGGCATCACGCTCGACGACGACGTAATGGACAAAGTAAAAACAGTCGGCGACCTCTGCGACTACATAGAGAGCAAATAAAGCAAAACCGATAAATATAAACACGGCAAGTCTTTCGGCTTGCCGTGTTTTTTATTGACTTTATCGCTGTGTTATTCGAATCGCGCGACTTTATAAATCGGCAAAAGCCGAATCGAAACAGTGCTCCGCTTCTCAGTCGTCGGCGCAGATCACCGTATAGCTCGGCATATTAAAATCCCAATGATCACCTTTTTTCACCGCTTTCCATTCCGACCGCGTGCCGCCGAATTTTATCGTAGTCAGTCCCGTACATTCTGTGAAAGCCGCGTATTCGATTTGGTTAAGACTGCGCGGCAGCTCTACACACGTCACTTCTTTGCAATCCGAAAAAGCTCTCGAACCGATGTCCGTAACACCGTCCGCGACGGTCACTACGCCTTTTACGGCGTAAGGCGCGAGAACGACTCGGGTCTGCGCTTTATTGTAAATAATGCCGCCTGCGCCCGAATAAACGGGATTGTCGGCGCTGACTTCGAAATACTCCAATTTCTCGCTTGAACGAAGAGGAAAGAAGAACAATTCTCTCAATTTTTCTTGCGTGATCCCCGCGCCTATCGTGACGCGTTTAAGATCCGGACAGTCCCCGTACGCCATAAACCCTATCGAAACTATGCAGTCGGGAACGTTGGCGGACACAAGTCCGCCGCAGTTTTCAAACGCATAAATTCCGATATTCGCCACGCTGCCGTCGGACGGTACAACACTGTTTTTGCAACCCGTAACAAGGGTTTTGTTCCCGACTTCGATCAAGCAGTTTCCTGCGCTTTTATAATACGGATTATCAGCCGAAACGCTTATGCTTTCCAAAGCGGTGCGCTCGGTTATAAAACGGCTACCTATGTACTTCACGCCGCGCCCTATCGATATATCGGCAAGAACGCCGCAGTTTTTCAGCGCTCCTCTTCCGATACTCACCACCCCGTCGGGCACAGACACCGCAGTAAGCGCATTGCAATACTCAAACGCATTATCGCAAATAAATTTCGCGGTGTCGCTGACGGTACAACTCGTAATTTCGGCATTGTCGGCTTTTACGAAAACCGCATGTTCGTTTTGACCGTCGCCCAAATACAATCCGTTGTTGTACCGAGTGTATTGCATGTTATTGCAATCCGAAAATGCGCCGTCCGCTATAATACGAGTGTCTTTATTGATTTCGAACGACGTTACGGTGCTGTCTTTGACCTTTATAAGCGCTCTGTACGGATTTGCGTCGTCGCCGAGATACAGCCCGTTTTTATATTCGTTATATTTCAGTGCGTCACAGCCCATAGTAGCAAATAAGCCGACTCCGCGCACGGCTTCGGTTATAACGATTTTCGAAAGTCCAGTACAGTTCGAGAACGCTCCGTAAAGAACGGTCCCGCCGGTGACGGTAACGCTTTCGAGCGTGCTCGGAATATTGTAGCTCGTGTGAGTCGAATCCGCAATATCTCCCCCTTCAAACATTTGCGTAGTGCCGATGCCGCCGTACAACTGCCCGAAAATATAGCCGAGCGGATATTGAAAAGAATCGGCAGCCGATTTAACGCTCGACCCGATAAACGGCAGCGTCATGCTCGCAATGTTTTCGCACCCGGCAAACGCGCCCTCGCAAATCTCGGTCACGGTGTTCGGCACATTCACGTTTCGAATACTCCCGCAATCGGCAAAAGCGTTGCTTTTTATCTGTGTGACGTTGCTCGGTATTTCCAAATCCGCGACGATCTTTCCGTCGATATACAAATCGTAGTTATTATTGCGTTCTCTGCCGTTATAAAAACTGTTGTACTCGCCGCAATCTATACCGCACCACTGCTCTATGCTTCCGCCGTAATATATCTTCTGTGCCGCGCGCCTTCCGATAAACGCGTCGCTGCTCACCCGCGTCACGCTTGCGGGAATATCTACGCTTTCAAGCCCCGAACAATAAGCAAAAGCGCGCATGCCTATTTCCTCGACGCCGTCCCGAATAACCACTTTCGTAATCTTGTTACATACCGCAAACGCCTGATCGCCTATTTTCTTTACGGGCTTATCTTTATGGATCGCCGGAATGACGGCTTCTGTGCCCTCGAACAATCCGACGCTGTCTAACGTGTAGTACGTTCCGTCCGATGACAACACGTAATAAAAATCTTTCGAAGCAACACCGCAGTCGTCGCAGATGTTATCGTCGTCGAAATTATGTTTCAAGAGTTTGTATCCTTCGCATTGCTCACATTCGATTTTATGAAACTCGTCGTCAAACGGCAGATAAAAGTCTGTGTACCATTCATGCTTCGAAGACTCGTATAAGTCGCAGCCCGAGCAGTTACGCCTATGAAACTCGTCGTCGTAATTTTCCCAATCGCCGAAGCTGTGCTTGTGAGATTCGGGCGGGATCTCTTCCGATTCCGTCTTTCCGCATACGCATTTTCCGTACTCATATATATGCGGTGCGTTATAGGCAGTTTCGTCGCAGTCGAGACAAACACGCTAATGATAGTCGGGATCCGAGTTCACCCAATCATCCGACCATCTGTGAACGTGTCCGCTCGGCGGGTCTTCGGCTTCGCCCGAATCGCAGGCGGTCAGCGCAAAACCGCACGCCGCCGCAAACGCGGCTGCCGCTATCGCAAACAAACTTCTTTTGCCCATATTGCACCCCTTTCGCAATGCCTTACGATCGTATTATAAACTTTTCGACAGGTTTTGTCAATCGAAAATCACTTGTACATCAAAAACAGATACACGCCGTTCGGCGCTTGAAAGTACGGTTTTTGACTCGACGTGACCGAAAAATCCGCGTTTTTGAGTTTTCCGTACGCCGCGGCGATCTCGCGCGCATACATATCGCCGTCGTTGACGTTTATCTTGCCTTCGAAATCGAGTTTGACCTCTATTTTGCCCACTTCGCCCTTTTGCGCGCTAACCGCTTCGAAAAGAGCGTTAAGTTCCGCCGCGCTCTTTATGACGCACGAAAAAGTCTTTCCGCCTACCGTCAGCGCTTTGTCCGCATAATAGTCGTAATCTTCGCCGCCCGAAAAATCGCCCTCGAAAACATGCCTGCGCGGCGGTTCGCCTGCGCGAAAGTTGCGGAAAGTTCTGTCGCCGAGCAAAAAATATCCGTGCGAGATCTGTTTGTACAGACTGTCGCCTATCGAATAATTGGCGGCGTCGGCGGTAACGTCCACATTATACTGCACACCTCCGATGCGAACTTTGTTCCAAGCGTGAGGAACGCCCATAAACGTGCCTGTGACCCGCACGCTCTCTATCCCCTCGATCGCACACAAAAAATTGAACGCCCGACTGATCCCGTCGCACACCGCGCGTTTGTTCAAGAACACTCCGTCTATATCGAACGACGGACTGTTCATCGCGGACGTATCGCCGTTTCTGTACGATTCGTAAAGTTCGAAGTCGTAATCGACGTACGCAACGAGATAATCGTGTATTGTATGCACGGTGTTATACTCGCCCGTCGTCGAACCGTGCCACTCGTTGAGCACGTATCTGTCGAGTATGTCTACCGCCGCGCCGTAAACTTCCGCGAGCGGATCGCCGTCCGAAAAGACCGGCTTTTTGCCGTCGTCCACAACTACCGAATAAAGCGTATCCACGCGTTCGCGGTATTTTTCGCTGCCGGCGTCGCAGACTTCATACGGAATTATCTGCGTCTCCGACGAATCTATGGGACGCACCGGCGAAGCGCTCGGCACGGATATAAGATGCGGTTCGATGTCGGGCGACGCGTTTGCGGAGCAGCCGCACAATGCCGTCGCGGCAAACAGTGCCGCAAAGACCGCAGACGTTTTTTTCTTAAACATATCGGCGATACCCCGCAACCGTGACGGTCAATTCTGCACCCGAGCGGCTTACTGCGAGATTAAGCTCGACGCCAGAAGCGGAATGATCGCGCCTGTACCGCAGAAACTCACCCGAGGTACGGCAGATATCCGACGTAACGGCTACGCCGCCTATATGGGTTATTACATCGCCGACTTTCAATCCCGAAAGCGTCGATCCCACCACCGTGAGCTTTCCGCCGCGATATTCACATTCGAATCCGGCAGCCGAACACCCTATCCAACCGACCGCCGACGTATTGGTCTTTCTGTAATCGAGCCCGAAAAGCCCGACATCGCCGCCGTCGCCGTACTCGACGATCTGCTTGTAAACGGGATACACCATCGACACGGGCGTAACGAATCCGGTATCTTCTTTATCGGTCATTCTGTAAGTATTGAGTCCGATCATTCGCCCTTGCATATCGAACAGCGCTCCGCCGCTCATGCCGTCGTTTATCGCCGCCGTCGTGCGCATGACGGGCACCGTCTTTGTTTCGTAAAACAGCAGTTCGGAAGAACGCGAAATTATACCGTCGTATGCCGCGATCCCCATCGCCATTCCGTTGCCGATAGCGACCGCGTAATCGCCTTCGCCGTATTCGGTAGTCGGAGAAAAAACCTCCGTACCGTCGAGATCGTCGAATATTATGTCGTTATATTCGACCGAAAGCACCGCAATATCGAAGAACTTGCTGTATCCGACGATTTCGGCGGCGTAATAAGCGTCGTCGCCCGAAAACCGCACGGCACACGAATCGGTCGCGTCAATGATGTGCTCGTTGGTCAGAATGTAATACCGCGATCTCTTTCGCTCGATAATTATCCCGCTGCCGTTCGACGCGCCCGACCCGACCGCGCACGAAATTTCAGCGATATTGTTTTTGCGCGCGCTTATAACGGCGGCAATGTTCTGCTGCAAGCCCTCGGTGTTAATGACGGGCGGAGTCGAGCCGCGTCGCATGAAATAACCCGTGAGCAGAGACGAACATATCCCTACGGCAATGCAAAGCGCGGACATTACGGCAACTATCATCCAGACAAGCCTGTTATTGCTTATCACCTTGCCTTTTACGGACGCATAACCGCCGCCGCGCACCGCCCCGTCGTCGTCGATTATACGCTCGTATTCGGGCGTTCTGCCAAGCGTCTCGGGCTGATCGGCGAAACCGCGTTGCTCGATCCCGCCGAATGTCGCCGGCACGCTCGCGCTGCCGCTTTCGCCGTTATCCGTAACGTCTGCGGAACCGACGGGAACAGGCACGTTTTCTGCCGAATTAGAATTTCGTTTTTCGTTTTTCATATCCGCATTATACCACGTTCGGCGCGGTTTGTAAACGTTTTGGACGGACATTCGAATTTTGCGATTATCGGCGAATTAAGCGATTACCCGCCGTTTTCGACATTGTCGAAAAGATGTAATACCCGTCTTTTTCGATGCGAACGTCGAAAACGGTGTAATACTCGCCTTTTTCGCGCAAATAAGCAAATAAAAACGGCTGCGCGCCTTTCCAAAAGCGAGCCGCCGTCGGTTTACGATGCGAAGCGAAAGCGATCTGTCGATGCTCTTTCGTCATTCCGAGCGGAGCAAAAAACGCCGAGCACACGGTTCGCGGCACGGGGCATGCGCAGATCAGCAACGTTTTATGCGGTCGGACGTTTTATAATAATCGGCAGGCTCGAACTTATCGGTAAACTGCCAATAAATAGGCGCCATACCGTTAGCCGCCAGCCAATTATTGACTTTGGAAAAAGGCTTCGACCCGAAAAATCCGCGGTACGCACTGAGCGGACTCGGATGCGCGGAAGTTACGATAAAATTCCGCTTATCTATAAGCTCGGTCTTTTGCCGCGCGCTCATTCCCCAAAGAATATACGCAATAGGCTTTTCGCGGTTATTCAGCGCGGCTATCATCGCGTCGGTAAGCGTGTGCCAGCCGAGCCCGGCGTGCGACTGCGCCTCGTCGGCACGCACCGTGAGCGACGCATTGAGCAGCAAAACGCCCTGGTTCGCCCAACCGACGAGCGACGTGTCTGCGGTCGGCGAAACACCGAGATCGGACTTCAATTCGGTAAAAATATTGACGAGCGACGGCGGAGCCTGAACGCCGTTGTTGACCGCGAAAGCAAGCCCGTTGGCTTGACCGGCGCCGTGGTACGGATCCTGACCGAGAATAACCACTTTGACGCGATCGAAATCGACGAGCCGAAGCGCAGCATAAATATTCTCGCGCGGCGGATAAACGGTATTTTCGGAATACTCGCGTTCCACAGCGTCCATAAGCGCTTTGTAATACGGCTTGTCGTATTCGGCACGTATCGCTTCATCCCATTTTTCGGTAATTATCATATGCGTATCCTCATTGTTATTTCCTATCCGTTAAGCATTAAAGTACGGTCTCCGAAACGAAATAATATTGCCACACATTCATTCGCGGTATACCGCGCCGACGGCAAGCCCCATTATCCGCGATATACCGCCGCCCGCGATGGAGTAGAACACGACTTTGCCTTGGCGCGTGCTTTCCACGATCCGCGCGGTTTTAAGCGTGCGAAGCTGATGCGACGTCGTTGTCTGATTGATTCCCGTAAGCGCGGACAGATCGGAAACGCACATCTTGGAAACTGACAGCGCCGAAACGATCTTAAGCCGCGTAACGTCGGACAGTGCGTCGAAAAAATCGGCGAGCACGCCGAGCTTGTTTTCGCTCGGCAACGAGCGTTCCACGTCGGCTGCCGTAAGGCTATCAAGAAGCAGTGTGTTCATATGCGCAATATATCATATATACGCGCGTTTGTCAATACCGAACCGGCTCGCATTTAAGCGGCGTTTGTCGAAATTGCCGAATAGCGGAACGTATTCGACAAATTTCGCATATATAATTCCGACGGAGGCGCGACTATGCAGGACGATATTTTCGGATTACTTATGATGATACTTATGCTCGAAAACGGCGGCGGCACTGAAAATATAAATCAAATGGTAATTATGTTTTTGCTGCTTAACTCGCAAGGCCGCGGCACGTCCGACGGCTCGGCGCGACGGCTCGGCGGCGCAAATTCTTGCCGCTGCGACTCGCATTGCGACCGCGCAGAGGGTTATACTTTTTAACGTTGAGGCAGTATGCGGTATTAAGCCGCGTTTCGAACGTTGCGCATTTTAAGTGCCGCGCGATCACATTCTTTCGGGCGCGTCCAAAAGGATGAGATCGAGCCCGTATTTAAGCACGTCCGCAACGCGCGCAGTCAAAGCGAGCCGTGCGCGCTGCGCTTCGCCGCCGCACATGATGCGGTCGGCATTATAAAATCTGTTAAACGCCTGACACAGCTTGACGAGCCGACGCGAAACTATCGACGGCTCGTATTTGATTGCCGCATTGTAAACGACATCGTCGAAATCCCAAACGAGCTTGACCGTTTCGTACGCCTCGTCGTCGGTCAATAGCGAACAGTCGATAGCTCCGCCGTCGTAGTCGCCCTTGGCAAGCACCGACCGACAGCGCGCATGCGTATACTGCACGTACGGTCCTGTTTCCCCGTCGAAGTTGAGCGCGCTCTCGAGCGAAAAATTCTTGTCTTTGAGCCGACCGTCATAAAGCGCGTCGAACACGACTGCGCCCACGCCTACGCTCTCCGAAACGCGCGCCTTGTCTTTGAGATCGGGATTTCGCTCGTCGATTATAGCCGCAGCCTTTTCTACTGCGGAATTAAGAACGTCGCTCAGATATAATACGTTGCCGCGCCGCGTGGACAGCGACATGCCCTCGACGGACACCATGCCGTAACTCACGTGCACCATATCTTTCGCCCACGGCTCGCCGAGAAGTTCGAGCACCTTGAAGAGCTGCTTAAAGTGCAAAGCCTGATGCGACGCCACTACGTACAGGCATTTATCGAACGCGTACGTTTCGTGACGGTAATACGCCGCCGCAAGATCGCGCGCGATGTACAGCGACGCGCCGTCGCTTCTGCGTATGAGCGCGGGCGGCATATCTTCGCCCACTTCCACTATCTCCGCGCCGTCGCTGACGGCGAGCAAATTTTTATCCTTTAATTTGCGTTCGACGCCGCCTACTTTATCCACATAAAAACTTTCGCCGAGATAACTGTCGAACTCGATATTGAGCCGCTTGTAAACGCGCTTTGCCTGCTCTATGGTAATGGCTTTGAACTTTTCGAAAAGCGACACCGCGTACTTGTCGCCGCTTTCTATCTTTTTGGACCATTCTCGCGCTTCATCGGCGAGCTTACCGTCCTTTTCGGACTCGGCGTGAAAACGGACATACAGATCCAAAAGCTCGTCCAGCCCGCGCTCCTCAAGCGCCTTTTCACTGCCCCAATTACGGAACGCATAGATAAGTCCGCCGAACTGCGTGCCCCAGTCGCCGAGGTGATTTATACCGACTGCGGTCGCGCCGAGCGCTTTGTATATCTTGCACAGCGCTCCGCCGATGACCGTAGTCATGAGATGACCTATGTGAAACGGCTTTGCGATATTGACCGAAGAATAGTCTATGCATACGGTCTTACCCGCGAGCGGCTTGACGCTTCCCGGGCGCGCGGCAAACGCGTCGGCGACAAGCGCTTGCCGATCTATTGTGAAATTGAGATAGCCGTTTAGCGCCGAAACGGTCATGCCGTCCGCATTAAGCGCAGCCGCCGCTTCCGACGCTATAGCCGCAGGGCTTTTGCGCAAGAGCTTTGCGAACTTAAAGCACGGCACGCAATAATCGCAGAAAGCGTCCGCCGCCGTCACGTCGGCGGGGTCGAGATCGGGCAATACCTCCCGTGCGGCATCGAATATCTTGGATTTGTAATCTGTCATGACCGTCCTTCTATACTTGCGCATTTGCGCATATGTGAATTTACTGTATTACGACGCCTTATGCGCGAGTTTGCCCCACGCAAACGCATTTTCGAGCGCAAGAAACATGCGCATGACGGCGACGGGAGTTTATCCCATCCGAATGATCCGCCGCCCGTATCGCGCAGCGCATACGATCAAACGTTGAATTTGAATTCGACTACGTCTCCGTCGCGCATAACATATTCCTTTCCCTCGCTGCGAAGCCGTCCAGCGGCTTTTGCCGCCGCGACCGAACCGCACGCGATAAGATCGTCATACGAAACTATTTCGGCGCGAATGAACCCGCGCTCGAAGTCGGAATGTATTTTGCCCGCGGCTTTGGGCGCGGTGGTGCCGCGCTCTATAGTCCACGCACGCACTTCCTTTTCGCCCGCCGTAAGGTAACTCATCAGCCCCAAAAGCTCGTAGCCCGACGTTATGATGCGTTCGAGCCCCGACTTTTCGAGTCCGAGCGCTTCCGTATATTCGGCGCGCTCCTCGACGGGCAGCGACGATATCTCCTGTTCGACTTTGGCGCAAATATCTATCACGGCAGCGCCGTCGCGCTTTGCGTACTCAGAAATAGCCGCGACGTATTTATTGGCAGAAACTCCGATATCGTTTTCGGAAATATTGGCGCAATAGATTATTGGCTTTACGGACAAAAGGAACTGTCCGTCTACGAGCGCCAGCGTTTCGTAATCCAGCCCGAGCGTTCTCAAACTGTTGCCCGCGTTTATGCACGCCGTCATCTTATCGAGCACGGCAAGCGCTTCGACTGCCTTGGGATCGCCGCTCTTGACCGTTTTTTCGAACCTTGCGCGGCGCTTTTCTATGGATTCGAGATCGGCGAGCATAAGCTCGGTGTTAATGACGTCCGCGTCGCGCACGGGGTCTACCGTGTCCGAAACGTTGATTATGTTGTCGTCGTCGAAACAGCGCACGACCTCGATTATCGCGTCCACTTCGCGTATATGCGAAAGAAATTTATTGCCCAGCCCCTCGCCGTGCGACGCGCCTTTTACAAGCCCCGCAATATCGACAAACTCGATCACGGCGGGCACGACGCGCTTGCTCGAATACATTTTTTCGAGCACCGCGAGCCGCGGATCGGGCACGGCGACTACGCCGACGTTCGGCTCTATCGTGCAGAACGGATAATTCGCGCACTCCGCACCCGCCTCGGTAATGGCGTTGAACAGCGTGCTCTTGCCGACGTTCGGCAGACCTACTACTCCGATTTTCATATCGTCTCCCAAATATTTATGCGATTATTTTACTACACAATAACAAAGCTGTCAAGTTTATTCGTCGTCGCGCGCAGCTCGAAACATACGGAAAAACTCCGCAGGCAAACGCGAAAGCGACTGCGGAGCGTTCTTGACGCGCACGGGTTCGACCGCCTATGCATAAAAACGTAAAGCCCCGCGGCCTTTTATAATTATTTCAGCTCGTAACCGTGCTTGGACGAAAGACCGTTCTGACGGTCGTAGTTCTCTTTGTTCTTTTTAAGATAAATATCGAACAGCTCGTCGGAGGTCATGCCGCTGTCGATACACATGCCCAAAAAGAAGTGCAACACGTCGACAAGCTCTTCTTTGAGCTTGTCGGAGTCTATCGTGTTGTCGTTTTTCCACCATTTATACTTGGCTTCTTCGACCACCTCACCAAGTTCGACCATGAGCGCCATAGCCTTTTTACACACCCATTCGCTCTGCGTAAAGTCGAGCTTGCGGTTGTCGCGTATGTAAGCGTCGAGTCCTTTCTGCATACGGAAAAGCACGTCGAGCTTGTCCTCTTTCGTCTTGCCGTTTTCTTCTGTACCGTTCATGAGCTGCTCCTTTGCGAACGATTATCTGTAATAAATTTTGTCTATTTGTTCGGGCGGCTTCTTGCCGGCATACGCTATGGCGGCACGGTTGCCGAATATCTCGCGCGCAAGACCTACTATGTCGTCGGACGTTATTCTTTCGATTTTCGATATGAGTGCGTCTATATCGTATGCCTTGCCGAGCTGAATACGCCAGCGCATGAGCGCGAGCATGTAGTTCATCGGATTTTCCTTGCCGAACAGCGCGTTGACTTTCAACTGCGTTTTGGCTTTTTCGGTTTCTTCGTCGGTGACGCCCGATCTTATGAGCGTATCTATCTCGTCGCGTATAGCCTCCACCGACATTTCGACGTTGGTGACGTTGACGTTGGCGCACACCGAAAACACGCCGTTGCGCTTACCCAGCCACGGCGATGTGTACACGCTGTACACAACCCCCATTTTTTCGCGCAGACGCTGAAACAGTCTCGAACTCATGCCGTTGCCGAGTATACAGTCGAGCGCCGACTGCGTTGCGGCAAGCTCCGACCCGAACGGGATCGACGGGAACGCCACGGATATCTCCGACTGTTCGTAGTCCTTTACGAACTCGCCGTAGCCCGCGTTGAAAACGTGCTTTTCGAGCGTCGGCGGCTCCGAATACTCGGCGCGGATAAGTCCGCCGAGATATTTTTCCACAAGCGCCAGCGCGTCGCGTTCCGTAATGTTGCCCACAAAAGCGACGACGGTATTGGACGGAAGATAATGCATCCGCCTGTATTCCGTAATATCGGATTTGCCGAACTTAGACACATTGGCTTTGGTCCCGAGTATCTCCATGCCGAGCGCGCCCGAAAACGCCGTACGGTACAAAACGTCGTAACACACGCCGTCGGGTTCGTCCTTGCTCATGTTTATCTCTTCGAGAATGACCTTGCGCTCACGGTCGAGTTCTTCTTTTTCGTATGTCGAGTTCATGTGAAGATCGGCGAGCACTTCGAAACATTCCTCTGTTTTCTCGTCTATGGACTTAAAGTAATAGCACGTGTATTCCTTGCCGGTAAACGCATTGAAGCTCGCGCCGGCCTTATCGAACGTTCCGACTATCTCGCGCGCGCTGCGTTTTTCCGTGCCCTTAAACTGCATGTGCTCGATAAAATGCGATATCCCGTTGTTGTCGGGCGTTTCGTAAGCGCTGCCCGCGCCCACCATTATTCCCGCGGTGACGGAACGCAACGCGTCGTTTCGTTCTATTATCACGGTAAGTCCGCTGTCGTATTTTTTTACAGTCATATTTATCCTTTCGCCGCGCCGCGGCGTGCCGTTATTTTATACTTGCGTCCCGCCGTTTATAACTTCGCTCACGGGCGCGATGCGCAGATTTTTCGCAAACACTTCGGCGACGATACGTTCGAGCGCTTTGACCGTACATTCGGTCGGGTGCATAAGGATCAGATCGCCGCCCTTGATATTCTTAACCGCGCGCTTATAGATAAGTTCCGAGTCGTGATCGCGCCAATCTATAGTATCGCGCGTCCACATGATAGTGTCGTAACCGAGTTCGCTTGCGACGGCGAGCGTCGCTTTCCCGAACGCGCCAGACGGCGGAGCGAAAAGTTTCATATCCACGCCGAGCTCGTCTTTTACCGCTTCGTGCGCGCTGCGTATCTCTTTTCTGTTGTACGCCGCGTCCAGCTTGGAATGGTCTTTATGGTAATAGCCGTGATTGCCTATCTCATGCCCTGCGGAATAAATACGTTTGAGCGTTTCGGCATTGCCCGCCACCCACGACCCGCCTACGAAAAAGGTGGTACGCACGTTGTACTTACCGAAAATCTCGAGCATAGGCTCGATGTATTCGGTACCCCAATAAACGTTGACCATCAAAGACACTTTGACGTCCGAACTTCCCGAATAGTACGGGTTGGGACTTTTTTGCGCGTCTGCGCCCCGCGGCGTTTCGTTCGTTGAAACGGTAAGGAAAAGCAACGCCGTGATCGTGGCGCATATAACTATGTTACCCAGAACGATGCGAAAAAATTTTACTTTGCTGATAGATAAGGACATAAAAAACACCCCCGACTATATATATACGTAGTCGGGGTGTACTTTTATTATCGTTTAGTGCTTATCGTTACGAGGCTTGCGCGGTCCGCGCTGCGGACGCGGCGAGCGCGGTCTGTCGCCTTCGACTTCCGCACCCTCGGGCGCTTTTTCTATGGGATCGCCCGTGAGCTTGTTGAGCAGTTTCAAATCTATCTTGCCCTGCTTCGTAAAGCTCACCACTTCGACCTCGACCGTATCGCCCTCTTTGAGCACTTCGGATACGGCGTTGAGCCGCTTGCCCACAAACTTGCCGAGCTTGGCGATGTGTATCATTCCGTCGCGTCCGGGCGCAAGTTCTACGAACGCGCCGAGTTCGTCGCGGACGGTTACCACGGGTCCGGTGTAAACGTCGCCGATCTCTGGATCTTTGACGATATTGAGTATGATCTCTTTGGCTTTGTCGGTCATTGCCGTGTCTACGCCCGCAATGAACACTCTGCCGTCGTCCTCGATGTCGATCTTGACGCCCGTGTCCTCGACGATCTTGTTGATAGTCTTGCCCGACTTGCCGATAACGTCGCCGATCTTTTCGGGATCGATATTGAACATAATGATCTTGGGCGCATACTCGGAAAGCTCGGGACGGGGCTTGTCGAGCACTTCGAGCATCTTGCCGAGAATGTGCAGTCTGCCGACGCGCGCCTGTTCGAGCGCCGTGCGGAGAATGTTCTCGTCAATACCCTTTATTTTTATATCCATCTGAATGGCGGTTATGCCCTTGCTCGTTCCCGCGACCTTAAAGTCCATATCGCCGAGGAAGTCTTCGAGCCCCTGAATATCCGAAAGTATGGCGAGGCGGTTTTTCGCTTCGTCCTTTATAAGCCCCATGGCTATACCGGCTACGGGCGCTTTGATAGGCACGCCCGCATCCATAAGCGACAGCGTGGAACCGCAAACGCTCGCCTGCGACGTAGAACCGTTGGACGAGAGTATTTCCGAAACTACGCGAATCGTGTACGGGAATTCGTCCTCCGACGGAATGACCGGTTCGAGCGCGCGTTCTGCGAGCGCGCCGTGACCGATCTCGCGTCTGCCGGGCGCACGGAGCGGCTTCGCTTCGCCCGTCGAATAGGGCGGCATGTTATACTGATGCATGTAGCGCTTGGTTTCCTCGTCGTCGAGGTTGTCGAGCTTCTGCGCGTCGCGCGCAGTGCCGAGCGTACATATGGAAAGCGCCTGCGACTGACCGCGGGTAAACACCGCCGATCCGTGCGTACGCGGAAGCACGCCCGCTTCGCACCAAATATCGCGGATATCGGTCGTCTTTCTGCCGTCGGGACGCACGCCCTTGGAAAGGATCTTGTCGCGCACTTTCTCTTTGGTCATATAGTAGAGCGTATCGCCTATTTCGCGCTCGCGGCCTTCGAACTCGGTCGCGAAATGCTCCATGACGTCCGCCTGCACTTTGTCTTGGTTTTCCTGACGTTTGGTGCGGTCGAACTCGTCGAGCGCTTTGTCGAGCAATTTGTCGGCGTACTTGCGTACGGCTTTGTCAACATCCTCGCCGATATGGTAAAGTTCGGGCTCGAGCTTGGGCTTGCCCACCTTTTTGACGATGTCGTTTATGAACTTGACCTGCTTTTTGATCTCTTTGTGCGCAAACAGTATGCCGCCGAGCATTTCTTCCTCGGAAACTTCCTGCGCGCCCGCTTCTACCATCATTATGGCGTCGGCAGTGCCCGAAACGTAAACGTGCATCGTGCTCTTGGCGCGCTGCTCGTTGTCGGGGTTTATAACGTACTTGCCGTCTACGCAGCCTACGACTACGGAGCCCGTAGGTCCCATAAACGGAATATCCGAAATGGAAAGAGCTATCGACGAGCCGAGCATACCGAACACTTCGGGCGGGATATTGGTATCCACCGAAAGCGCCGTCGCGACTACGGACACGTCGTTAAACAGACCCTTGGGGAACAGCGGACGAATGGGGCGGTCTATAAGACGGGACGTAAGTATCGCCTTATCGCTGCCTCTGCCCTCGCGGCGTTTGAAGCTGCCGGGGATCTTGCCGATGGCGTACAGCTTTTCTTCGAAGTCCACGCCGAGCGGGAAATAGTCCATTCCGGGACGAGGCGCCGCCGCCATGGTAACGTTTGTCATCACGACGGTATCGCCGCAACGGATTATACACGAGCCGTTGGCTTGTCCCGCGTACTTACCGGTTTCGACGGTCACTTTTTTGCCGCCGATTTCGGTTTCGAAAACATTGCATTTCATGTTTCTTTATATCTCCTGATTGATTATAACCTGTTAGAATCGGGTGAAAACCCGAACAAAATTCGAGGGGGCGAAAGAATCGCCCCCTCTTTCGGTGCCCGTTTTTACTTGCGCAAATCGAGTCTTGCGACAAGGCTTCTGTATCTTTCGATATCTATATCTTTAAGATAGTTGAGCTGACTGCGGCGCGAACCTACCATTTGCAAAAGACCTCTGCGCGAGTGATGATCCTTGGCATGCGCCTTGAGGTGCTCGGTGAGGTGGTTGATACGCCACGTCAAAAGCGCGATTTGAACTTCGGGACTTCCCGTATCGCCCTCATGCGTTGCGTACTTGGCAATGATTTCCGCCTTGATCTTTTTGTCCATTTTTTTACCTCCGACAAAATTATTCGCCTTAAACCTGAGAACCGACCCGGAGAGTGTCGGACTCGGTATTAAGGTACGTGGATTTTTATCCGAATGTAAGTATAACACACTCTTTTGCTTTTGTAAACTGTTTTGACCGATTTGCGACAAAAAATCAACAATATAACCGACATGCCGCGCTCTTACGCCGATTGCGAAATTATGAAAAATTCCGACATTTTATGAAATATGCTTGACAAGCGGCAGTTTTCTATGTATAATACTTCACAATAACATTTTTGACAACGGCGTCGGCTTATTTTGTCGGCGCCGTTTTGTATTTTGGCAGCGAGGTATCAAACATGAAAAAACCGCTCACGGCTATCGCAGCCGCGATCATATCCGCACTTTTACTGTTTACCGCAGCCTGTGGCACGGCAAACGCGCAGCCGTACGTGACGGTGACATTCGAAACGGGCACCGACGAAACCTTCCCCGCCGTCATGCGCACCGTCGGCGCGACGTACGGAGAATTGCCCGTGCCCGAAAAAGAAGAGCACTCGTTTGCGGGTTGGTTCACGTCGCGGGACTACACCGAGCGGATATACGAAATTTCGAAAGTCAAATCCGAAGATCACACGCTCTATGCAAAGTGGAAGTACGACGGCGCGATAGCCGACGTATCTTTTGACGCGGCGGGCGGCGTTCCCGTGCCGTCCGCGCAATACAAAGCCGGCAAACCTTTCGGCGAGCTCCCCGCGCCCGAAAGAGACGACTATCTGTTCGAGGGTTGGCGGATAGGCGGCGCGGACGGCGAACCCGTTACGAAAGATACGGTCGTACCCGATAAAAAGAAGATCACCCTTTTCGCACTGTGGACGTACAACGGCACAGTGACAGTCGAGCTGTCCTGCGATAAGCAGAACGTCCCGTCGTTCACCCGCTCGGTCGGAGAACCGTACGGCATACTGCCCGCGCTCGAAACGGAAAACATGCGATTCGTCGGGTGGTTCGACGAGGACGGACTTTACGGAAATAAAGTAAACTCGGACGATTCCGTTCCCGCCGTCGAGCGGATAACGCTTTATGCGCGTTGGGAAAGCAACGGCGAAGTCGATACCGCGCCGTCGCTTCTCGCATCGGGGTCGAATCACGTCGCGGCGGTGGACGGCGACGGAAAACTGCGGACTTGGGGAAAAGACTCATACTGCCAGCTCGGGCTCGGCGGCGAATACAGCTTGATCAAAGACCGCCCGTATTATGCGTCGCCGGTAAGCATAATGACCGACAAAAAATTCAAGGCCGTGGCGGCAGACGGATCGCTCACGTACGCTATCGACGAGCACGGCGCGCTGTATCTTTGGGGCAAACACAATTTCGGCGCTATAGGCGACGAAAAGTTTTCCGTCCTTTCCGAGCCGACGCATATACTGCAATCGGTTTCTTTCGCCGCCATATCGTGTTCTTACGCCAAAACCGTAGCGATCGACAAGCAAGGCAACCTCGTGGAACTCGAAAAAAGCACTCAATTTTCGTCCGAGGGAACGCTGTCGTCCAAACGATACGATATAGGCAAAAAGTTCGCTGCGGCACAGGCAGGATCGACTTTCGCACTCGCGATAGACGTCGACGGATACATGTGGGGCTTGGGCAGAAACTCCGACAACGTTTTTTGCGACGACAACGTAAAAATCAGCGCCGTACCCGTACCCGTCATGAAAGACAAACGATTTTCCGCCCTTTCTGTCGGCTATTCCCACGTGCTTGCGATAGATTTCGACGGCAGGCTTTGGACTTGGGGCGCCAACAGGCGCGGACAGTGCGGCGTAGGCGACTTCAACAATCACGACTCCGCGCATTGCATAATGCCCGAAAAGACGTTTACCCGCGTGTTCGCGGGCAACACTGCGTCGATGGCAACCGATTCGGACGGAAAAACATGGATATTCGGCGCCGCATATTCGGGCGACGGAAAATCGCGCATAGACGCGGCTTCGCCCGTCGAGGCGCCCGCCGTAGCGAATATCGTCGAAGCCGCGATGTCCGTTAATTTCACGGTCGTCCGTGCGGCGGACGGGCAGCTCAAATCGTTCGGGCAAAACACTTCCGGTCAGCTCGGCATAGGGGTTTCTCCGGACGTAAAAGAGCCTACGCTCAGCCTCAGCGACAAGAGCTTCAAGCTCGTTCGCATATTCGATAAATGCACGTACGCCATCGACTCGGACGGCGGCTTGTACTTTTGGGGGCGCGACGGGGACGGCAACAACCGCCTGCCGACGCGCATATTCGACAAACTCGAAGTAAGTGATATTTCGTTCGGGAAAGATCACACGCTCGTTCTGTGTACGGACGGCACGATAGCGGCATGGGGCGGCAACGCATACGGTCAGCTCGGCGACGGCACCGCGAAAGACAGCGACTCGCCCGTCACCGTCAAGACAGATGCGGACGTGCGTTTCACCCGAATATGCGCAGGCGGCAACCGCAGCTACGCGATAGATTCGACGGGCAGGCTGTGGGGCTGGGGCGAAAACTCGCGCAAAACATACAAAATGTCGTTCGGCATTACGACAAAGTCCCAAACGGTGACGTGCAACGGCAGATTGGGCGACGGCGGAATATACGACCGCACCTCGCCCGTTCCCATAGCTCACGACACGCTTTTTACCGACATATCGTCGGGTTGGTGCGATTCGTATGAAGACGACGATATTTACGTTCAAACTTTCGCGATAGACGATCGCGGCGGCATATGGGCATGGGGCGACGTCGGCGGAAGTTTCTGGACGGGAATATCTAATACGTTCAATGTGAACGGCAACGCCTTTTCTGTCGTTGGCTGTCATAAACGCGTATACTATGTGCCGACGGCACTCGACGTAAAAATCACAGATCCGAACATAGCTTTGCAGTCGGCAGGCGACGTCGCGCCACAAAACGAGTCGGTTCGATTTGCTTCGGTAACGGTTGGAGATCTTTCATTAAATTTCGGACGGTCGCGGCTGTCACATGATTACGATTCAAACAACAGCTTTGCCGAAAACGTATTCGCGATCTCGACCGACGGCGTTCTGTACGTCTTGTACGGTCGCGAAAACGACAACGGAACATATTCCACCGCCGCAAAGCGATTGGAATCAAACGTTTCACGCATATTCGCGACGTCTGGCGGCACTTCGCCGCTGCGCCCGGACTATGCGTCCGCTCTGTACACGGTGCGCAGCGACGGGCAGCTCCGCAAAACTACGGGGAACACCGATCGTCCGTTGGGATCGAGCGGAAAATTCCCGTACGACTGGACAACATCGTACACATCCGAAACGGTCGATTGTCCGATAGCCGCATCGTACTTGACGGTGACCGGCGACAGCTTCGGTATTTTGGACGGCGACGGCAAGCTGTACGTTTGGGGCAACAACAGTTACGGTAAGCTCGGCTTTTCGACTACGGAGTTTCTTTCCCCTATGCCGATAACGTTCGGCTGACGGCAAAACGGCACGGCGGCACGCCGCACAACGACTATGCGCCCCGATTTCTCAACGGATATCGGGGCGTTTTTCATGCCCGCGACAAATAAATTGGCGTAATGCCTTGACTTTGTCGCACGCACGTTTTATAATATAAAGGTTGCGTGCGCGAATACGTAATACATAACGCGCGCAACGCTCAATCCGTAACAATTACTTTGGAGGTATTTATGGTAAAGATGACAATCGACGGCAATACCGCCGCGTCGCACGTGGCGTATGCTTTCTCGGAGGTAGCGGCGATCTACCCTATAACGCCGTCGTCCCCCATGGCGGAATATGCCGACGAATGGGCGACTGCCGGACGAAAGAACATGTTCGGACAGGAACTCCGCATTGCCGAATTGCAGTCGGAAGGCGGCGCGTCTGGCGCTGTTCACGGCGCACTCGCAGCGGGCGCACTCACGACTACGTATACGGCGAGTCAGGGCTTGCTGCTCATGATTCCCAACATGTACAAAATATCCGGCGAGCTTCTGCCCACCGTTTTCCACGTAAGCGCGCGCGCGCTCGCGGCTCACGCCCTCAACATTTTCGGCGATCATTCGGACGTTATGGCTTGCCGTCAAACGGGTTTTGCCATGGTCGCGTCCAATTCCGTTCAGGAAGCGATGGACCTTGCGCTCGTCTCCCATCTTTCGACGCTCAAAGCCAAAGTTCCGTTCCTGCACTTCTTCGACGGGTTCAGGACAAGCCATGAGATCGACAAGATTGACGGCATCGAATACGACGAGATGAAAAAGCTCGCCGAAAAAACGGGCTGCATGGAAGAGATTCGCGAATTTAAGTCGCGCGCTCTCAACCCCGATCACCCGCACCAAAAAGGCACGGCGCAGAACGCGGACATTTATTTCCAAAACCGCGAAGCCGCCAACAAGTATTACAACGCAACGCCCGAGATCGTTCAGGCGATGATGGACGAAGTCAAAAAACTTACCGGCAGAGAGTATAAGCTGTTCCAATACTACGGCGCTCCCGATGCGGAAAACGTTATCGTCATGATGGGTTCGGGCTGCGAAGCCGTCGAAGAAACGATCGACCTTTACGCCAAACAGGGCAAGAAAGTCGGACTTTTGAAAGTACGCCTTTACCGTCCGTTCTCTGTCAAGCACTTTACGAAAGCGCTCCCCGCTTCCGTCAAGCGCATCGCCGTTCTCGACCGCACCAAAGAGCCGGGCAGCTTGGGCGAACCGCTGTACCTCGACGTCTGCACCGCGCTCGTAGAATCGGGCCGCACCGATATCAAAGTCATCGGCGGCAGATACGGCTTGGGTTCCAAAGAATTCAACCCGTCCATGGTCCACGCCGTGTACAAGAATCTCGCAAGCAAATCGCCCAAAAATCACTTCACGATCGGTATCACCGACGACGTTACCAACACGTCGCTCGATTTCTCGGAGTTCGTAAACGCTTCGCCCGCGGGCACGGTGCGCTGTAAGTTCTACGGCCTCGGCAGCGACGGCACGGTAGGCGCGAACAAGAACTCCATCAAGATAATCGGCGATCACACCGATAAGTACGCGCAAGGCTACTTCTTCTACGATTCCAAAAAATCGGGCGGGCTTACGATCTCGCACCTGCGCTTCGGCGACGTGCCCATAAAGTCCACCTATCTCATCGACCAAGCCGACTTTGTCGCATGTCATAACCCGTCTTACGTCACGCATTACAACATGGTAGACGACATCAAAGACGGCGGCGTGTTCCTTTTGAACTGCCATTGGACGCCCGAACAGCTCGAAACCGAGCTTCCCGCGGCGATGAAGCGTTCCATCGCGCAAAAGCATATCAAATTCTACACGATCAATGCGCTCGATATAGTAAACAAGCTCGGCGCGAGAAAGGGCGTCAACACCGTTTGCCAAGCCGCATTCTTCAAGCTCGCCGACATAATCCCCTACGAGGAAGCTGCGGGCTACATGAAGCAGATGATCAAAAAAGCGTACGGCAAGAAAGGCGACGACGTAGTCAACATGAACTACGCCTGCGTAGACAACGCCATTGCCGGACTCGTCGAAGTCAAAGTGCCCGAAGCGTGGGCAAAAGCCACGACGGGCGCCGTCGCAGCCGACGTAGGCGGCGACGATTACTTCAAAAACGTCATCTCCCCCATTCTCAAACAGGAAGGCGACAAACTCCCCGTTTCGTGTTTTGCGCCCGACGGCTCCGTGCCGAGCGGTACGACCAAGTACGAAAAGCGCGGCATAGCCCCCACCGTTCCCGAATGGATCCCCGAAAACTGCATACAGTGCAATCAGTGCTCGCTCGTTTGCCCGCACGCCTGTCTGCGTCCTGTGCTCACCACCAAGGAGCAGGAAGCGAAAAAGCCGGCGACGTACGTATCCAAGCCCGCAATGAAGCCGCTCGATTCTTATAACTACCGTATTCAGCTTTCGCCGCTCGACTGCACGGGCTGCGGTTCGTGCGCGAACGTCTGTCCCGCCAAGAACAAGGCGCTCAAAATGGTCGCGCTCGACGACGTTATCGCCAATCAGACCAAAAACTACGACTTCTCGCTCACCGTGCCGTTTGTCGACGTTTCGGACAAAGCGAAAGTCGAAACGGTCAAAGGCAGCCAGTTCAAACAGCCGCTGTTCGAATTCTCGGGCGCATGCGCGGGCTGCGGCGAAACGCCGTACATCAAACTCATCACGCAGCTCTTCGGCGACCGCATGATCGTCGCCAACGCTACGGGCTGCTCGTCCATTTACGGCGGCTCCGCCCCCACCTGCCCCTACACCAAAAACGCCGAGGGCAAAGGTCCGGCATGGGCGAACTCGCTGTTCGAGGACAACGCCGAATACGGCTACGGCATGCACCTTGCGTACAAAGCGCGCCGCGCCGCACTCAAAGACAAGGTCGCCGCGCTTGCCGAAAAATGGAGCAAGTGGGACGAGGGCGTAAAAGCGTGCAACGATTGGATCGCAAACATGGAAGACGCGGAGGGCAGCAAAAAAGCGTCCGCGGCGCTCGTTAAAGCGCTCGAAGGCTGCAAAGACTGCGGTTGCGACTGCGATGCGCTCGCCAAAGAAGTTTACGCCGACAAAGACTGTCTCATCAAGAAATCGGTCTGGATCTTCGGCGGCGACGGCTGGGCGTACGATATCGGCTACGGCGGTCTCGACCACGTGCTCGCAAGCGGCGAGGACGTCAACGTGCTCGTTGTAGACACCGAGGTATACAGCAATACCGGCGGTCAGTCGAGCAAGTCCACTCCTACGGGTTCGGTCGCAAAGTTTGCCGCAGGCGGCAAGCGCACCAAAAAGAAAGACCTCGGCGCAATGGCAATGACGTACGGCTACGTGTATGTCGCGCAGGTCGCAATGGGCGCAGACAAAAATCAGGTGATCAAAGCGATAGCGGAAGCGGAAGCCTATCACGGCCCGTCGCTCATCATCGCATACGCCACCTGTATCAACCACGGTATCGATATGTCCAACGGTATGGCGGAAGAGGACAAAGCGGTCAAAGCCGGATATTGGCAGCTCTACCGCTTCAATCCCGAACTCGCCGACGCCGGCAAGAATCCGTTCATTCTCGACAGCAAAGATCCCACGGGCAACTATCAGGAATTCATCGCGGGCGAAACGCGCTACCGCTCGCTCGCAAAGTCCAAGCCCGAGATCGCGCAGCAGCTGTTCGAGCGCGCGGAAAAGGAAGCCAAAGACAGACTCGAAGGCTACAAAAAACGCGCAGGCAAGACCGAGTAATGCCTTAAAAACAAGATAAAACCCAAACATACCCGCCGTTCGAAAGAGCGGCGGGTATGTTGTTGCGCAAAAAAAATGTTCGAATACGCCGTAACACAAATACAGCCGCAAGAATACAATGTAGTATAGAGCACTTCCGCTCATCTGTACATAAACTTACGGAGGTGTTTTATGTTCTTTTTCAATCGCTGCAACTGCTGCAACAACCGACGCGTAGACTGCCGTCCCTGCTGCCATCGCGAGGACAACTGCGACAAATGCAACTGCCACCGCCACGACGACTGCGGCGGCGAGCACAAATGCTGCTGCATGCAAAAGCCCGCATGTCCTTGCGAACGCGAGGATAAATTCGAGTGCCGCTGCGAATGTATGTGTCGCAGAAACGGCGGCTACGGCTGCGGACGTAACGTCGACTGACCGTCAAATCGGCAAAGCCCGAAAAGTTAAAGCACAAGCAACGACAAACCCCCGACGTCCGAAAGAACGTCGGGGGTTTGTTATAAACATTGCGCAAAAAAGTCGCAGTACTACAGTCACGCCGTCGCCGCGTCGATAGCCGCGATATATGCGCTATAACCGCGCGGATTAAGATGCACGCGATCCTCCGCGAAGCACTCGCCGCCCTCGCCCGCTTTTTCTATTACCGTGCGCATATCAATCACGGCAACGCCGAGCCGTTCGGCAGAACGTGCCGCCATAGCGTTGAATTTTTCTTCCTCGGCATAACGCGTCTCGAAAGCCGGCGCTTTGACCACATTGGACAGAAATATCTTTACGTTCGGCAAAAAAGAGCGGAAAAAGGCGACCGCGCGCTCGAACTCGGCAAAAGTCCGCTCGGCGCTGCGCCCCATATGAATATCGTTGAACCCGAGATTAAGCGCTATGCGCTCGGGACGCGGCAAAGTCTCGATCTCTTGCGCGAACCTGTTATTCCATACATCGAACGTAGTTCCGCCGACGCCGATGTTCAGGTTAGAAGAATTATCGTGCGTGGAATAGAAAGGCGTACAATCGCGCCCGTTCGCCCAAAATTCGAAATACGAATCGCCTATGTACAGAGTTTTAAGCTCGCGTACGTTTTCCGCCGCCGCCATAACCCTATCGAACACGATCCGCCACTCGTCGAAATCTCTTTCCATATCGGGCGTAAACCCGTTAGCGAGTGTTCCGTAATCGAATGCGCCGTCATACGCACCCGTTTTGAACAAGCTCTCGAAAAAACCTTTCACGAAATACTTGGGATTGCCGTCAATGTCTGAATAATAGAGAACTCCGTTGCCGTAGATCCAATCAGTTTTGCGGTAGTCGAAGTTACCTATGAAAAACGCCTTGCGCGCGCCGAGACCCGCATCGAACGCGCCGAGTTCGGACAGCGAAAAATCCTGCCGCCCGTAGCCGAGCTTGTTGTAATTTTTGCCGTCGAAGAACAGCGGCCCGCAATAGACCGACCCCTCGCGGTAACGGACCGCGCCGAACCCGTTGCACGCGCGCCCTGCGCCGTACGCTTCGGCGTCGTCGGGAACGAAAAACCACAGTCCTACCCCGTTGTTATACAGTCGGGCGTCTATAAACGCTTTATTCATAAAGTCTCTCCAACGCTGTAAATTCAATTTCGAATATTATATTACATGGACGCAACAAAGTCAATCGGAGCGCGCAGATGTTTCGGCCGCATGCAAAAAATTCGACGGCAAGCGATATGACCGCTGTCGATCATTTGTTCCTAAAATCGGCGCCGTGAAGCGAAGAGTGAATAGTGAATAGTTAAAAGTTAAGAAGTAAAAATCGGCAAGCGCTTACGCACTATGCCGATTTTTGGTAGCGGGGGCGGGACTTGAACCTCGCGACCTTCGGGTTATGAGCCCGACGAGCTACCTAACTGCTCCACCCCGCATCGATTTCGTATATTATACTACCTATATGCCGTCTTGTCAACCGTTTTTACCCCCGAGCGCACGCTTATTTTGTCGATCCGCGGCAGTCACGACGCGATTTATAAACTATTTTGTTGATTTTTTTCTTTCATTTTATATATATTACGCCGTAAAAACCTATACAATAGTATAAACATACGTCGATTATAAGCTGATTCAGGCTTAAAATCACTGTTTTTTCAACAGTTTTGAACCTAAGTGTCTAAAAAATATTGACAAATAAGCACAAAGATGTTAAAATATTCAATATACAAAACGAATTTATCTCCACACCCACACGGGATCATATAAAAATGAAACAAAAATCACTTATGCACAGATCGGCGTTTATGAAACGCCGTAAAATATTGGCATTTCTGTTCGCGACTATGGTCGCGGTCATATTGGTAGGCGGTTGGGGCGCAAGCTCCGGCGGCGGCATTTCCACCATTGCGCCCAAAGCGAACGAACGCATAGTTATGTGGGCGGACGTTCCCGCCGACGGCTCGCCCGAGGACTACGATCTTCTCAGCAATCTCAGATTCGCCGCACAAAAACTGTATACTTCGAACTTTTTCCGCGGCGAATCGCAGGGCGACGTAAATGCCAAAGTCGGGCCCATTCCCTACAATCAGCATCTCAACAATATGCGCATGGTAAAAGGCGACACCGTATTCGCGCAAACGATATCTACGTCGTCGCTCGTCGATTCGCTCGAACAGCAGTACAGCGAAAGCGACGCTATTTTCATGCGCAAACACGAATCCATATCCAAGAACGGCGAAGTCAAATGGAAAAACACCGCTTCGCAAATGTCGATGGAAACGTACAACAGCAAGTACGGCACCATACCGCGCGAGCTGAGCAAATACATTATCGGCTATACGGCCAACGAAGATCCGAGCGTGGGCGCTATCGGTGAAGAAGTGCTTACGATAGAGGGCTGCCGCGACGAAAATGCCGCAACCAAATCCGCAGTCAACGCCGACGGCGACAGAGTGCCTGACAGCGACGAATCGTCCGAAAAAGACTTCGACATCAACGGAAGCGGCGAACTCGAGATAGGCTTCGACGTGCCGCAAACGCTCGTTGCCGGCGCGGACGGACTGTATAAATTCACATTGTATCTCAATCCGATCAACTCGACCAAATACTACCGCAACGAAGTACAGACCCGAGCCGACGCCAACGACAAACCGTCGTTTATAAAAACGCAGGTCACCGTCGTAATAGACAAAAACTGGACGCCCGTTTCCGTAACGACCACGGAATCTTACAGCATATACATGATGGGCTTCAATGCCACCTGCTCGAGCTCGATCACCGAAAAGTTCACCGACGTCGGCAACAGCGAAGCTGATATCCCCGAAGACATACGCAGTTTTTACAAACCGTATATAGACGGAGCAAACAGCGGAACGGATCCTATCGACCCCGACGATCCAAACGGCAACAAAAAACCCTCAACGCCGATAGACTATCTTTCGGCGGCGTTTGCCGATTATTTCGACGGCTCCGAAACCCTCGACCTCGCGGCGGACATATCGGCAGACGGTCTGAATATCGACGACCTGCGACTGTCGATTGATTTCAAAACCCTGAACATAAAAGTCAAGCTCGGCAAGCTCGGCGTCGAATACTCGGACGATAAAGTATACATAACCCTTAACAAGACTAAGGGCTACATACGTAAAGACAAATTCGCATCGCTTATCGCGGACGAGCGCATAGCCGAGCTGACGGGCGGTATTGCCCTGCCCGATTTCGGCGCGCTCTTGGAAGACGAATCGCTCGTTTCGACTATTTTCGAAAACTGCGAAATGACGACAGAAAACGGAATAACGCGCATACGGCTGCCGTTCACGCTGGAGGGCATAAAGGTAGACGCGTCGCTGTACATAAAAGACGACGGCATGGTGCTGCAGTCTATATCCGGCGAAATCGACGCGTTCGGAAAACACATTATTGCAAACATCAAGCCCAAAACCACCGCTTTCGCCAAGATCGACGGCTCGTATACCGATCTTTCGAGCGCGGCGGACTTTATTCCCGACGCGATCGCGACGGCTATGTCCGAGCGCTACGGCATATGCGGCACCGTCACGGTCAACGATAACACGTTCGGTATAAACGCGTACATAGACCGCGCCGACGGCTTGGCGGCAGACGCAACGATCACCGCGCTCGGTACCGACATAGGGCTTAAATACTCGAACGGCATTTTCTATATCGATATAGGCAACATCGCAATAAGCGGCACGGCGGAAGATATCCCCGCGCTCGCGGCGGCGATTTCGGATATAACGGGTATCGAATTGGGCTCGCTCGACGAAATGCTCGCAACCGTCAAAAAACTGCTGCCCCGCAATATAGACGAATGGATCGACATAATCAAGTCGGTAAAAGCCGACGAACGCACGCTCGATATCCAAGCCGAGCTTCTCGCCTCGCCCGTCAACATCGCGCTGACCCGTGCGAACGGCATACTCGACGGCATAAAGTTCGACGTAAACGTAGACATGCTCGGCATAAAGCTATCCGCCGCGGCAGATCTCGCGCTCACAATCCCCGAAGCACGCAAGGTCACCGCCGACGGCAGTTACGTGCCCGTAAGCGAAATAACGCCCGTGATCGAAGCGCTCAAACCGTATATCGACGCGCAAGGTTATTCGTTTGATATAGACAGATCGACTGTCGCCGCCGACGGCAAAACGTACGAATTAACGGGCAAGATCCTCATCGACAGAATTAAGACCGAACTCGGCGAAACGGTTGCGATAAAAGCCGCGCTCAACGCGCTCGGGCAGCCCGTAGACATAACGTTTGCGAACAACACCGTATACGTCGGTATCGGCAACGTAAAAGCCAAGCTCGCCTTGTCCGATGCGGACAGACTCATGCCGACGATCGACGAACTTCTCCTAAGACTGGGCATCGCGCTTCCCGATACGGGCAGCATGCTTCCCGATACAAACGATATACCCGCAATCCTCTCCGCCGCACTCGATGCGATCGAGTCGTTCGACGTACGTAACGGCAAAGTCAATGTCGAGCTCGGCTTCGACGGTAATACGGTAACGGCTGAAGTCGATCCGACTACCGGCAAGATATCGCTGCGCGCGAACATAAACGGCTCGGCTATCGATCTCGACGGCGCGGTTGCCGCAACCGACAGCAACGGGATAACGTCGCCCGACGGCGAATACATAGATATAGCCGAGTTCGAACCCGCACTTAAGGCAATGCTTCCGATACTCGACGCGAAATCGCTTTCGGCAACGGCGGCAGTAAAAACTTCGGTCGGTGATTTCACGTTGTCTTTCGCACTGTCCTTTACGGACGGCATAAAAGCCGAAGTATGCGAAGCGTCGCTCGGGCTTACGGTGACGGTCGTCGGCGACACGGCATACGTTGCGCTCGGCGACGTAAAGGTTTCGGCAAGCATATGCGACATTCCGACCGTATTGGATTCGCTCGGCGACATAGTTCCGGCCGAGATCAAAACCGCGTTGCTCGGCTTCATTTCGGGCGAAATTGAACTCGACGCGGAAAATACGCTTGCGGCAGTGCTCGGCGCGATCAAGTCGCTGTCGCTTAAAGACGGCGTAGTTTCCGCAACCGTCGAAGCAAGTGGGATAATCGCAAACGCCGATATTTCGACTTCGCTCGATCGCATTACCGCAAATGCGACCGTAAGCGGAACTGCTGTAGATATAGCTATCGACGGCTTGACTGCGGGATGCAAAGTCATCGCAGCAGAAGCCGACGAATATATCCCGTCTACCGAACTCGCAGCGGTCATCGCACCCGTAATACCGCTCGTAACGCGCGACGGCAGCTATAACTTCGCGCTCGACTTCAACGTGTTCGATATCGACGGCAAAGGCACGATAAACGTAAATCCCGCAACGTCGGACGCCGATCGAGGCTTAGAGATGCGCGCCGATTTGATATTCGGCGATCTTCCCGTATCGTTCGCGTACAAGAACGGCAATGTCTGTCTCAATGCCGCCGACAGCGTAAAACTTACAAGCGGCACGAGCAAAGCCGAACTTCTCGCACTGCTCGACGAGCTCGATGCGGCAATCCCCGGGATCAAGCAAAAAGTCAACGACGTTTACAGAATGTTCACCGACGTATCGCTCGAAAAGATACTCGGCATGATTTCCGCCGAAAATACCGATAACGGATTCGTCGTTTCGGCAGATACGACCGATCTCGGCGCGGCTATGCTTTGCGATATCGAATTTGTCGTAACGGGCGGAAAGTTCGAATCGGCGATCGTCACTTGCGACCTACAAGGCACGCACATCGACGCGACGGTAGACATTATCGTCGAGAACGGCGTGCTCGACGGCATTTCGGTAAAAGACGCTCGCATATACACGCTCGATACGGACGGGCGGGAAAACACCGTCACAGCCCTGTCGCTCGGGCTCGACGTTACGGACAGCATCCGCAACGACATAACGCTGCCGACCGATCACACGAAAATCACCACTGTTACGCAATATATAGCGCCGCTTTTGCAGCTCGTAAAAGATGCCGCGAATGTAAAATCGGTAAATCTCGATCTCGACGCGTTCATGTCGAACGCCGACGGCGCGCAAGCAAAGATAGGCGGCAACGTGACCGTAGCTCTGTCCCCCGCCCTTGCCGTGTATGCCGAAATCGTTCTGTTCGACGGCTCAATCGACGCCTACGGCAGCGACGCGTCCGAAACGGTATATCTCACGTATGTAAACGACACGCTGTACGTCAAAACGGGCACTGTTATGCTGTCGTTCGATGTTTCAGGCGGAACGCAAAAACTGTACGATATCCTATCGGCATACCTGCCCGAATATCTCAACAAAGAACTCGCAATGCTTTTGGGCTTAGACAGCGGCACGAGCATGTTCAGCGACATCGGGCTTTTGATCGAACGATTCAAAGCGATCGCACAAGCCGACGGCATTGCCCAAACGATACGGCTCCTTTTCTCCGAGCTAGGCGGAACAAACCGCAACAGCGCGATCAAAGCCGTAGCTGAAATGATAAGCCTCGGCGAAACGCCGCGCGCCGACGGATATACCGATCTTACCGTCATGCTCGACGCGCTCGGACTCAGACTCAACGTTACACCGTCGCTCGTTCGCTTCGAAGACGCGCTCGGCAACACCCGTACGGAACTCGGCGACATATCTCTGTCCACGTCCGTGCAGGGCATGTACATCGGATTAGACGTAGTCAAGTTCGATCTTTCGAGCGATATCCGCACCGTTTCCGCTCCTGTCGACGCAGGCGAATACGTGGACGTCATGGAATTCGTACAGGCGATCAACAATGCCGTCAATACGTTTACGGCAAAAGACGCCGCAGGCAACATAACATTCGAGGTCGACTCTTTCTCGTTCGATTACGATGTATACGAAAAAATACCCGTGCTCGACGAAAACGGCGAACAGCTCGTCGATAAAAACGGAAATCCCGTATACGAAAAGGACGACGCAGGACGCGATAAACCCGCAGTAGACGAAAACGGCGTCAAGCTCATCGCCGACAAAATAACAGTCAAAAACATCACGGGCTCGCCTGCGCTCAGGGGCAAGTTCGAAAAATACGAAACGACCGACGAAAACGGCAAAACGAATACGGGTTATAAGTTCAGTCTCGAAGCCCACGTCTCGCTGTATATCCGATCGCTTGCCAACTATTGCGACGCAAGCAAACCGCTCGAACTTTCGCTGTACGTTGTCAACAACGACGACTACCCCGACGGCATGGCGGTACTCGACTATTACGAGAGCAAATCGGGCTACGGCGAACGCATTTCAATAGACTATACTTCGGTCATGCAGCTCGTTGCGGCGGTCATGGACATAGTCGGCGCAGACGACGAAACGGTGGAAATGCTTCTCGGCGAATACCGCTTGCCTATCGACACAACGGTATTCGATTCCATGGGCATAGCCGGTTTCGACACGATACGCGACATGCTCAACGGGCTCGCGACAGCGATAAACGACATAAAAGACGGACTCGGATATATCGGCAGCGCATGGGAACTCGTCAAGACGGCGGGCAACACCGATACGCTTCGCGACAGATTCGACGATACCGTAAAAACAGAAATTATAGACGGCAAAGAAGTAGAAACGATAGTTGCGCTCGGCATAAAGAGCTATATCTCCAAATCGTTCGAAAAAATCAAATCGGCAGTCGCCTCATTCGGCACGGACAAAGCCGAAGAAGGAATGCCCGAAGTTCCGACGGAAACCGATCCGTCTGTGATTGACGGCAGTCTGTTCAAAATGATAGTGAACGGAATAGGCTTCAAAGCGGGCGCGGTGACCGACGCCGAAGGCAATGCCGTCACAGGCAAGAGCTTCCTGCAAGCGGTCATCGACAATGCGATCGCTACGCAGACCGAGGGCGAAGCGCATGTCACGATCGCGCAGTCGCAACTCGGCGGAAAGACGGTGATCGACCGCATAGAAGTCGGCAATCTCGACGTGAATACCGCCAAGCTGAACACATTCGACATGACGTTCGCCGCAGGAAAAGAAATTATCGTAACGATACCCGACGGCGTAATGTCCACCCAAGGCAACCGTACGTATTCCGACCTCGCAAACGTCAAGCACCTGCTGTTCGACGTGATGAACACGGCAAACATGCTCGAGTTTGAAATCGGCGGCAAAGACACGAGCGATAAGATAAACATCAAGCTGTCTGTCGGAAGCGACATAATCGCATCGCTCGACCTTGTGGTACAATACAACGCAAAGGTCAAGATCATAAAAGTCGGAGAAGACGAAAACGGCAAACCGTTATATAAGACGGCGGCGGCGATAGAAATATACAACCAAAAATCTCAGGTCAAGATCTTGGGCATAGGCTCTACGATCGTCTTACCCGAATGTACGACCAATTTATTCTTCTACGACGACGTTATTTATATACACGGCGTCAAAGATTGGGCATACGACACCGAAATCAAATATACCGGCAAGAACTGGATAGGCATAAAACAGTACGACAAAGCCGATGTGGTGGATTACACGGACGTCGCGTTTACTGTAGACGAGCTCGGCTACATGCTGTCTGACGACATGAACACATTCCTCGAAGACTTCGTATATCTGCTTATACCGATTACGAAAAATAAGATTGCGGGAATGGTAGACGTGCGCGGAATAATTCGCGATCAGCTCGGCAACGGCGGCAGCGGTGCAAAAGACGAATCACAAAAGACTATAGCTCAGATATTCAAAGGCTATACATACAACAACGGCGAGCACAAAATGACGATAGGGCTTGCGGAACTTGCTTCGAGCAGCAGCCTTTCGGATGTCAATGTCAGCCTGACCGGCGCAAACGACGGCGACGAAAATATCTTCGACAACTATGTACGTTCGCTGCACGTAGATACGAGCATTCAAAACAATCTGATAAAAGTCAATCTCGACGCAACGTTGCGCAATACGAGCACGCCGACAAAATACTACGCAGACAGCGATTATACAATCCCCCCGCCCGACAACGCGCCTACGGAGTATGCGCGCAACGAGCTCGAAAGCACGGGACTGTCTTACATCGCATACAAGAAGTACTACCCGCTGTTCACATACAACGGCGTTTCGTACATACGCAAAGACGGATATTCGGGAACCGATTACCTTATCGACAACGGCAACGTACAGCCTATACCGAGCGAACAGCAAGAATACACGCTTACGCTCGAACAGTTTGCAGACAGACTGCTCGCAACCGTAGTAAAAGACGACAAAGGCAATGTTATCGACACGGTCAACCGCCCCGACGGAGTGCAGTGGCAGCGCGTATGGAAAACCGCTTACGACGCGGCGCAGGTGCAGGCGCAGTGACAGACAATTAAAAACTTTCAAACGAAAAGACAGCTCGATCAGACTGTCTTTTCGTTTGAAGCGCACTATGCTCATGCCGAATACAAAACCGAGTAAGATCGCATATACCTTACCAAAAGCGCAAGTCGTTATTACAGTGTATTACATAGAGATAAAAGCAAGGAAAAATTATTGCTGCTTTCCTTGCTTTTTTGACGTTATTTTGCTATACTGTGACTAAGATAGACAGTAATTTGAAAAAGGTACTACGAATATGGTAATCGGAATTATCGGAGAAAACTGCAGTGGGAAATCCACACTTGCCGACGCAATAAAAAATACAATAGGCGCAGAGATAATTACAGGCAAAGATTATCTTAGAATGGCAAAATCGGAGAATGAAGCAATTCTGTTGTTTAAGACGAAGTTGAAAGACGCGTTAGTTACGGATAAAAATATTATCTATGTCATTTCGGAAAAAGAGCATATCGGCTTGCTTCCCGATGAGGCTGTCAAAATACTTGTCAAAGCGGATATCGATACGATAAAAGAGCGTTTCAAGAAAAGACTGTGCGGCAATCTGCCTGCGCCGGTTGCGCAAATGCTCGAACGCAAACACGGTATGTTCGATAACGAAATTTGCGATTATCGATTCGACGGTGTATCGGGAGATCTTTCCGAGATATGCCGTACTATCAAAAACAGAATAATATAAATTTCTATTTAGCGATCTGACCGTTAAAAGGTAAAGCCCACTGCACTTCGCATACGAAGTCAGCGGGCTATTTCTTTTTTACAAGAAAGCCGTATAACAAACTCTCTTTCGCAACGGCTTTTTTCGGTTACAGCGCGGCGTCGTAGCCCGCGTCCTCTATCGCCTTTACCGCGGCGCCGTCGTCGAAATCGCCGCTTACCGTTGCAAGCCCGCTTTCGAGCTCGACCTTGACCGACGTTACGCCGTCGAGCGCTTCGAGCGCTTTTTGAACGCGCGACGAGCAGTGCATACAGCTCATGCCGCTTACTTTGATCACTGTTGTTTTCATATTGTTATCTCCTTTTCCGCCCGAGATTTGCAAGGATCCATCCGTGCCGAGGCGGTTTGATTTACCTTTTCCGAGTTTTCTCTCCACATGCTTGTCGTCGAAACGCATTACTGTCAGCCTGAGCGCGTTGCAAACCACAAACAGCGACGAAAACGCCATTGCCCCCGCTGCGATCATCGGATCGAGCGTTACGCCCAACGGGTACAACACTCCGGCCGCAAGCGGGATTCCGAGCGCATTGTATATAAACGCCCAGAACAGATTCTGTTTGATGTTCCTGAGCGAGTAGCGCGAAATGCATACCGCGCGCGGCACGTCCGAAAGATCGGACTTTACGAGAACGACGTCTGCCGATTCGATCGCTACGTCCGTACCCGACCCTATCGCAATGCCGACGTCCGCAGCTTTAAGCGCGGGCGCGTCGTTTATACCGTCGCCGACCATAGCCGTGCGCCCTTCCTTTTTTAACTTCTCTACGATGTTCAGCTTGTCTTCGGGCAAAACGTTGAAATACACTTCTTTTATACCGACTTTCTCGGCTACGCGCCGCGCCTGCTTCTCGTTATCGCCTGTGAGCATGACAACGCGCGCGCCCATAGACAGCATCAGTTCCACGGCGCGCTTGCTCGACTGTTTGATTTCGTCGTCCACTTCTATCGCGCCCAAAAGCACACCGCGCTTGCAAAGATATACGCACTGCGCGTCAGTCTCGTGCGAAACTTTCACGCCGAATTCATTCATAAGCCTCGGCGAACCTAGCGCATACTCCACGCCGTCCACCGTACCTATTACGCCGAAACCGATACGGTATTCACTCGACGTAACGGTCGCAGGCTCTCCATCATACGCTGCCGTCACGGCATGCGCGAGCGGATGCGTTGACGTTGTTTCGAGCGCGGCGGCTATGCGCAGCACAGTCGATTCGTCCGTATCGTTTGCCTCGAAAGCGGTGATCTTCGTAACGCGCGGCTTGCCTTCAGTAATTGTGGCGGTCTTGTCGAGCGCGAATATTTGCACTTTGCCGAGGCTTTGCAGCGTTTCCGCGTTTTTGACAAGCACGCCGTAAGCTGCGGCGCGTCCCGTGCCTGCCATGACGGCAACGGGCGTAGCAAGCCCGAGCGCGCACGGACACGATATTACAAGCACCGAAATAGCCATAGTAAGCGCGGTGCCGATATCAGATATGCAGATCCAAACGACAAACGCGATTACGGCAAGCGCACAAACTACGGGCACAAACACCACCGATACTTTGTCGGCTATTTTTTGTATAGGCGCTTTCGATCCGCCGGCGTTTTCTATAAGCTCTATGATCTTGCTTAGCGTCGTATCCGCGCCCACCTTTTCGGCGCGCATCGCAAACCGTCCCGTAAGATTGAGCGACGCGGACGTGACTTTTCCGCCCGTGACCGCTTCTTCGGGAATCGACTCGCCCGTTATTGCCGATTTGTCGAGCGTGGTCGCACCGTCCGTAATAACTCCGTCGCAAGGCACGTATTCGCCCGGCAAAACTATCACGGTATCTCCGGCTGCTATCTCGTCAACGTTTATCACCGTCTCGGCGCCGTCGCGGATCACCGTCGCCGTCTTGGGTCGAAGGCGCATGAGTTTTTCCACTTCGGACCGAGTCTTGCCCTTTGACTTGGCTTCCAAAAACTTACCGAGCGTGACGAGCGTAAGTATCATCGCCGCAGATTCGAAAAACAAGCTCATCGCAAGCTCCGAACCGCCGTGAATATCGCCTGCGGCGGCATGTGCATTGATTACGAAAACGGTTACAAGCCCGTAAATATACGCCGCGCCCGACCCGAGCGACACCAATGTATCCATGTTCGGCGCACGGTGCAGCAGCGACTTTACGCCGCCCGCGAAGAATCTGCCGTTTATCACAAGCACGGGTGTAGTAAGCACTAACTGAATAAGCGCAAACGATGCGGGATCTTTATGCGGATCGAGCTCCCCCATCGGAAAGCCTGCCATATGTCCCATGGAAAACCACATAAGCGGCAGCATAAACACGAGCGACGCAATAAACCTTATCAACAGCTTGCGCGCGCCGTCCGCCGCGGCATCCGATTTCTTCGCAGTCTTGCCGCCCGACTTTTCGGTTCCGCCCGACCGATCTCCGTGCGGACTCGCGCCGTAACCGGCACTCTCCACCGCCCGAATTATATCCTCATCGGAAATATCGGTATCGACAGTCATGCGGTTCATCAAAAGATTGACGGATACGTTATCCGCGCCTATCTTTTTGACCGCCTTTTCCACATGCGCGGCACACGCCGCACAAGTCATTCCGCTCACATCGAAAATCCTTTCCATATAAGTATTATTGTAACATTGCCCAGCTTATATGTCAAGCGCATTTCCTACCTTTCTACCATGAATTAAAAATCGAAAACATAAGGACTATTGCAGGCATACGCGCATAAATATATATGATAGTCATAATAAGAGGTAACTGACGAATGGAAGACATAACGATCGCGCTTTACGACGACGCAGGCTGCGGCGTATCGCCGCTAATGCCGTACGTAGATACCAAATTCAACGGCAAACATTTTACGCGCACCGCCAAGTATATGCTCGGCGCGGCGCTTTTGCGATGCGGAATAGATGTAATAGACGCTAACGCCGATTCGCGTGCCGAGCCCGTTCACGATTTCATCATGCGCATGGGCAAATCATCGGTAGACGCGTGCATTGTTCTCACCTACTCGTCATTCGGTTCGCGCAAAAGTTTCAACGACGTGAGCGGACGAACGGTAGGCTGTCCAGCCGGACGGTTCGCCGCAAGATCGCGAATATTCTGCGAAGACGTCTGCGCAAAGCTGAAACTTTCGGGCGGCGCCGTCACACTCGTTTCCGACGACAGCTACGCCGCCGCAAACTGTCCGACGGCTGTTGTAAGCGGCGGCTACGTCACATGCTTCGACGACGCGAAACTGATATACGATCGCGACTATGCCGAACGCACTGCCGAGTACACGGCGCTTGCGGTGTGCGAATTTTTCGATGTGCCGTACATCGTGCGCGACGACATCAACGCTTATCCCATGCTGTGCATGACGCGGCGTGGGAAAAAAGTCAAAATGCTCCAATGCCTGTTGAACCTTTACGGCAACAGCCTCGGCGCGGACGGCGTTTACGGTCAGGCTACGGACAGAGCGGTTAGGCGGCTGTGCATCGGCAACGGACGTAACGAAAAAGACGGCGTAACCGCCGCACTGTGGCGTGATCTCACGGGCGGCTGCGACAGACCGCTCACGCTCGGATCGACGGACAGCGGCGTATTCTATCTGCAAAACAAGCTGTATTCGAAACTGTACCGCACCAAAACGGACGGCGTACTCGGAAAAGACACTCTGTCGGCACTCGCGGAATACGTTTGCGACTGCACGGGCAACGACGCCGAGTTTGCCGACAACGAAGTCATTGACGGCGATACGATCAAACTCGTAAGACCGATAGGGGGCGGACGGGCGCGCCTGTTTTGACGTCGGCGCACGCAAAATTTATAGCCTACAGTCCATTGCCGAAGCCGTAAAATCTTGACTTTATGTCTTAATAGCTGTATAATACAGATATAATTATAAATCGGAAAAAGACATGACCGGAACAAAGTTAAAAACTAAGGACAAAATCAAGAATGCGCTCGTAACAATGCTCGAAACGGAAAAATTGGACGAAATTTCCGCAACGAGACTGTGCGAGTCGGCAGGAGTGAACCGCGCGACTTTTTATTATCATTACGATTCGGTTCAGGACGTACTGACAGAAATCGAATTGCAGGCGGAAACCGAATTTACCAAGTTCCTCATGCAATCGGCGATAGACGCCAACGGCATACCCACCGAAAATTTTTACGTCATGTTTTTCGAGTTCGTATCGCACAACGTCGGCATATGCAAATTACTTGTGGACGCGCCTCATTCGAGCGCCAATTCGTTCTTCGCGCGCGCCATGGAAGCCGGACGAAGCAAGGTGATTTCTATCATGTCCAAGCTGTATCCCGACTGCTCTGCCGCAAAGATCGACTATTATTATATATTCGTATCAAACGGATTCATAGGGCTGCTTAAATATTGGCTGAACAGCGGAATGCGCGAAAGCGTAACGGAAATCGCCGCGATCGGAGAAAAAATATCCTACGGCGGAGTTGCGTATCTTAAATAGGCACAGCTACACATAAAAACCCCCGACACGGCGTCGGGGGTTTTTGTATTTAATCGATCCGCAATTAATCGTCAGCTTGCGAAAACACTTCCGTTCTGCCCGATTTGACAACGGCTATAAGATACAGCACATGCACCGCTACCGCCGCCGCAAACGGTATATATACGAAAAATCCTGGAACAAAACAACATGCTACGGCGACGAGTATATATCCGTATGAGCCTACCGCCCATCGCGTTTCGAGCACTCTGCGCGCCGCAGACGGAGCGCGTGCTTCGTATTTTTCGGTATGAACGATCTTCGGAAAACAAGCCGAAACGACGGACAGCGCAAATGCGGTAAACAGTACGATCAGCCCGTTGTAATTTACGCTCTGTTGGACACCGCTCGCCACGAATTGGTTAATTATGCCGTAAATGATAACTCCGCCCATACACAAAGACAGCATTATACTGAACAGCATTATCGACGCGAAATTGCGCTGCATCTTTCCCCGACGTTTAAGCTGCGCGGAAATTATAACGATAGCGGCAGTCACCGCCGAAGCGAGCATGAGTATCAGGTTGTTGAACTTGCTGTTGCCGCCCGCAAGCCCGTCTTTTACGACGATTATGCTTACGTCGGCAGGCAGCATGTACAAAGACAATGCCACTACAAACACCGTTATGCACGCGATCCACAGCGCAACAGTGACGAATATTTTATCCGAATCGTTGAGTTCGCCTCTTTTTTTCATCACTCTTCTCCACCCTTAATTTTAAGATAACTGACGGCGTTAAGATCGAGTCCCGCAGGCGGCACTCCGCCCTTAATCATATCGCGCGCACGCGCGCATATCATTGCGGCATTGTCGGTGCAGAGCGACATCGGCGGAAAATAACATTCCGCGCCGCGCTGTTTCGCTTCTGCCGCGAGCTTTTCGCGCAGGTACGAATTAGCCGACACTCCGCCCGCGGCAACCACCGTTTTTATGCCCGTTTCGTCTATCGCCGCCGTTGCGAATCCGACAAGCATATCGACGGCGGTGCGCTGGAACGACGCGCAAACATCCTCTACGACGGGCGATTCGCCGCGCTGTTCGAGAGTATGCAAGTAGTTGACCACCGCAGTTTTCAGCCCCGAATAGCTCAGCTCCGAATGTTTTTTTCTTCTGTCCGTAAACTCTATGACAGGCTTGCCGAGCTTTGCGCGCTTATCTATCTCCGGTCCGCCGGGATACGGCAAACCGAGTGCACGCGCCGCTTTGTCAAACGCTTCGCCTATCGCGTCGTCCGAAGTGGAAACGAGCATACGAAACTCATTACGCCCGTCCACACGCGCTACGCCGCTGTGCCCGCCCGACGCGACCACAGCGAGAAACGGCGGTTCGAGCTTGGGCGTACTGATATAGTTTGCCGCAATATGCGCTTCGATATGATTGACTGCGTATACGGGCACTCCGAGCGCATAGCCGAGCGCCTTTGCCGCCGATACGCCTACGAGCAGCGCGCCTACAAGCCCCGCGCCGTACGTGACGGCTATTGCGTCTATATCGGACTTTGATACGCACGCTTTTTCGAGCGCTTCGTCTATCACGGGAAGTATCGCCGTCAAATGGTTGCGCGACGCTATTTCTGGTACGACGCCGCCGAACCTACGGTGTATCTCTATCTGCGATGAGATAACGTTTGAAAGAAGTTCGTCACCGCGCAGCACCGCCGCAGACGTTTCGTCGCACGATGTTTCTATTCCTAATATTGTCGGATTGTCTTTCATTTGGGTTTTTACTGTATTACGCACATATGCGCACATGCGCAAGTTTGTTTAAGACGAATTTTCATGCGGTTCAACCGCTCTTTTTGAGGTAATCTATTATGAATCCCTCCAAATCCCCGTCCATAACGGATTGAATATCCGAATCCTCGAACCCCGTACGGTGATCTTTTACGAGAGTGTACGGCTGAAACACGTACGAACGTATCTGACTGCCCCACTCGATTTTTTTGAGATCGCCCTTTATGCTCGCCGCCTTTTCGGCTGCTTCGCGCTCTTTCAGTTCCACGAGTTTGCTCTTTAACATAGTCATAGCCATTTCGCGGTTTTGCGTCTGACTGCGCTCGTTCTGACAGGTGACGACTATCCCCGTCGGGAAATGCGTGATACGTATCGCCGAGTCGGTCTTGTTTATGTGCTGTCCGCCCGCACCGCTGCTTCTGAATGTATCCACTCGAATTTCATCGGCATTTATAACGACCGTAATATCGTCTTTGATCTCGGGCATTACTTCGAGACTCGCAAACGACGTATGCCGCCGAGCGTTGGCGTCGAACGGCGAAATCCGAACGAGTCGGTGCACGCCCTTTTCGGCTTTAAGGTATCCGTAAGCATTCATGCCGCGGCAAGCGAACGTAACGCTTTTTATCCCGGCCTCGTCGCCGTCGAGACGATCGAGCACGTCTACCGAATAACCGACTTTTTCGCAGTACATGCGGTACATACGAAAAAGCATACTCACCCAATCCTGTGCTTCCGTGCCGCCCGCGCCCGCGTGCAACGACAGTATCGCGTCGGACTTGTCGTATTCGCCTTTCAAAAGCGCGGCTATCTGCGCGCCGTCGGCGTCCGAAACGAGCTTATCCGTTTCGTCGAAAAGCTCCTGCATAAGTTCCGGATCGTGTTCCGATTCGAGCAGTTCCGCCATGGCGTCGAGATCGTCCGCCGTTTTGAAAAGCCTGTCGAATTTTTCGAAAGTCCCGTCGATATATTTGGCTTCGCTGTTTACAGCCTGTGCCGCCTTGGGATCGGAATAAAGCGTCGGATCGTTCTGACGCTCGGAAAGCTCCGCGCGCCGCGCTTTCAGTTTGTCGGGCGCGACTGCGGTGTAAGCGTCGGATATCATTCCGCGCGCTTCGCGTATTCTGTTTTTACACTCTTCCAGATCCATAGGTTTCTACCGCTGTGATTTTAGGCAATGCGGTTCATTGCCGTCGATAATTATTCTTCGTTCTTGCCGCAGCAGTTCTTATACTTTTTGCCGCTGCCGCACGGGCACGGATCGTTACGTCCGACGCGCTGCGACTTGGGCGTCACGTCGGGCTTCTTTTCGGGCTTGACCTCTTCGCCGCCGTGGCTCGCTATCAGTTCGGGCTGATCCTGTTTTTTGGGCGGCTCGGGCGGATACTCGACGTTGGCATGCATGAGCATGGATACAACGTCCTCGTGTATCTTCCGTATCATCTCGTCGAACATATCGAATCCCTCGCGCTGATACGCGATAACGGGATCTTGCTGTCCGTACGCTTTGAGTCCTATGCCGCTCTTGAGCGCGTCCATATTGTCGATATGATCCATCCACTTCTGATCGACCACGCGCAGCATTACGTAACGCTCGATCTCCTCGAAGTCCACATTGTGCTCCGCCGCCTCGTCGATCTTATGCTGATACACCGAAACTACCGCATCGTACAGCATATTTTTAAGTTCGTCGGGCATATTGTTTTTGAGCGTTTCCGCCGAGAAGAATTCGTGCTCGCCGGGAAGCAGTTTGCGCTCAATTTCTTTGTTGAGCTCTTCGCTCTCCCAATCCTCGCTGTCCACCTTGGGATCGGTATATTCGGCGACAGTAAAATCGCATCTGTCGCGCATAATCTTGAGTATCTCGTCGCGCATCGGCATGCCTTTGAGCACCTTGCTGCGCTCGGCATAGATGATCTCGCGCTGTTTGTTCATTACGTTGTCGTATTCGAGAACGGACTTACGCACGGAGAAGTTTCGCCCTTCGATATTGCGCTGCGCGTTCTCTATTTGGCGCGACAGCATTTTCGCGGAAAGCGGCGTGTCCTCGTCCACGTGGAACATCGCCATGACCTTTTTGAGCCTGTCGCCCCACAGCCGCAGCACGTCGTCTTCCGCCGAAAGATAGAATATGGACGAACCCATATCGCCCTGACGTCCCGCACGTCCGCGAAGCTGATTGTCGATACGGCGCGATTCGTGCCGTTCGGTGCCGATAATGCGCAGACCGCCGTATGCGATGACTTGCTCTTTTTCCTCGTCCACTTCGGTCTTTATCTCGGTCATATACTTTTTATACAGCTCGCGCGCCTGCACGACTTCGGGCTTATCCGACGGGAATACGGAAGCCGCCATATCTATATCGGCTTCCTCGAATCCGTCCTTTGCGAGCCGTTCTTTCGCCATAAATTCGGCGTTACCGCCGAGCATGATGTCCGTACCGCGTCCTGCCATATTGGTAGCGATCGTTACCTGATGAAGCCTGCCCGCCTGTGCGACGATCATAGCTTCCTTTGCGTGGTTTTTCGCATTGAGTACGTTGTGCGGGATCTTTTCGCGCCGCAATATCTTGCTAAGCTCTTCGCTCTTTTCTACGTTGGTAGTACCCACGAGAACGGGCTGTCCGCGCTCGTAACATTCCTTAATGTCCGCAACTATCGCGCGCGTTTTGCCTGCGGCAGTCGTAAACAGCAGATCGTTTTCGTCCACGCGCTTGCTCGGCACGTTGGTGGGAATGGTAACTACGTCGAGCTTGTAAATGGAACGGAACTCGTTTTCTTCGGTCTTTGCCGTACCCGTCATGCCCGACAGCTTGTCGTACAGTCTGAAATAGTTTTGGAAAGTAATGGTCGCGAGCGTCTTGTTCTCCGACTGTATGCGAACGTTCTCTTTGGCTTCGATAGCCTGATGCAATCCGTCGTTGTACCGTCTGCCGATCATAAGACGACCGGTAAACTCGTCGACTATTACGACTTCGCCGTCGTTGACTATATAGTCCTGATCGCGGTGCATGACGAAGTTGGCTTTGAGCGCATTATTGATGTAATGATAAAGCTCGGTATTCTCTACGTCCGCGAGATTTTCCACCTCGAAATAAGTTTCGGCGCGCTCTATGCCCTTTTCGGTAAGGTTTATGGCACGCTTCTTTTCGTCGATCTCGTAATCTTCGTCCTTAACGAGCCGCCGCGCAAAACGGTTGGCACGGCTGTACATCTCGCTGCTCTTGCCGCCGCGTCCCGAAATGATGAGCGGCGTACGCGCCTCGTCGATAAGTATGGAGTCTACCTCGTCGATTATGGCAAACGCAAGATCGCGCTGCACCATGTCGGCACGGCGCACCACCATGTTGTCACGCAGATAGTCGAAGCCGTATTCGTTGTTTGTTCCGTACGTTATATCGCAGTTGTATGCGGCGCGCTTGGCGTCCGGCTTCATTCCGGAAACGGCTACACCTACGGTAAGCCCCAAAAATCTGTGGATCTTGCCCATCCACTCCGCGTCGCGTCGCGCGAGATAGTCGTTGACGGTTACTATATGCACGCCGCGCCCCGTGAGCGCGTTCAGGTATGCCGGCAGCGTCGACACGAGCGTTTTACCTTCGCCCGTACGCATCTCCGCTATACGTCCCTGATGAAGCGCTATACCGCCCATTATCTGCACTTTGAAGTGCTGCATATTGAGCACGCGCTTACCCGCTTCGCGAACGACGGCGAACGCTTCGGGAAGCAAGTCGTCGAGCGTTTCGAAATTCTCGCTGTACCGCTTCTTGAACTGTTCGGTCATGCCGCGAAGCTCGTCGTCCGTCATGGACGCGAACTTGGGTTCGAGCGCCAAAACCTGCTCGGCTTTTGCCGCGAGCCGCTTTACGTTGCGACGGTTGTCGCTGCCTGTGATAAAAGAAATCAATCCCATAATACTTCCCGACGGCGACGGGCGCCGCATGTTATTCGAAGTGTTACAATGTCTTGCGCGCCGTTACGACGCGACCGATTGCACCGATTTTCATTTTATCACAAAAACAGCCGAAAAGCAAGGGAATAGCGCGCATATTTATTTTTAATTGTCGCGATACGCACGAGTCGAGTATTTTCGACAAACGCGCCGCACGCCGCTTTTGTATAAAATGCGCAACGTTAAACACACTAATCGTATGAAAACACGTAAATGCGATTACTGTTACGGAGAATTCCCCACGGAAACGCTGTTGCACTGCGGCGATTGCGGAAAATGCTATTGCGAAAAATGCGCGCAAAAACTCGGCATATGCGAGTGCGCGGGCGATCTGACTTATTTCGATTGACGAACCAAATGTTCGACGTTAGCTCGCCTTACGGCGAGAAGCTACTACGAACAGCGTTAACAATAAAAAGTCTTGTCATTCTGAACGAAGTGAAGAATCCCAACTTTAATGCGCGAAGCGCTAATACATTACGCACGAGATTCTTCGCTCACGCTCGGAATGACACAATAAAAGAGATGCCAACCAAACATCTCTCTTGTCCTACGAAGCAAGCCGCAGGCTTATTCTGAACGAGGGCGAAGCCCGAAGTGAAGAATCTCAACCATAGACAAAAAGCAAAGCTATATATTCCCAACCCAATGACATGGAAACAGTTTTCTATTCGCCCTTTACTTCTTCTGCTTTTTCGTACACAAAATCATGCCACATAAGACACATCTCTGCCGAATAATCAGAGTTTACTTTATTTGCAAGCGACAAACACAAACCCATATTGCTGTAAATATACCTGAATAAATTGTTCCATTTATCCATCATGAATAATCTGCCTAATATCAACAGTTCTTTATTCAAAGCATCTTTGATTTTTTCAGCGTACATACCTTTACCATTTGCTTGTTTGCAAATAAAATCTATGAATGCATCACAAATTTTGTTGTGCGTTTTGCCATGAAAAAATTCTTTACACGCATTTGCGAGCAAACAGTCGGATGATTTATACTCTTTTACAGCTATTTGGTTATTCATGCTAAATCTCCCTATGTACAAGAATCTTGTACTTTTAACAAAATTATACAAGATACTTGTAAAATAGTCAAGTATATGGAGTTGAAAATCGCTGAAAATATACGATTTCATCGTCATAGACTTAATTTAACGCAAAGCGAATTAGCCGATCGTTTATTCAGTACAAAAAGCCTTATAAGTAATTATGAGAACCATGTAAGCACACCTGATATTTTAACCCTTTGGTTACTTGCGGATATTTTCGAAATTTCGATAGACGAACTTATTGGAAGAGACTTAATCAAATAACATATCGCTTGTTTTACAAGTTTCTTGTAACCCAAACAATATTTTTCAAGATACTTGTAAAATATATACAATATGAAAATGCGCCTTGCGGAAAATATAAAATATAATCGGTTAAGATTGGGGCTGACGCAGAGCGCGCTCGCGGAAAAACTTTGCGGGAAAGCGAGCCTTATAAGCAATTACGAAAACGGGTACAGCACGCCCGATATAATTACGCTGTGCAAGTTAGCGGACATATTCGATATAACGCTCGACGAGCTTGTGGAATGGAGTAACGACGAATAAACTCGAAGCGCGAACAACGTTACTTAGAGATTGCCCGCTTGCGCTCGGAATGACACAGCTGATATGTTTGTCATTCTGAACAAGCGAGCGCAGCGAGCGACGTGAAGAATCTCATCCTTATTTCCTATCTTCAGTCATTGCCGATCTTAACGCCGAGCTTTATCAAAAGTTTGAGCGTTTCTATCGAAGTGCGCCTGTCGTATTCCTTTTCGCTATCGGGAAGTTCCGAGTACGGCACGAGCAGAGGGTGTATCTTTTTTTCGCGGTCGAGCTTTTCGCCGTAGACCCAGCCTTCGTCCGCTCTGCCCTTAGCCCACACTTCGTGAGTATTTTCGGCGAGAAGCTCGGCGACGGCGAGCACTTCGGCGCCCACTTCCACGTCGCTCGTATCTATCGGTTCGGGAACATATCTGTTTTTCATAACGCGCACCTACTCCGCCGACGAAACGATCTCGCCGCAAGCGTTCTTCATTACAAACGACGTGAGATCGCGCACTTTGTTTTTGAGCCCGACGAGCAGTTTTATATACAGCGCAGTCTGCGTTATGCCGCGGCACTGCACCACGTTTTGCGGAAACAGTTTCGGGTCGTAATTCTTGCGCCCCGCCGTGAAATACACGGGAATATCGGGATGATCGGAAGCGAACGCGCCCAGCTTTGCGACGTTGACGCTGCCCGAATGGTATCCGACCTGTACCGCCGCGGCATAATCGGTCATATCGAACGCGTCGTAATCTATCCCCACATACGGCGTTATGCAAAGCACTTTTCTGCCGTCCGAAAGATCGAAATTCATGCCCTTCATCAGTCCGGTGTCCTTGAACGCCACGCCCTCGCCTATCGAAAAGTAAAAGTTTTCGTACATGTGCGCGGGAATGAGCCGAGCGCCGTGGTGGAGTTTTACCGCCTCGCCGGGGTTGCGGTACAGCACATACACGCCGGGCTTACCGCTGCGAAGAAAACTCCTTGCCGCAGACAAAACTACGTACCCGTTGCTGTCGTCCGCCGTGAGCGGATTGTCCGCGGCGCACATTACTATAGGTATGCGCGTATCGGCAAACGCGTACGCGAGGTATGTAGAAGAATACGCGAGCGTATCCGTACCATGCGTTATTATCACACCGTCGGGATTTGTCGCGAGCGCGCTTTCGATAGTGCGCCGAAGCATATTAAGGTCGGCGATATCGACATTTGCGCTGTGTATCTTAAACGTGCCGAACACGCTGTCGGCGTCGAGAATGGACGCGATCTGTTCGGTCGCAGCGTCGGATATTGTCATTACGCCTTTGACGGGACGGCTGCCTATCGTTCCGCCCGTTGCCACAAGACTTATTTTCACTGCTTTTTCTCCTTAAATTGATTTGAGCGTTCCAACTCTTCGAACAAGTATGCGAGTATAGCGGCATGGTCGAACGCCGTTATTCCGCGTTCGATTATCTTCGTCGCATTAAGGTCTATGCGTCCGAATGCATCGCGCTTGACGTCGAGCACGGCGCCGAACGTCTGTCCGCAACGGGACAGCTCGACGTTCACGACAGAATCTTTTTGAATGCATGCAAGCTCGAACCATTCCGCTTTGTCCGCATCGTCGCCGCCGACTGCCGCGATTTCGCGGTCTGCAAGCCCGTAAAAAACGACCGTAATATTCCGCCAGCGCGGATCTCTGTCCGGCTTGGACGCCGCTACAAGCTGTCTAAGCGCAACACCGGAAACGCCCGTTTCTTCATAAAGCTCGCGTGCTGCAGCGGCTTCGCACGGCTCGTTCTGTTCGACAAATCCTCCTGGCAGCGCCCACGAACCTATATACGGATGCCCGCCGCGCTTTACGAGAAGCACCTTATACCCGCGCGCGGTCTTAGCGACTGTCGCCGCGTCAACGGTCACCGACGGACGGAAATACTTAGTAACGTCATATTCACGCAAAAACTCCGCCTCGGTTTTTCCGTTTCTGTCTTTAGCCAAATCCATGATGCCGAAACTTTCCCCGTAAAATTTGCTGTAATGATTTTAACACACCGCATAAAAAATATCAAGCGTTTTGCGCGCACATCGCCGAACGACAGAACACTTATCACTAACGCGAAAAGCGGCGGCAAAATGCCGCCGCCCGCATGCGATCCCGCCTTACAGCTTTTACGCATTGAGTCAGGTCAGTTTTTCTATAAGCGAAAGAAACTTGCCGACGCGCGCCGAATCGAGCGCCGCAATATATTCGGTCAGCCGCGCGAAATTATCACCGCCGGACTGTTTTTCGTACGGATCGCGGTACGGAATACCTTCCGCATCGAGCGAGCGCATAATGTTTTCCACGAGCGCGCGATGCGAACGCAACACCGAACGGTACTTGTTCTGCAAGCGCAGCGCTTTTTTTGCGTCGCCGCCGGCAAGATCGAATATAGCCGCCCGCACGCTCTTGCCCCTGCCCTTTGCCGTGAGCACGTTTTTTATAAGCTCTTCGACTTCGGACTGCGTAAACGGCACAAACCCGTCGCGTCTCACGCCTGCGGGACGGATACCCAACCGTTCCGCCACCTCGGGAACAAGCTCGAACGTCTTGGACTGACCGTAATAATAATTGCGCACCGAATTCACCGAGCGCCCCGTCTTTCGCGCCGTTTCTTCGAACGCCACGGTGAGACTTTCGCCACGCCCGCGCGCACGTTCGCACAGCTTAAAAAGATCGACCGTTTGCTGTATCGTCCAGTTATTGTTGTTTTTGATATTCATCGTATACGTGTACACCTCCGTCCGTAAAATGATAGACATAATATCGGCGAAATATACATACGCGCGCTCGGCGAATCATAAAAATAGCGTATGGAACTGCACATAAAAAGCGAATTCGACTGTATATATTTTATAAACGGCGTCATGTACGAACGCGTAGACAGTCTTACGATGTCCGAATACGACGTAGTATACATTACCGTACTGCCGCTTAAACACACGCTTTTGCCGTACACCGTCAAGCTGAACGGCGCCGACAACGTTTCCGACGAACTGTGTTCGGGACTGCGGTTGGGCGACGACCACTATCTTCTTACGCTTGCGCCGAGATACATGATAGTATACGGCAGCGCAGATAAGCAAAGCACGGCGACATCGGGTCGGATCACGCGTCTGTTCAACCTCGTTAAAAACGGCGATGTGAATGCGGCTTACGCAATGCTGAGCGAATCGCTGCGCGCAACCATCGGCAAGTCCGATCTCGCCGCGTTCTTCGACGATTACGACCGCATCGCCGAATGTTATTGGGACGATTCGGCAAAGTTCTATCTTATAGATAAGAACGGCAAAACGCATCTGCACTCCTACACGCTCAAAGACGAGTTTATAGACAATATCGTCGAATGTGAAGAGTAGCGCCGCCATAAGCGAGCGCAAACAAAAACAGGGCTTAAAAAAGCCCTGTTTTGCTTATATACTATACCTGCCGTAAAAGCACCGTTATCTCCTGCGGCTTCCGATGCGCAAAAGCGCAAGCAACCGCAAAAACTGCAAAAACGTCATCATGAACGAAGCTACGTATGTCATAGCCGCGGCATTGAGCACTTTTTTCACTCCCGCCGCCTCATCGGGAAGCAGGCACGTTTTAAGATACTTGTACGCCCGTCGGCTCGCGTCGAACTCGGTAGGAAGAGTGACGAGCGCAAACAAAAGCGACAATCCCATGACAACAAGTCCCATGATTATAAATATGCGTCCTATCGAATTATACGGCGAAGCAAATCCGAGCACGTAGCCGATAATGAATATCGGCCACATCAACGAACTTGCGACATTGACTATAGGAACGAGTTTGAGCCGTGCCGACGAAAAAAAATACTTTTTCGCGTGTTGGATGGCATGTCCGGCTTCGTGGCAGGCAACCCCTATAGCGCCGACCGCCGCCGAGCCGCGCACTGAATCGGAGAGTGAAATAGTGTTAGTGCGCGGATTGAAGTTGTCCGTAAGCGAACCGCGCACCGCCGCGAATTTTATTCCGTGAACGCCGTTTGTTTCCAAAAAATTACGCACATACGATTGCGCCGATATGCCCGACGAGCTAGGAAACGCGTTATACTTGGCAAATACCGTCTGCACCCTGATCTGTACGATAATGCTTATTATCAGCATCGGTATAAACAGACATCCGCAAATCGTGTAAATAGCTATATCGGGATCCGAAAAATAGTACGATAACGGCATAACAACTCCTTTTCCGCATAAGACTCGCGGATAATCAACCCGTTTGAAGTATTTTACCACGCGCGTTCGTTTTTGTAAAGCGCTTTGTTTGTCGAAATCGGATCTTCGGCACCTGTCGCAAAGCGTCGCGCTATTTGCATACGGAGTTTATAACACCGCCGCCCAAGCACCGCTCGCCGAGATATATACCCGCGTACTGCCCGGGCGTTACGGCGCGCTGCGGATCTTCGAAAGCGAGCGTGAATCCCCCGTCGCCCGAAACGGTAAGCGTCGCCGCCTGATCGGGCTGACGGTAACGCGTTTTAGCCGTGCACGCGAGTGTTTCGGGCATATCGAACGCGCCTATGATATTCAGTCCCGAACCGACGAGACTGCGCGAAAACAGCGCCGACTCGTCGCCGCACGAAACGACGAGTCTGTTGTTTTTAACATCTTTATCGAGCACGAACCACCGCCCCGCTTCGCCGCGCACGCCGCCTATACCAAGCCCGCGCCGCTGCCCGAGCGTATAATACATAAGTCCGTCGTGAACGCCCACGACGTTTCCGGACACGTCCACTATGTCGCCGCGCTGTGCCGGAAGGAACGACGAAAGAAACTTTTTGAACTTGCGTTCGCCGATAAAACAAATACCGGTACTGTCTTTTTTTTCGGCAACGGGCAGTCCGAGCTCACGCGCCAATGTTCTGACCTCGCTCTTTTGCATATCGGCAAGCGGAAACAGAACGTTCGAAAGCTGTTCGGTTTTTACCTGATTGAGAAAGTACGACTGATCTTTGCCTGCGTCTGCGGCACGCAGCAGTCTGTCGCCGTCGCGCTTGCAATAGTGCCCCGTAGCTATCATATCCGCACCAAGCCTGATGCAGTAATCGCGGAACGCGCCGAACTTGACCACGCGGTTGCACAAAACGTCGGGATTGGGCGTGCGGTATGCGCGGTACTCGCTCAAAAAGTATTCGAACACGCCGTCGGCATACTCGCCCGCAAAATCGACAGAATAACATTCGATGCCGAGCTTGTCGCACACGGCGGTCACATCACGCCAGTCGTCGGCAGCGGGACATTCGCCGTCCTCTTCCCAATTATGCATAAAAAGCCCGACGACGTCATAGCCGTCGCGCTTCAATAGATACGCCGCCACCGCCGAATCGACGCCGCCCGACATTCCGATAATGACCTTTTTCGTCTTGTTCGTCCGCATTGTTACAACCTCGGCTAAATATAATCGACGAGTATCTTCACGCTATACGACGGCACGACAGCGCGAACTTCCGCTTCCGCCTGCGCGACTATCTCCGCACGCGGCAGTTTGTCGCTCGGAAGCTTTACGTGCAGTTCTACGCATTTTTCGCAATCCTCTATGGAAAGGTCGTGCGCCGTAGCGCCGTACGCTTCGAGCACTCCGTCTACGCGTTCGCGGATATCCACAAGCCGCGCGTCGTCGGTGATAAGCGGATCGGCGTGGATACACAGCCTGACGCCGGCGCAATGAGCAACCTCGCGTTCCAGCCTGTCGCACGCCGCGTGGACGTCCACGAAACTCATTTCGGCGGGAAACACCGCGTCCGCCTCGCCCGTCTTGTTAGCCGCACCGTAATCGTTGATTATAAGGTCGTGCACGGACAAAACTTCGGGTGCGGAAGTAATAATATCGAGCACTCTTTTTTCAAGCTCCGGCTCGGGACGTTCGCCCAAAAGCCTGCTGACCGTGCGCTTGAGTATGCGCAGCGCAAACACTATAATAACGACCGCTACGGCAACGGAAGCGTAGCCGTCTATGTGCGCGCCCGTGAATTTTTCCGTTACGGCACAAACGAGCACCGCAGACGTAACTGCCACGTCCGATACGGAATCGACCGCCGCGGCTTTGACTGTTTCCGAGCCGGTACGTTTGCCTCGCACAAAATAGAACGCCGCCATAAACGATTTGACGGCGACAGACGCGCCGAGCGCCACCCACAACATAATCCCGAACTCAACGTCGGCAGGCACGATAATGCGCTTGATCCCGCCTATGAGCACTTCCGCGCCGACTGCGACGATGACGGCGCCGAGCACAAACGTCGCTATGTATTCGTAACGCCCGTGACCGAGCGGATGGTCGTGATCGGCGGCGCGCGCGGCAAGCGCCGCGGCGATTATGGTAACAACGGATACTGCGGCGTCCGAAAGATTGTTCAGAGCGTCGGACGACACCGACGTCGATTCGGAAAGTATGCCGACGACAAGTTTCGTCGTGCCGAGCAAAATATTGAGCGCAAGCCCCACCGCAAGTGTGACTACCGCATTTTTGGTTCGCCTATCCATTCACAAGATTATATCACACGCGACGGCATATTTCAAGCGAAAACAAATAAAAAAGCGCCCGCTTTGCGAGCGTCGGCAAATACCGAAACGCTATATCCGTAGCATTGCCCCTTTCTTCCCATAGCTCTTTTCGCGACGGCTGATATCTGCACGACCGCCGCACGCGTCATGCTATGCAAATATTCGACGCGACGTTTGACGGTATGCTTACTTGAATCGCGCAAACGAAAACACGGCGCTACACGCAAAACGCACGCCGTGTTCCCGTTTGAAATTTATCGGTAAGAAAGATACCGCGATTATTCAGTCTTTGCCGTCGCTGCGCTTTTTCGCATCTTCGACGAGGTCGGAAAAGTCGCAGGACACTTCGGACTGCACTTCTATCGCAGGCATAACGTCGTCGTCCGATTGCGCGGCTGCGCCGTTTGCGTGCGGACACGATCCGCTCGCCGCACAGCACGAGCATCCGCCGCCGCACGCGGAGCGCGTAGATTTTCCGCGCTTACTGCGCACGGCTTTGACTACACGCCAAGCGACATAGCCGCCGACGAACAGAATTATCAATATTATCAACAGTATTTCGAGCCAATCCATAATCTATTTATCCTCTCTTTCTATGTCTGTAGCAGCAGTTTCCGCAAGCACGCCCGCGTTTATCGCCGCCGCGGCTTTCTTGGCGGCTTTGCCGTTCTTGACGAGCTTCCACACGAGCAGCGCGATTAGAGCCGCGAGCACTATCGTGACGCCCACGCTCATGCCCCACATGTAAGTATTGAAATTGCCCAGCCAGAACACGACGAAGCTCACCGCATACGATGTCAAAAGCCAGAAGCCTATCGCCTGCGCCGTGTGCTTTTTGGAGTTGAGCTCGCCCATAGCCGCGCCCACTGCCGCCATGCACGGCACGCTGAACAGGTTGAACGCCATATATGCGAACATGGCGGCGGGCGTCATCGTTCCGAGCATCGCGTTGAACGCATGAGAATCCGCGTCGGTAGCCGCACCTTCCAAGATAGCGTCGCCGTCAAGCCCCGACACCGTGCCGAGCGTCGCCACGACCATCTCTTTCGCTATAAGTCCCGTGATCGCCGCGACTACGAACCGCCACGCATACTTGTCGCACGCAGCAGTGCTTACGAATCCGTTGGGCGCGGCAAATACGGGATAGAACAAATACTGCATGCCTTTACCTATGTATCCGAGAATACTGTCGTCTATAGAGCAATATCCGCCTTTACCGAACGACGACAAAAACCATATCACGATTATAGACACCGCAATGACAGTACCCGTACGCACTAACAGATGCTTTGCCTTGTCCCACAAGTGGATCATCGTCGATTTGAACTGCGGACGGTGATACGACGGAAGCTCCATAATGAACGGCGGCGGATCGCCTTTAAGCGCGGTCGCTTTCAGTATCACAGCAGCTATTATAGCGACGGCAATGCCCATAAAGTACATTATAAACACCGTTAAATCGCCGTAACCGCCCCAATAATTGCTTGCGAGCACGCTCGCGAACGTCGCCCATATCGGCAGCTTGGCGCCGCACGAAAAGAACGGAGACAGCATGATCGTCATTCTGCGCTCTTTTTCGTTTTCGAGCGCTTTAGTGGCTATGATCCCGGGCACGGCGCAGCCGAAGCACATCAGAAGCGGCATAAACGCTCTGCCCGACAGTCCGAATCTTCTGCACGCACGGTCGAGTATAAACGCCACGCGCGCCATATATCCGGTGTCCTCGAGAATAGAAAGGAATAAGTACAGCAACAGCACCTGCGGCACGAAGCTGAGCACCGAATCTATGCCGGACAAAAGTCCGTCGCACAAAAAGCCCGACACCCACGTATCGGCATAGCCAGCCGCTTCCAAGCCGCTCGCAGTCACGTCTATCAGACTGCCCGTACCCCACCCGAGCAAACTTTGCAACCACACGCCGAGGCTCGGCACGCCGCCCGCACCGGGATCGACCCTAAGCGCCGCGGCAAACAGTTCGTTATCCACGGTCACGCCGAACAGCGAATTGAGAAAAAGCACGTCCTCGCTGAACGTTATATGGAACACGGCAAACATTATAAGAATAAAAATAGGTATCGCCCATATCCTGTGCGTGAGAACCTTGTCCGCTTTGTCCGACCGCGACATAGACGCGGCGTGAACCTTGCGCTTTAAGCACGGCGAATAGTTTCGCGCTATGTAACGGTATCGTGCATCCGCTACGCTCGCCTCGCAATCTCCGCCGTAACCGTCGTCGGGCAGCCGAGTCTTGATGTTTTCGAACGCCTCGGCGATCATAGGGAACCGCGCACATTCGGCGGAATCGCCCTCGATCAGCTTTGAAGCATGGAACAGCGGGTTTGTAACGCCTTCAGCCTCGAGCACAGAACGAACGCGTTCGACAAACGGATACAGCGCCGTTTCTTCAAGCACGCTTACGCCCGTTCTCGAAGTTTTGGCACACTCGGCAGCGCGCGCCATCATGTCTTTTACTCCCGTGCCCTTGAGCGCGCTTATCGGCATAACGGGCACGCCGAGCGCGGCGGACAGTCCGTCGGCGTCGATCTCGTCGCCCTTGCGCTTCAATGCGTCAGTCATGTTGAGCGCGACGATCACTGGAATATCCGCTTCGAGCACTTGAGTCGTCAGGTAGAGGTTGCGTTCGAGGTTGGTAGCGTCAACTATGTTTATCACAAGATCGGGATTTTCATCGATCATGTAATTGCGCGATACTATCTCCTCGGGCGTATACGGCGACAACGAATAGATACCGGGAAGATCGACGATCTCTATCTTCTCCGCCGTTTGCTTTTTAAGCCCCTTGTACGTGCCCTCGCGCTTTTCGACGGTCACGCCCGGCCAGTTTCCGACATGCGCCGTGCTGCCCGTAAGCCTGTTGAAAAGCGTCGTCTTCCCGCAGTTGGGGTTGCCGATCAGTGCTATCTTCATATATACCTTCCATATATTTATTTACGCAACGGCTGCACATTTCCGCCGTCGCGCATTTGACTGTTATTACCGCCGCGCCCAAACGATTTTATGAATTTGCGGATTGCACGCTACGCTCGGAACGACAATGATGTTAAGGGTAAACGGCGCAGCCGCCATTTCTTATTGTCATTCCGAACGAGGACGAAGCCCGACGAAGAATCTCAACCGCATTACCGCGAAGCGCATACGCCGTTACATAAGAGATTGCCCGCTCAATCCGCGGTTTCGACGGACATTACAACACATTCCGCTTCCGACTTGCGCAGCGTAAGCTCATAGCCGCGCACATTCACCTCGATAGGATCGCCGAGCGGCGCGACCTTGCGCATGGCTATTTCCGCGCCCGGCGTTATGCCCATGTCGAACAGCCTGCGCCGAAGCCTTCCCTCGCTCGCGACAGACTTGACCGTGCCGTTTTCGCCCGCAACGAATGCGGACAGCTTCTTTTCGGTTTTCATAACACACATCCTTGTAATGTATTAGTCGGTTCGCAACTGCTAACCGATATGTAAAAACAAACCCGAGCCGCGGCAAAACAGCCTATGCGAACATCGGGCTTTTACGTACGATAATATTCTGAGCGATATCACGATCGAGCGCGATACGCGAATCGTGAACTCGAACGATCATGTTGCCGTCCGAATAAGAAAGCGGGGTCAGCTCCGCTCCGGACATTATGCCGAGATTTTCGAGATGACGGCGCGTCTTAACGTCCGCAGCCACGCGTATTACTGTCATAGATTCGCCTTGCGGCGCTTTAACAAGCGGCATGTTCTCTCCTTTCGCTCGATCGTCGAGCATATTGCCTTATATCAGCCATTCGGTTCGCAATAAGCAACTTTAGTTAGCAATATGCAACCGTTGAGTATATTATGCGCTTTTGCCTTTATATTTGTCAAGCGATTGACGATATTTTTCCGAAAAAATTTCGATAAATTTACTTACTATAAATTGCGTCATACAAAGCAAGCCCAAAGAGCTTACTTTGAGCGAAGCGGGTAATCTCGTAATTATCAATGTTTGCGCTTCGCGATAATACGGCTGAGATTCTTCACCGCACCGCTACGCTCGCTTGTTCGGAATAGCATGCGGCTTGCTTCGTAAAACAAAGAATCTTACGTTTACGCTGTTTCGAGTAGCTTCTCGCCGCATGGCAAACTAACGTCGGACATTTTGGGTTCGCCCGCCGTTTGACTTTTCACAGCGCCAAATTCTTTTTCATCATTTCGGCGAGTTTCAGATATTTATTGACTGCTTCCGAGTCCGTTGCGGCGGCATATTCGCGAAGATCGCTTACAAGCTCGACGAGCGCCGACCGATCTTTGGTTTTTATTACCTGTTCGGTGCGCGACGCGGCGTTCCAATTCATCAGCCCGACGTTTTCGGGATAATACTTGATAAGCTCTGTCGAATATTCCGCAACGAACGAAAAATCGCCGCCGTTCATATGTTTTTCAAAAACGTCGAAGATATGCGCGCGCCGCCAATCAATAAACGGCTTATACCAATTAACGAGTTTATACGCTCCGCCCAGCTCGTTCTCGTCGCCTATGAGCATGGAACCTCGGACTTCGACTGCGGCTTTGTACACGCTCGTATCGTGCAAAAGCTCGTTCATCTTGTCGTCGAATTCTTCGTCCAGCGGCTCGTTGGTCGCATCGAGATAAAAATAATAGGTAAACCACAGCGGCTTTAATTTCTTGTAAAGACTGCACGCAAGATACACCGCGGCATACAGCGAAAGCTGCGGAATAGGCGTTCTGTCCTGCGGCGGAATCACGCCCTCGCTCAAAAGACGGTCGTACAGCGGCGATCCGTAATCGTACTTGACAAAATCCTTGCCGCGCCGCACAAACCACCTGCCGCCGCCCGGCAACAGTTCCGCAGACGCCGCCGTGCGCGTAAAGGCGGCTTTATCGGAATTATAATCGGGATGACGTTCCGGCTCGATAAGAAAACAGCAGCCGTACTCGAAAAGCGAATCGGACGGCTTGACCGCATAATCGGGATATATCGCGCAGGCAAAGCAATACAGATTGAACAGCAGCGTGCGCTTTTTGTCATAGCCGAGATCGCCGTCGGCGATCGCTTCGAACGTCGGATCGAACAGTTCTTTTACGGTATCTTTTACATCCATGCCGCACCTACCCGATTAAACGCCGCTCACAAACTCGCGGCAAGACTCGCCGCGGCCGCAACAGCAACCTTATCGGCGCTTGTAACGCCGGGATTGCAAATATAGTTGGGATTCCATTCTTCGCCCGCAAGACTGTCCGCGGTAATAAAAAACGTATAAAAGTTTTTGCCGCGGAAATCGCAGACCGCCTGAAGCGCCGAACACTCCATATCGACGGCTACGCAGCCGCGCGCACGCATCTCGTCCGCGCGCGTACGCGTTTCACGGTAAAACCCGTCGGTAGTCCACACTCCGCCCACGAGCGTATTTATGCCCGAAGCGGCGAGCGCAGCTTGCACTCTGTCCGCATTTTTTACACGAACAAACTCGGAATCGGGCAAATAATGCAAACTCGTTCCGTCGTCGCGAAACGCTTTGTCGGGCACGATAACGGTGCGCTGCGGAACGTCTGTCAGCGCGCCGCAAATGCCGAACGCCACAAAATTTTTCACGCCGCACGCGCCGATCTCTTCCATCGCCATTGCGGCGGCAGGCGCGCCCACCCCGCTTTTATACAGCAGCACGCGCTTACCTCCGACATCGATCGAATACACGGTCAGATCCACCCCGCCTTTGATAACGCCGATACGTTCAGCGGCGTATCTCTCCTTTATCTCGTCGAACAGAAAATCGCTGAACGCCGTTACGGCAGTTTCATGCCCGAAATCGCAAACTTTATCGGGAGCGATCATTCCCGCTTCGTCTATGTAACGTATCATACCCGTCCTCTATGAGCTTTGGTCGCAGCGCACCGAAAAGATACGCGCTATGTAAAAAGAGTTCGTACGCGACGAACTCTTTCGGTTTATACTTTAAGCGATTCGGCAAGGTCACCGAGCGCCGCGTACGCTTCCGTCGTATTTGCGCGTACTCTTATACCGGTGACGAAGTACAGCGCGGGATCGAGTCCGTCGAGATCGGACTGATTGTCGAGCCGTCTGTAAAGATAAGGATAGATCGTTATAAGCCCGACTTCGCCGGAAGTGTCGCCTATAAGCACCTTTACCCTGTCGAAATAAACCGTTTCGCCGTCCACTTCTACAGACTTGGCGGTCGATTTGATAAGGTTGCCGTTTTCGTCGAACTTGGCGTCGTTATAAACGTACTCTATCATGTACTGCGACGAAGAAGGCGCAAGGCTCTTTACGGTCGAAGCCGATTCTTCTATCTTTTTATCGTTCTCGTAGCGTCTGAAATTGTACGAGTAGTCCCACTTCCATTGAAGCACCGCACTCATAACGCTGAAATCCATGCTGTTCACGGCAGAGTCGATCTTGGACTGCATGGCGTTGTCGCTCGGCGCGCGGGCGGTACTGCCGCGGTCGTAAAACTCGTAGCGAACGGGTCTGTCGAAACCGTCGAGCGGATCGACGTGCACGCCGCTCAAAACTCCGACGGTTATCAAAAGAAGCGCGGCTATACATACCACGACGATGACGGCTATATTCGCCCGCCTGTGCGAGCGCGTAACCGTCACGCTTTTGGATTTTTCGGTCTTGGTCTTTGCCATAATTTCCTCTCAAAACATACCTGCAGTCGGTATGTGTCGTACACTATTTATCGTCGCCGTTCGAACCGCTTTCGTCCGACTTGGGCTTTGCCGCGCGCTTGATCGGTTTTTTCGCCGGCGCCGCGGGTTTTTCGGTTTTATCTTCGGCACCGGACTCGGGCGTCGAATTTACGAACGGATCGCCGTCGAACACGGCAGTATTTACGGAACCGCCGCCCGCAGCAGGCGCTTCGGGCTTGCCCGTTTCGGGCGCGGCTATCGGATTGATGTCGGCAAGTTTTTTGATAGGCGCCTTTTCCATATCGTTGCGGTGCGCAGCCTTGTAGCTAAGCCGCTCGTTGAGCGCGGCTTTGACTTCTTCGGGGCTTGCGCCGTTCATGAGCATATCCACTTCTTCGGCGTATATCGTTTCACATTCCAAGAGCACGCGCGCCATATTTTCCATGACTTTGCGCTTTTCGGAAAGGATCTTGACCGCAAGCGCGTGCGCCTCGTCCAGAAGCCGCTTGACTTCCGCGTCTATCTGCGACGCGACCGAATCGGAATAAGAGTGCTGCGTCTGATAATCTCTGCCGAGGAATACTTCCTGACTGCCGCCGTAATACACCGGCCCGATCTTATCGGACATGCCCCATTCGGTGACCATCTTGCGCGCGACGTTGGTGGCTTGCTGCAAATCGCCCACTGCGCCTGCCGTATAATCTTCGATAACAAGCTCTTCCGCCGCGCGTCCGCCCATAGCCTGAGCAAGCGTGCCCAAAAGTTTGCTGTGCGAAATATGATTATTGTCGTTGTCGGGACGGTACATGGTATAGCCCGCCGCCTGACCGCGGGGAATGATCGACACTTCCTGAACGGGATCGCACGCTTTTATGCTGCGCGCGACGATGGCGTGCCCGGCCTCGTGATAGGCGGTGATGCGCTGATCGACGGGGGTAACGAGCCGCGACTTCTTTTGCGGTCCCATTACGACCTTGTCTATACCCTCGAACATATCTTCCATGGTAATGCGCGTACGGTTGTCGCGCGCCGTGAGTATAGCCGCTTCGTTCAAAAGGTTTTCTATATCCGCGCCCGAGAATCCGCTCGTAATGCGCGCCACGGTCTGGAAATCGACGTCCGACGCGAGCGGTTTGTTGCGCGCGTGAACTTTGAGTATCGCCTCCCTGCCGCGAACGTCGGGAAGATTGACGTAGATCTGCCTGTCGAAACGCCCCGGACGCATGAGCGCGGGATCGAGAACGTCCGATCGGTTGGTCGCCGCCATGACGATTATATGCTCGTTAGACTCGAAACCGTCCATTGCCACGAGGAGTTGGTTGAGCGTCTGTTCGCGCTCGTCGTTGCCGCCGCCCATGCCTGCGCCGCGCTGACGTCCGACGGCGTCGATCTCGTCGATAAACACGATACACGGCATATTCTTTTTGGCCTGATCGAACAGATCGCGCACGCGCGAAGCGCCCACGCCTACGAACATCTCTACAAAGTCCGAACCGGACTTACTGAAAAACGGAACGTTGGCTTCGCCCGCTACCGCCTTGGCGAACATGGTCTTACCGGTGCCCGGAGGACCTACCAAAAGCACGCCGTGCGGCACTCGCGCACCCACCGCGGTAAACTTTTGCGGATTTTTAAGAAACTCGACGATTTCTTTGAGTTCTTCCTTTTCTTCTTCGGCGCCCGCAACGTCCGAGAACCGCACTTTGAGCGAATTCTGCGCGTTGGTCTTGGTCTTGCCGAAGTCCATTGTCTGTTTGTTGGTGTTGCTCATCGCCCTGAACATGAATACCATGAGCACGACGAGAAGAATCAGCCCGAGAGCGGGCACTATATAATCGGTGATCGACGTGGCGTAACGGTTGTTGAACCTAAGCTCGATAAGCGGCTTGGGATCGTCGGGATGTTCCTCGTTATAAATATTTACCTCGTCGTTATATTCCTCAACGATTTTAACTACAACTTCGTACGGAGCATAGACGACATAATCGACCTTGCCCGCTTTCGTATTGGTATACGTTACGTGCGTAGTATCGTTTTCCACGTATACCGACGCTACCTTGCCGTTGCCTATATCGGTCTGAAGATCGCTGTACGACTTGAGCGGATCGCCCGTTGCGGCATAAACCACCACGCCGATAATGACGGCGAGCAGTATCGCGCAGATAACGCCTATAAGAACTTTGGTACTTGTTTTCAATAAATACTCCTCCGCATTATTGATTAGTATAACACGTTTGGCGGAATTGTACAAGCATTTTTCGGCACGCTTGACGATTTTTAATATTCTTTTAATTAAATATTCATATCTTTATGGAAACGTATCGACACATTATGCATATTCTTTTATAAATATCACACCGCTGACATAGATAGTTTCTTATGAGATTCTTCGCTTGCGCTCAGAATGACACAATAAACAACGAGAACGCGGCGCAAGCCGCCAGCACTCTTGTCATTCCGAACGATGGGAAGCCATACGTGAAGAATCTAAACCGCAATGCGCGAAGCGTCGGCTACTAATATAATCGGGCTGCCGCAAAAGCTCGCGACAGCCCGACAAAACGAATTGCAATCCGTTTCCTTTACAACTATTATACGTCCGTTTTTTGGGCGTATACCACGGCAGCGGTATTTTTGTAATTCCACGAGGACGCCCAACCGCTCGGTTTTTCGCCCTCTGCGAACGGCACGTACACCGTAAGATTCGGACAGTTTATGAACGTGTAGTCTTCGACGACGGCTATGTCGCAAAGCCTGACGACGCACTCGCTCGTTATGTTATAGAACGCCTGCTGAACTATTCTCGCCACCGTCCCTTCGGTTTCGGGATCGAAAACGAAGCTCTTCAAGCCCGTAGCGCCGAACGCCCACTTACCTATCGTCATGCCGTCGTAATTGCGAACGGTGACGTCGGTGAGCGCGGAAATACCGTAAAACGCCTGTTGTCCGATATTTGCGATCCCATCGATCACGAGCGTTTTGAGTCTCGTACCCCTAAACGCATAGTCGCCTATAACGGAATTCTCCGTGCCTTTGAGCGTGAGACTGTCGACAGAAAGCGTCGAGCATTTATAGAACGCCTGATTGCCTATGTTCGCGAACGAGCCGCCGCACGCTATCGTCTCGAGATTTGTAAGCCCCGTAAACGCGCTCGAGCCTATCGTCACGCCCGTACTGTCGCCGAAATCTACCGACGTGAGCTTGACGCATTTATTGAACGCGGAAGCGCCGACCGTTTTGAGCAAATTGCCAAACGACACGCTCGTAAGCTCCGGACACGAATCAAACGCGTTACTATCGACGGTCACGACGCTGTCGAACACGACCGTTACGAGCGCCGTTCCGGATAACGCGTACTTGCCGACCGATGTGACGCCGTTAAGCGTTATCGACGACAGCGATTTACAGCCGCGGAAGGCGTTTTCGCCTATGCTGCCGATGCCGCCCTCTACGTCGAACGAAGCGAGCTTTGTGCACGAGGATGTCGAATAGGCGTAACCGAACGCGGCATAACCTACGGACGTGATGCTGCCCTTAGACGTAAAGCTCGCGAGCGAGGTGCAACCGCTGAATGCGCTGCTGCCTATTTCGAGCGCACCGCCCTCTATCTTAACCGAAACGAGGTCGGCACACCCCGAGAACGCCGAGCTGTCAATAAGTTTTACCGATGCGGGCAGTGTAACGGACGTAATGCCGCTGCCCGAAAACGCCGAAGACGGAATAGTTTCGAGCCCGTCTGCAAACGTGACCGTAGTGACGAGTTTACAACCGTTGAACGCGCTTCTGCCTATTTTCGTCAGTCCGCCGACGCTCTCGGGAGCGAGAAGCGCGCAGTATGCGAACGCAGTGTCGCCCACGACCGTCACGTGCGAAAGGTCAATGTTTTTGAGCAGCTTACAACTATAAAAACACCAGTCGCCTATTTCCGTCACTTCGCCGCGCAGCACCACCGTTTCGAGCGCCGCGCAGTTGCTGAACATGTACGCGGGCAGCGCCGTTATACCGCTGCCGACGGTGACTTTTTTGAATCCCGCGCTGCTAATCGCCTGACGCGCTATCACGGTCACACTGTCGGGAATGACCAATTCTTCGACCGACTTCAAGCCCGAAAGCGAACCTTTGCCGAGCTCGGTGACCGTCGACGGTATGGTGAACGAAGTGATCTCGCCCGACAGGTACGAATATCCGCCGTCCTCGTTTTGCTTGGTCGCATTCAGAGCGCTGTCGCCTATTGCCGTAAGCGTGTAGTCCCTGCCGAGATAAGTGATCTTTTCGGGCAGCGTTACGTCGCCCTTCCACGCCTCGGTCGCGGAAGCGTCCGAAATGAGCCGCGCTTCGCCGTCGGGCGTAAGTTCGTAGAACATCCCGGTCACGGGATCGGTGTAGTACCTGTTGCCGACGGGGTTGTCGCTCTTGCAGTCGAGTACAAGCGACACGGTGCGCCACTGTTCGGAATACCAAATATCCTTGCCCTCTTCGTCCTTGGCAAAGCCTTGGGGAACAGCCGCCGCTTCCATATATATTATGAACGTGCCTGCGTTTCCGGTCGGCCAAAACGCGCGTTCTGAAGCGGTGACGACGGACGCGGGAACGGTGACGCTTCGCACTGTGGCGTAAACGGCGTCTTTGCGGATAGCCGTCACGGTATCGGGTATGACGAGATCGGCGTCGAGTCCATAGCTGTCCGAATCGCAGCCGACGAGCACGCCGTCGAACACGAGCCAACCGTCCGTAAACAGCTTGGGCGATCTGTTAAACGTCATTCCTTTGAGTTCGACGTTCACGAAGTCGCCCGACACCGTTGCGAGCTCGGGGCAGTTCGCAAACGCCCCGTATCCTATCGTCTGCAACGAATCGGGCAGCGCGACGGAAACTATCTCGGTCATTGCGAACGAGTTATCGCCGATCGATACGAGCTGCGTAGCGCCGGTAAGATCGACTGCGCCTTTCAGATGCCGCTCTATATCCCCCACAAAGTCGTTGAGGTTATCCACCCAATACGGCTTGTCGACGCCATCTTCGTATATGCTCGAAGGATTGCCGAATACGTAACCTGCTATCGAGGTCAATGCCGAGCCCTGTTCGACCGAAAGCGACGTAAGCGTGACTTTGCCCGCACCTATTTCGCCGTTCTCTATATATAGCGGCGAAGAGTATGCGAATACGGCTTGATTGAGGGCGGGCATCTCCTTGGGCAGGACGAACGCGCCGTTAAACCCGTACGGGATATAAACGAGCCGCTGCTTGTTCTTGGTGTACAGTATGCCGCCGAATTCGGCAAGCTCGGGGTGATCGGGCGAAACGCTAACGCTCTTAGTCGCGAACACGGCATAAGTCACGTAATCCGAGTCGGCGCCGTACAGATACTCGATCGCCTTGTCGTGCGTTATGCCGCGACCTATCGTGAGACTGTCGAGCGACCACAGCATATTGCCCGTATCCACCTCGACGACGCTGTCGGGTATGACGAGCGTTTTGAGCGAGGTAGGCGCGAGAAGCAACTTGGTCATATCGCTGTTGTAAAGAACGCCGCCCGCGAGCTTCATGTTTTTATTCTCGGGAGAAAGCTCCAAGGCGTTGATATAATTGCTTGCCGACAACCCCCAAGTCAAATACTCTGCGCCGACCTCGGGCACGTTCTTGCCTATCACGAGCTTGTCTATCTTGGCATATTCGAACGCCGCCTCCTCTATTCCCGTTATCCTGTCGGAAAGAGTGAACACCGTATACGTGCCGTGGAACATGCCTCTGGGAATCGTCGTTACCGAATCCCTCAAAGTGAGCGCGCCTTTGTACGCGGGCGCGGCGTGGATTATATCGCCCGTCAACTTGTTGTAAAGAACGCTGCACTCGGCGAGCATGGACGAGTTCTTTTCGGAGACTTCGAGAGTGTTTAGCGCGGTCATAGACTTGAACAGCTCTTTCGTTTGCAGGTTGGTCTTTTCACCCAGCCGCATCTGCTCCATGTTTTTGCAGTCCTTGAACGCGCTCGAATCGAGTATGCCCACGCTGTCGGGAATGTTTATCGACTTGAACGCGCAGCCCGCGAACGCCTCGCTGCGTATGGTCGTGACCGTATCGGGTATCGTCACAGTTTCGAGGTTTTTCGAACGGAACGACTGCTCGCCGATAATTACGGTGCCCTCGGGGATCTTGGTCGCATTGATCGTCGAAACGGTGAGCCGCTTTTCGAGCTTGTACATGAGGCAGCCGTCCACCACCTCGTAATAGAGATTGTCGGACGGAACGGTTATCGACTCGAGCTTTTTCGTCCAATAAACGAGGCTCGTCGTCATGAACGCCGACGACAGGTTGAGGCGTTTGAGCGACGACTCCGATTCGAGCGGGAACGCCCACCACGTTATATACCGCACCGACGGCGCGAGCGTGAACTCTTCGAGCGCGCTCATATAGTAAAGCGCGTTGCTCGCGATTATGGTGGTACCGTCGCGCACGGTGAGCGTCTTGGTGGTCGTATCCGCCACTTTCGAGCCTTTTACGTAATAGTTGTTGCCGAGGAACGACGTGCCCCAATAGAACATGCCGTTGACCTCTTCCAGCTTGTCCCACATCTTGGGGCAATCTTGGAAAATATTCGCCGAAAGGTTGATGAGCCGCTTATTCTGCGGGAAGTTGATCTCTTCGAGGTTTTCGCAGCCCTTAAATACGTTTTGACCGATCTGAACGGTGTTGTCCGAAAGCACCACCTTTTTGAGCGACGTACAACCGACGAATACTTGGTTGTACAAGTATTCCACCGATTCGGGAAGAATGACCTCGGTTATCTTCGTGCAATTCTCGAACCCTTTGCTTTCGAGTATGGCGACGGGCGTACCCTTATACGACGACGGAATGACTACCGTGCCTTCTATCGTCGCCCTCGCTTCGTCGCGCACGCGCACCGAATAGTTAATGCCGTTGGTCAAAAATTCCAGCTTGGAAACGTCGACGGGCGCGCTCCACTTGGCGTAGAACGTGGCGTCGCCTTCCACTTTATACGGGAGCTCCGCTTTGGTATTCAAGCCGTCGTCCACGTACCAGCCCAAAAACGCGTACTCGTTGTTGCCGTCGTTGCGCGACAGAGCCGGCAGCTCGCTCAGCGACGTGCCTACGCTCACCGCCACGGGATTGCGCACTATCGAGCAGCCCGTGTCGAACGTGATGACCGTCGCCGTCTTTATCCACTTGGCTTTGAGAACGGTGTTTCTTTTCACCCTGTCGTGCTCGAAGTCCCAACGGTATTCTTCGACAGCGGGCGCGTAGGGCGTAGCAAGCCAGCCGTCGAAAGTGTAGCCCGCTCTCGAAGGGTTTGCGGGGCGCTCGACCTTGCCGCCGTAGAGCACCGAGACTTCGTCCTTTTCCTGCATGCCTTTATCGAATGTGACGGTCACTTCGTCGCGCGCCGCCCAGCGGATATATACGTCGTTATTCGCGTTTTCGAGCATGAACGGCACGGCGTAAATGTGCTGCGAGTCGAACTCGCGCGTCTTGTAATATCCCGTCGCTTCGTAGCCCTCGCGGAACGGATCGTAAGAATCGGAATAGAACGGCGACGGGTCGGTCGCGTCGAGCGGCGCTATTGCGAGCGCTTTGCCCATTTCGCCGTACATGACCGTGTCTTTCTCGCCGTTCTCGGGATGAACGGTTAGCTTTGCGTACGTGCCGCCGGCGCTTATCTCGGTATACACGGCATAGATCGTTATCTCGGCGACGTCCGCCGTGTTGCTTATAGGAAAAAGCACCGCTTTCGTCCAATCGCTCTGATACGTCGGGCGGAAATTCCAATACGAAAATTTAAGCGTGTGCACTTTTCCGCCGCCGTCCGTATATGTTATATCCTCGGGATCCTCGGGCTGTTCGAGCTTTTCGCCCGCTGCGATCGTCGTCGGATCGAGCACCGAACGGTCGTAATCTATCGGGAGCGCGTTCGCCCGCCGCTCGCAGATCTTGTAATTCACGGTAACGCTGCGCGTGCCCGTCCACTTGGCGTAAAAATCGACGTCGCCGTTTACGGTGTACGGGAAAGTTGCGGCGCGGGTACAGCCGACGTCTGAGTACCAACCGCCGAACTCGTACCCGACGCGCGTCGGCTCTTCGGGCTCGGCAACAGTCTCGCCCTTCTTCTTGGTGGAATAAGCTATCACGGGCTGACCGCCGTTGACGTCGAACTGAACGTAATAGTTTTCGTCCTCCGTCCACCGCGCGTAAAGCGTGACGCTTTTCGTCGGCGTGTACGGCGAGCTCACCCTAACGGCGTCCGAACCCTCGCCGTCGTACCAGCCGACGAATTTGCTGCCCGATTTTACGGGCACGGGCAGCGTGGCGCTTTCGCCCGCATTGACCGTGACCGGCGCTATGTCGCCGCCGCCGTTCGTGACGTATGTGACCGTGTACGTCTTGCCTTCGGGCGGCGTGTCGGGCTTGTTCGGCGTGTCGGTCTTTTCGCCGCACGCGGCAAAGAGTGCGCACGAGCATATCGCGAACACAACAAACAGAATTACCAAAAACCTTTTCTTCATGAGTCCCCCCCTCTCGGTATTCAGCTTGATTATACCACATATGCAGTTTATTGTCAACATATATATACATTTTTATTAAACAAATACGTTATTCTTTACTTACCGATAACGGGAGGATATAAGGAATTGTACATATCTACACTCGACGAGAAGACGGTGGGAGCCGTGATTTCAGAATTCAGAAAAAGAAAAGGCGTGTCGCAAGAAGTGCTCAGCGGGCTTGCCGACATAGGAAGGACGCATTTGAGCGCGATCGAGCACGGACAGCGAAAGCCGACGCTCGAAACGTTTTACCGAATATGCTGCGCGCTCGACGTGAGCATGGAATCTGTTATTCGCGAAATAGAAAAAAGGCTCGTCAAAAACCCCGTCATGTAGTTTTGACGACGTTTGTCATTTGTCGGTTTGCCTTTTGCTGTGTCATTCCGAGTGAAACGAAGCATATGCACTGCCGCGCTACCCGGCTTGTCATTCTGAGCGGAGCGAAGAATCTCTTGTGTAACGCTGTTCGCGCTTCGCGTCAATGCGGTGGATTCTTCACTGCGCTCGCGTTGCTCCGCTTGTTCGGAACGACAGAAAGTAATGTTGGTCTGACATGTCGTTTATTGTGCCTAAAATCAAGCACGGAGTGCTTGTTCCGAGCGAAGCGAAGAATCGTTATACAACTCGCCATCGCCTAACATTAGCTTCCGCGCAAACGAAAAAAGCTCTTTCGAAACGACGGTCGCAAAAGGCTTTTTCTTATATTATAATTTTACGCTTGTGTTTTTATAATACAACACGACAAATACCCGAGTCCCGTGTTCGTACCTCGGGTCACTTGCCATCGATAGTTGATGTAAAACCCTGTTGTTGTAGTTAATCTTGTGGAGCAGAAGCGCGTTTGAGTTCTTCTTTGTACTTATCGATCACGAGTTGTGCAATATAGTCGCGAGTTTCGTTATTTATGGGGTGTGCGACGTCGCGGAATTCGCCCGTACCTATACGTTTATTGGGCATTGCGATGAAGATATCGCCGTCATTTTCCACTACTCTCAAGTCGTGCACTACGAAACAGTCGTCGATTGTGATTGAAGCTGCCGCTTTCAGTTTTCCGGGGTCTTTGACTAGACGCAACCTTACCTCGGTGATTTCCACAATTCTCCTCCATGATTAAATTGCGACCGTTATTATTTTACCACATTATAACGACAAAAGCAATAGGTTTTCCGATTTTTTTCGACTGCAACAGCCCAAAACCGAAACGAAATGCACCGAATTGCGCAAAAAACATCACGTTGTCGCCTTTTTCCGCATATCCGTTGTATATGAAAATCCATTTTGTAGGAATAAACGGCGTATCCATGCGCGCGCTCTCGGAATTTATCAAATCGCGCGGGCACGACGTGACGGGTTCCGACCGCGACATTTCGGGACATTCGCCGCACAACGTCGAAGGCTGCGACCTCGTAGTATACACCAACGCGGTAGGTTCGGATAACTGCGAGCTTATCCGTGCGCGCGAGCTCGGTATTCCCGCGGTAGAACGCGCAACGTACCTCGGCGAACTGTCCAAAACGTACGGCAACGTCATCGCCGTCTGCGGCTGTCACGGCAAAAGCACGACCGCCGCCATGCTCGGCAGCGTTTTCGGCAAACGCAACCCCACCGTTCACGTCGGAGTGGCGCACGGCTCGCACGTAGGCGGCAGCGATCTGTTTATTACCGAAGCGTGCGAATACCGCGAAAGTTTTTTGCATTTATCGCCCGATATAGGCGTAGTGCTCAACGTCGGCTACGACCACCCCGACTATTACCGCGACGAAGCCGCGCTCGTAAGAGCGTACGGAAAATTCTGCGAAAACTGCAAGACCGTAATATCCAACGGCGACGACCCGATCGCACGCACGCTCGGAAAACCGCATGCGACGTTCGGGCTAGGCAAAGACTGCGACTACAGAGCGGTCGATATACAAAACGACTGCGGCTATCGCACTTTCAGGTTTGTAGGCAAAAACGCCGAAACGCGCGTGCGGCTGTCCGTTCCAGGCGAGCACAACGTTTATAACGCGCTCGCCGCGCTCACAGTTGCGGATGTATGGGGACTGAAGCGAAACGAGGCCGCAATGGGACTGAAAAACTTCAGCGGCATACCGCGGCGGTTCGAACGCAAAGGCGCTATATTCGGAAAGAACGTTTTCGTAGATTACGCGCATCATCCCGCCGAGATCGCAGCCACTCTGCGCACGGCGCACGAGATATTCCCGTCGGTCGCAGTCGTATTTCAGCCGCACACGTATTCGCGCACGCAAAGCCTAATGCACGAGTTTGCCGACGCGCTGTCCGCCGCCGACACCGTGATACTCGCGCCCGTATACTCGGCGCGCGAAGCTCCTATAGACGGAATAACTTCGCATGCGCTGTGCCGTGAAATAATACGGAAAAACGAACGCGCGTACTGCTTCGACACATTTTCCGAAATCGTCGATTTTTGCAAAACGGCAAACGAAAAGGCGCTCATTTTCATGGGCGCCGGAAACATAGACATTGCCGCTCGGAATTTTTTGTCGCTGCGGCGCGATTGATATTATCAATACGCCACGTCGGTATATATCATGAACACTGCTACAGCAACGACTATCACCGCAAAGATCACGGCGAGAATGATATTGCGCTTGAACGTAAACTCAATACCCGCGCAAAACACCGTCGCAAGCGTGCAATAATTGCGCACACGCCCGATAGTCAGCATTGCGTCTATGGGGATAAGCCCGCCGAACGCGCTGTCGATATAGCATATAAGCATCAGTATCAGCGTGACTATAGCGAACAGTCCCGTAAAAATATTTATTATCTTATTGAGCAACCGCCCTACTATCATGGCAACGACCTTCCTTTGTCAATTAGTATACTACCGCAAAAAATTATTGTCAATATACGAAAACGCCATTCGCGAATATTTAATTTTATTCTAATCTTTTTCTAATCTTAATGCTCAAAGCGCGAATGTCTTTTCGCAAGATATTCTTCGCTTAGCTCGAAATAACACAGTTAATTACTCGGTTTTTTTCGGCGTGCCTTAAAAAATTCTCGAATAGGCGCCAAGCATTCCGATTCGAGCACTCCGCCTACATATCGGGCGCGGTGATTGAGTTTTTCGCAGCCTACCACGTCGAGCGCAGAGCCGCAAGCGCCGAACCGAACGTCGTACGCGCCGAACACCACCCTCTCTATGCGCGAATACACTATTGCGCCGCCGCACATCACGCACGGTTCGAGAGTGACGTACAGCTCGCAGTCCGAAAGATTCCACCGCCCGAGCCGCCGCGCCGCGTCGCGTATGGCGACCACTTCCGCATGCGCCGTCGGGTCGTTGTCCGTTTCTCGGCGGTTGACGCCCGTCCCCACCACCTCGCCGTCGCAAACGACTATCGCCGCAACGGGCACTTCACATTCGGGACATTCGTACAAACGCGAAAGCGCGAGCCGCATGAACCGCTCGTCGCGTTCCGAATAATCCGTATCGGTCAAACCGTCTTTATGTGTTTCGTCCGTCATAACAACTCCGTTGTAAATAGGTATAGGCGCGTTTTCAATCGGCAAGAAGCCCGTGCAGATATTCGGGAAGCCGCTCGTTCCGCTCGGCGTCGGCTTCGAAATCGGACGGCGCAAACGGATGACTGCCGCTTTTTATAAGCTCCACGGTAAAAGCGGGTATGCCGAGCCGCATGACGCAGTAATCTTTATATCCGCCAGCCGATTCGAGATCGCCGTCTACGCGCTTCACGCCTATGCGCTTTGCCAGCGCGCTCGCGAGCGCCTTATCCCGCCGCCGCGCTTCGCCCGTCTGAAAAAACTCCCAGTACAGTTCGCCGCCCATGCAGTGATAACTGACCGTGGATATCGGCAGAACGCTTTCCGTAAACCTTGCGAGCGCCGACGATTCCGCCGCGCACAGCGGCGATGTGCCGATGTATCCCGAATCGCACGGCTGGTGAACGTTGTATTTGCCCGTGCCGTAGTTAGCGTCGAAGTTGCAGTTAAGATCGACTCCGCACGCATTGGCTTTCCATTCGCGTCGGCGCGGCAGAAACCTTTTCAAAAACCCGCGTCCGAACGTTTCGCCGTTTTCGAAGAACAGCGCGCCGTCGGGATTGACAAGCGGTATAAAGTACACTCCGCCCGCGCCCGAATACGACAGCGCCTGCCTGAGCACGACGAGCGCGGTATAACACTCGCGCGCGTGTATTGCCGCCGTCACTATCAACTGTCCGCCGTCGCGGTCGCCGCCGTGCGCACACAGTATAGGCAGACCGCATTCGCTTTCGCCTATGGAAAACACATCGAGCCCCGACCGCACAAGCCCGCGTTCTACTGTATCCGTAATTCTCATGATATTTAGTATGCCGCATATCCCGCAATGTTTCGCCGTTCGTTTTCGACACGATTTTGATATGGAATGCGATCTTGCAATGACACGTGCGTCACGCTCCGCGCCGTGCGGTCATTTATGGTACGGCAAACGGTTTATGATAGTCGCGGCGCGGTAGAGCTGTTCGCACAGCAAAAGCCGCGCTATCTGATGCGGATACGTCACGCGCCCGAACGATATTCGCTTTGCCGCGCATTTCCCGACCGATTCGTCCACACCCGACGCTCCGCCTATAACAAAGGTAACTTCGTCTGCTTTTATATGCATATCGTACAGCATGCGCGCGAGTTCTTCGGACGAAACGGGTTCGCCGCCGACGTCCAAAAGCACACACGTTTTGCCCGCCATGCGCGCCGAAAGCAGCTCGCTCTCCTTGGCGACTGTAGGCTGTTCGCCGAGCTCGACGACAGACACGTCGTAAAACCCTTTCAGCCGTTTCAGATATTCGTCGCAGCCGTCGCGGCAGAACGACTTGCTCGCCTTGCCTACGCACAGTATCCTTATCCGCTTCAATAGAAAAACCCCCAAACGTAAGTAAAAACGGTTATAAGCAGAGTCGCAACGCCGACGCCGATTATTATCATAATGTCGCGCGCTTTCGGCTTGTACTTGGCTTCGCGATAGTCCTTGCCGTACACCTCGGTCTCCATTTCGAGCTCGGCTATCTTTTGCGGATCGAACTCGCCCATAAGCACGACGCGTTTATTCGTAGCGTCGAACGCCGCGTCTTTTATCGCCGCCTTTTTTCTGTCTATCACCCGCTTTTCTTTGCAGTACAGCATGACGACGACTATAGCCGCTATAGCGACGGCGACGGCGGCGAATATGAGTATAAGCGCCCACAGCCTGCCGCTTGCGAACGACAGCAATCGAGCATACATGCTCCCTCCGCAAAATTCGTACTCGCCCGCATACTGAAAAAACACGCTCGAAAAATTATTGACGAAATGCATGATCATTGCGGGATAGATGCTTTTAAGTTTGAGCGTCAAAAACGCCGCAAGCATGCCGAACAGCGTCGTATAAAACACCTGTCGGATATTCTGATGAAACAGTCCGAAAGCCACTCCGCACGCTATCACGCAGCCTACCGTGCCGAACGTGCGCTTGGCGACAGTCAAAAGTCCGCCGCGCATGGCAAACTCCTCGCACACGGCGGGAAGCGCAGCCGTCAACAGTATCTCCGCAACAAACAAGCCGGCGGGAAAACTTTCGGGCATTGCGGGCGACGAATCGACGTAATTATACCCCGTGGCGGCGAGTATGACCGACCATACCGACGAAACGCCTATCGTCATTAAGAATACGCAAAATCCGAGCGGCACGGCGAGCAGAAAATACGGTCGGAACGACCGAGTGCACGACGAAAATTCGAGCGTCTGCACGACTGTGCGCCTGCCGTAAAACTTGTATATCGAAAACGGCACGGCAAGGAAAAAAACGATCTGCGTCATAACGGCGAACACCGCGGTCTGCGCAACCGAATCTCCGTAAGTCGCCGACGGGAAAGGCAGAAAATACATCAGTATGCGCATTAACACCGTTCCGCCGGCGCAGGATATAAGCGCGTACGATACCGCTCGGTAATCGCGCCTCGCTCCCGTCAGAACTTCCACTATCCTATCACCAAGAATATGAGATTCACAATGAACATAACCGCGCATATCCCTATCGTAAGCCAATATTTGAGCGTGCCCATACTCTTTTTCGCCTTGATCACGGCAGGCGTATCCGCAACGGGCGCAACACCCTCGCCGACCGAATTTTCGCAAACGTGCGCGGTGCGCAACGCCGAATCGGCGTCGTGCTGATCCGCCGCGTTTTCGGGCACTGCGCCGTCGGACACGGCGGCAGATTTTTCGACCGAGCGCCGAGAATAGCCGAAGCCGAACCGCACCGTAACGAAAAGCACCGCGCCGCCCGCGGCGAGAAGTCCGAGCGTGATAAAGAATGCCGCGGCAACATGATTGTTCAGCCACTCTATACTGCCGCCCACTGCCGCGCCGAGCGGCGTACATTCTATTATGAGCGCTATCGCGTTGGACGCCGCATGAAGCAGGATCGCAGGCAATAGTTTCTTCGATCTGTAAACAATGAATGCGGCGAGTACACCGAGCGAAAACTGATAGATCGTTTGAAGCGGACTCATGTGCATGAGCATAAACGACAGCGCCGAAAGCATGACGGCTTTTACGGGTTTCATCTCCGACTTAAGACCGTGAAAAAGCACGCCGCGGTAAATGGTTTCTTCGACGACGGGCGCAAGGAACACCGTGACTATTACGATCATAACGACAGACGACACCGTATCCATTTTGATAGCGCCCGCTTCGGGATCGATGCCGAGCACGTATACTTCGAAGTAACCGAACCAGGTAGTCGGCAGATACATGGCGGACATAAGCACCGCCGCCGCTACGACGGGAAGAACGTAATCGCATACGGTTGGCGGCTTTTTGGTTTCGGCATGTGTGAAATAACCGTAGTTGAGCCTGTACTTGCGTATCTTGGAAAATGCATACACGAAAAGCGCGGTTGCAATCTGCATGAATATCATGAACGCGGCGTTGAAGTCGCCCGACTCCGCAAGCCCCGAGCCGCCGGAATTCGTCACCGTACTTACTACCGTCGAGGCGATTGATATTATGCTCGCCAAAAACTGGCAGCCCAAGAGCACGATGACAGTGCCCATATAGCATGAACATGCCGAGCCGTAGTCATAGCTTTTAAGCGGCAAAGCCTTCTTGTTACTCAACATACCTCGAACAACCCCGTCATAGAATTTTGAAGCGCCGCGATCACGCGCACGTCCGTCGCGCCCGAGCCGTAAATGCTGTCTTTTACCTGTGCTACCGCCAGCTTGGGATCGTTGTTCTCTTCGGACAGATGCGCGAGAATAAAATGCTTTACGCCGTTGCTTGCAAGATACGCGCACGCCGCCGCGCAGTCTGCGTTGGAAAGATGTCCGTGCGGCGAGCTTATTCTTTTCTTGAGCGCGTCGGTGTAACGCGGATTGCGCGCAAGCCTGTCCTTGTCGTGATTGGCTTCGAGCATAACGACGCCACAGCCGCACAAAAGATCGAGCGTAGCCATATTCATTTCTCCGACGTCGGTAACCACCGCGACGCGCTTGCCGTCTTTGGATATAATATATCCGTAGCACGGCACATCGTGCGAAACGGGCACTGCGCGCACAGATATCCCGTCCACGTCCGTGATCGCGTCTGCGATTATCGGATCTTTGCCGAGCATTACGAAAACGCCCGCCGCGCAGGCGCGCTGACAGTACACTTTGGCGTTCGGGTGCTTTTTGCAAAACACTTTCAGACCGCCTATATGATCGACGTGCGCGTGCGTGACGAAAATATTCACTCGTCCGGGATCGGCGCCGAGCGCGCAAAGGCACTTTTCGGCACGCGTCGCGGATATTCCGAGATCGACCAAAATATCTGTTTTCCCGTCGGAAACATAGCAGCAGTTGCCCTTTGAACCCGACGCTATCGAGCATATTTTCAAACTCATACGGCTATTATACAGTATAACTATTCCAAAATCAAGTGAATTTTGTTGTATTTACATTCCGTTTATGATATAATCTGCATATGAAAATAATTGACAAAAGCGAAGTCACCGCCGCGCTCGTTCCTCTTATTTCGAGCTGTCTCGTCAAGCCCGACGAGGCGGTCACTCGCGCATTGTCCGTACTCGACACCGACAGCGCGCTCGAAAAACAGGCGGCGGCGCTCATAGTCGAAAACAATATCATATCCGAAAAGAACGGACGGTACTGCTGTCAGGACACCGGTCAGGCGCTGTTTTTCGTCAGGCTCGGCGACGAAGTGTGCTGTCGCGGCTTGACGGACGCCATAAACGCAGCGGTCAAAGAAGCGTACGCTACGGCGCGAAAGTCCGTAGCCGATCCCGTTACGCGGCTCAACACGGGCGACAACACGCCCGCCGTGATCGAAACCGAACTCGTTTCGGGCGACGCGCTCGAAATAACATTTCTCGCCAAGGGCGCGGGCAGCGAGAACATGTCGCGGCTTTATATGCTCACGCCTGCCGACGGCGCAGACGGCATAGTCGAGTCCGTGACCGACGCGGTCGCACACGGCGGAAAAAACGCATGTCCGCCGCTCGTAGTCGGCGTAGGAATCGGTGGCGTTACGGAAACGGCGTGCACCCTTTCCAAGCGCGCATTGCTTCGCGAAATAGGCGTGAAAAACGCGCGCGCGGATATCGCCGAACTCGAATCGCGCATACTTAAACGTGTGAACGAACTCGGCATAGGCGTTGCGGCGCTCGGCGGCAAATGCACGGCGCTCGCCGTAAACATAGAAGTCGCGCCCACGCACATAGGCATGCTTCCCGTAGCGGTCAACCTTCAATGCCACAGCCTCAGGCACGGCAAGGCGGTGCTGTAATGCAAAACGCGACAAGACTTCGCCTGCCAGCGAACGCAGAGCAAATAAGATCGTTGCCACTCGGTTCGTTCGTGCTCATAGACGGCGTTATGTACACGGCGCGCGATCAGGCGCACAAACGCATTGCGGAAGCGATACGCAAAGGCGCGCCGCTTCCGTTCGAGCTTAAAAACGCCGCGATATATTACTGCGGTCCCACGCCGCGCCGCGACGGCGAAATAATAGGCAGTTGCGGTCCTACTACAAGCGGCAGAATGGATAAGTACACGCCGCTGCTAATAGAGCACGGGCTAAACGTCATGATCGGTAAAGGCGTACGAAACGCCGAAGTAGTATCTGCGATCGAAGCCGCCGGCGCGGTATATCTTACGGCGGTTGGCGGCGCTGCGGCACTGTACCAAAGCCGCATAACGTCGTGCGAGCTCATAGCTTTCCCCGAACTCGGCTGCGAAGCGGTGTACAGACTGACCGTAAAGGATTTCCCCGCGGTAGTATCAGTAAAGTAAACGGTGACAAGGAGGTCACGGAAATATATGAACAAGAAAACAATAAAGAATCTCGCGAAAGCAGTGGTGTTTTCGGGCGTAAACGTCAAAGAGGGCGAAGAAGTTTACGTTCTCTCGTCCGTCCACGCAGTCGAGCTCACGCGCGAAGTGGTAAAATACTGCTATGAGCGCGGCGCAAAACGCGTGATAGTGCGTTATCGCGACGACGAGCTTACAAAGCTCGATTTCGAGCATCAATCCACCGAAACGCTCACGAACAAACCCAAGTTCGTTTACGACGAGCGCAACTATTTCGCCGACGTTGACGGGTGCGTCATAAACATAATCTGCGAAGATCCCGACTCGCTCAAACACACCGATTCGGGCAAAATTACGGCGTCGCGCCGCGCGGATATGGAAGGTCTTACGCCCTACTACGACAAAGCCATGTCGCACAAGATCAAGTGGTCGATCATCGCCTATCCCCACCCCGCCTGGGCAAAGCTGATGTTCCCCGATCTCGACGAAAAAGACGCGTACAAAAAGCTGGGCAAGTACATCGCCAAGACGACGCGCGTCGATAACGACGATCCCGTCGCGGCATGGAAAGAACATTCCGAAAGTTTGCTCCGCCGCTGCAAGGCGCTCAACGAAGCGGGCATAACGAGGCTTCACTACAAGAACAAGCTCGGCACGGACGTATATGTTGGGCTTCCCGAAAACTACGTGTTCGCAGGCGGCGCGGAAGACTGCGGCGGCGTTTCGTTCAACGCAAACATGCCCACCGAAGAGGTCTTTTCCGCACCCGACTGCAACAATGTGGACGGCGTGATAAAGGCGTCCATGCCGCTTTGCTACAACGGCAAGATAATCAAGGGCATAGAGCTTAAGCTCGAGCACGGCGTGATCACCGCATATGACGCCAAAACAAACGCCGACGTGCTCAAAGGCATTATCGAAACTGACGAAGGCTCGAAACGGCTGGGAGAAGTCGCGCTCGTGCCCTACGACTCGCCCATAAGCAAGCTCGATACGCTGTTTTACGAAACTCTGTTCGACGAGAACGCGTCATGCCACTTCGCGATCGGCAGAGCATACCCCACCTGCGTAAAGGGCGGCGACGCCATGACGAAAGAAGAACTTGCAAAGGTCGGCATAAACGACTCCAACGTTCACGTGGACTTCATGGTCGGCACGAAAGACCTTTCGATAACAGCCGAAACGAAGAGCGGCAAAACGCTCGTCGTGTTCGAAAACGGCAACTTCACCAAAGACTTCGAATAATACGAAAAACATCTATCGGACAAAACCCGCAAAGCGCTACAACGCAATGCGGGTTTTTGTTTTTCTGAATACAAATTCTATGTTTTGTCATTCTGAACGAGGGCGAAGCCCGACGTGAAGAATCTCAACCTTAATCCGAGAAGCGCAAACATCGTTACTTACGAGATTCTTCGCTCCGCTCAGAATGACAACATAAAACTCTCTTGTCATTCCGAACGATGGCGAAGCCCGACGTGAAGAATCCCAATCTTATTCCACGCGAAGCGTGAACAGTGTTACTTAGAGATTCTTCGCTCCGCTCAGAATGACAACATAAAACTCTCTTGTCATTCTGAACAAGGGCGAAGCCCGAAGTGAAGAATCCCAACCTTATTCATCGCGAAGCGTAAACAGTGTTACTTAGAGATTCTTCGCTCCGCTCAGAATGACAATATAAAACTCTCTTGTCATTCCGAACGAGGGCGAAGCCCGACGTGAAGAATCCTGTTCCGTTCTTATTATATTTCTATTATATTGACGTCGAAACCGGAAAAGCAATCGCCGTCGGTTGCGGTCACGATCGACTGAAACCCGTCGAGCGCGCGCAGCAGTCTGTCGCGGCGCGTTTCGTCGAGTTCGCTCAAAACGTCGTCCAAAAGCAAAACGGGCGATGTGCCGAAAAGTTCGGTATAGAGCTGCATTTCGGCAAGATTCATACCGAGCGCAACAGTGCGCTGCTGTCCTTGAGAGCCGTAAGCGCGCACATCGACGCCGTTTACCGTTATTTTGATATCGTCCTTGTGCGGTCCGCTGTGCGTATATCTGAGCCGCAGATCGTTGTCGCGGTCGGCGACGAGTTTCCTGCCGAGCACGGCTTTTATATCGTCCGTATTCTCGCCCGCCGCACCCTCATATTCGAGCGACAGCGACTCCTTTCCGTCCGAAAGATATGCGTGACGTTCGGCGGCAAGCCCGTCGAGTTTTTTTACGAACTCGCGGCGGATCTTGACTATCACCGCCCCCGAATCGCATAAAAGCTCGTCCCACGGCGCGAGCGTACTGTCGGTCGCGCCGCCGCTTTTAAGCAGTTTGTTTCGGCTCATGAGTATCTTGTTGTACTGCGACAGCGCGTGAAAATACGCCTTGGACATCTGACAGTTGGCAATGTCCATAAACCGTCTGCGGTCGGCCGGCGCTTCCTTGACTATCTTCAAGCCGTCGGGATAGAACAGCACGACGGGACACACGCCCATAAGCTCGCTCATGCGCGTTATGCCTACGTTGTCTATCGCGACGCGCTTTTTAAGTTCGCGGTCGATAATGATACTCACCGTCTGCCCGTTGCCGAATTTGCGCGACGTGATTTTTATATACGCTCGAGGCGCATCTGCGTTTATCAGCTCGCGCTCGCGCGGCGTGCGGAATGATTTGCCGACGCCCGCAAAGTACACCGCTTCGAGAAGATTGGTCTTTCCTCGCGCGTTTGCGCCGACGAACGCGTTGCACCCGTCTTTAAGTTCGACAGTGCGCAACCGCGCGTTGCGGTAATCCTTAACTTGTATGCGCTCGACCGTCATTATTTATTTTCTCTTGGAGTTTTTACGGACGGTTACTACCGCATGCACCGTCAAAAGCACCGCAACGACGGCAAAGCACGTCCAGGCGACGACCGCCCATTTCAGCTTGATCCCGAGAAGTTCGCGGTAAACGTAAACCGTAACGACAGGCGCCGCAGCTTTACCGCCGTAAAACATTTTATACTCGCCCGACTCGTCGGCACGCACGGTAAGCGCAATGCTTCCCGCAATATCGGTACGCAAAACATTCTCATCGGGCACCCCCATTTCGGATAGCCTGTCTATCGTTTCGGCATGAGGGTGACCGTACGAATTGCCCGCGCCGCAAGAAATAATATAGAACGCGGACTTTGCGCCGTCGGGCGTTGTAATCACGTCGAGATAATCGCGTGACGTGGAAGTGCTCGAGCCGTGATGCCCCGCTTTTATCGCGTTTACGGTATAATCGTCGGTAAAGACGTCGTACTTATCTGTCACGCCGTCAGTCTTTGCGTCGGCGACTTTCTTTACAAACTCAGCCTCGTTCTCTTTTTCCGCATCGCCCGAAAGCGCGTACCTGAATCCGCGATATTCGAGTATCATTATAGGCGAATAGTTGTTCCAATCTTTATACGACACGGACAGCGGCGAATAGAACGTAAAAGTATACTCGTCGTCGCCCGCACCGCCCGTTATCGTCTGCGAATCGTCGGACGGATCTGTCACCAAAACGCGCGAAGTAAATTCGTCGGTGGTCGCGTACATCGCTTTTACGGATTTGGCATACGCCGCGGTGTCCTTTGTGACCGCGCCTGCCGACAGATCGGCTTTGCCGGGGTCCGAGTACGGATTTTTCTCCGTGCCCACCGCCTCGACGTTTGGGCGGTAAACGACGCGGGCGGGATAGTTTTCGAGCACATAGTCGAGACTTCCGCAATGATCGGAATCCGGATGCGTGAGTATGGCGTAATCGAAATACTTAAAGCCGGTCGGCAGCGTAACGTCTATAAAGCTCTGTATGGCTTGTTCCGTTTTCTTGTTGTTCTCTCCGCCGTCGATGACCATTGTCTTGCCGTCTGGAAACTCTATTACCGTGCAGTCGCCCTGCCCAACGTCCAAATAGTGCACGGAAAGGCTCGCCGTCTCGCCGTCGGCATATGCGACAGTAGATCCGCTTACATCGACTACATCGCTTTCATCGACGGTGCTCGCGTCTACCGCATACAGCAATCCCAATTCGATCTCGATCTTGCGCGAAAACGGCATCGTTATGCCGATGATCACCGCCAATACTACGACGGCTACGATGTCTAAAATGTACGATTTGCTGTTCTCTTTGCGTTTTGCCATATCTCACTCGTTATATATGCGGATCGCAGTCATCCGCGTTCGAAAAGCGCGGCGATCTCGTCGCATTTTTCGATTGCGGCGTTGTAGCCCAATTCCATCATCTCGGTATAACCGTTTTTGCTCGTTGACTTGAACATCGACGTATCGGGCGCTATAACAATGTCCGACTGCATAAGTCCTACCGTGGAAGCGTTTGCTCCCATTATGGAAAACATCGCTTTCACCATGTCGATAATGCCCGTGCCGTCCGTGCCGCTGCCGCGCGTGCCGTGCACGTCCACCGTGACTACCTTTTGCGCGCCGAGCATACGGCACACGTCCGCGGGGATATTGTTCACAAGCCCGCCGTCTGACAGGTTCATGCCGTCCTTTTCGAGCGGCGCATACACGATCGGGTACGCCGACGAAGCCGAAACGGCGTCTATGACAGAGCCGCTGTCCATTACTACCTGCTTGCCCGTTTTAAGATCGGTCGCCACTGCCGCGAACTTTTTCGGAAGATCCTCGAACTTGGCGTCGCCTATTATATCGTAAACGGCTTTGCCGATCTTTCGCGGATCGTCGGGCTTGAATAAGATTCTGCCGTGAAGATCGCGCAATTCGAGTTTTTCTCCGGCACGCGCTATTTCGTCGGGCGATATACCCGCGCAGTACAGCGCGCCGACGATGCTGCCGACCGATGTTCCCACGCAAACATCAAAGTCGATTCCGCGCTCGCAAAACGCTTTGAGCGCGCCGACCTGTACAAAGCCGCGCGCTCCTCCTCCGCCGAGCGTAAGCCCGACTTTTACGTTTGATTCGATTTTTTTACCGCGACCGAACATGCGCAGTCCTTATTCTTTGGATTCGACCATATTGCAGAAATATTTATGCACGCGGCTGTCGCGCGGACACATTTCCGGATGGAACGACGTTGCAAGTATATGCCCCTGTCTCACGGCAACGGGCGTACCGTTATGCTCGGCAAGGACGTCCACGCCGCCGCCGACGCGCGTTATCATAGGCGCGCGAATGAAAACCATGTTTATGTACATGCCGGCAAAATCGCCCTCGGCGACAAAACTGTCCGCCTGTCGGCCGTAAGCGTTGCGCTTGACGTCAACGTCCAAAAGCGCGAAGTACGGACGTTCGCCCTCTATCCTGTCTGCAAGCAGAATAAGTCCCGCGCACGTGCCCCATACCGGCATACCCGCAACGATACGTTCGCGTATGGGCGTGTAAAGATTGAAATCGTCCATCAGCTTTCTCAGTGTCGTGCTCTCGCCGCCCGGGATGATAAGTCCGTCTACGGTGGCAAGCTCGTCGATCGTTCTGACGGGAACGGCGCCTATTTTCTTATTGACCGATGTGATGAGCTTCAAATGCTCGGCGACCGAGCCTTGAAGCGCGAGAACACCTATGTTCATTTATTCGATAATCTCCTTATAACCGTTATTTGCTTTTCCTATGTTGGTCACAAGAATGTCTTTGAAACATTGTTCGGGCAAACGTCCCGCCTCGAATATCAGCCGCGCTGCGACTTCCGAGGCGGACAGCCGACAGACGGCGGTCGCGACGGGCGCGTAGCCCCACCTGCTTGACAGCCGTTTCAGAGTGCGTTTTATGTGTAGGCGCTCGATAGAGCAGGAAGTCCGAGCGTCGCCCGACGGGAGTTTACACAAATGACCGAGGGCGACGCGAAGGCTGACGCACTATATCGAAATGCATACGCCGAAAAACTACCAGCCGCGCTTGGCGAACCGCTCATTCTCCCCCAACCCATTAACGTCAACACTGTCCATGGCTTTTCCGAGACCGTAGCTGACGCTCGCAAGAATGGCGGGATCGGCGTAGTACGCCACGGCTTTGACGATCGCGGCGGCACGCGCCTTTGCGTCGGACGACTTAAATATACCGCTGCCGACGAACACTCCGTCCGCACCGAGCTGCATCATGAGCGCGGCGTCTGCGGGAGTGGCTATGCCGCCCGCGGCAAAGTTGACAACGGGCAGCGCCTTGTTCTTGGCGACGTAGCGAACGAGATCGAGCGGCGCGCCTATATCCTTGGCGTATGTAGGGAGCTGCTCGGTGGGAAGAGCGGCGACCTCGGCGATCTGTGAGCGCATTTTGCGCATATGCCTGACCGCTTCGACAACATTGCCCGTGCCCGCTTCGCCCTTGGTGCGGATCATGGACGCGCCCTCGACGATACGGCGAAGTGCTTCGCCGAGATCGCGCGCGCCGCAAACGAACGGCGTTTCGAACTTGCTCTTGTCTATATGGTACATGTCGTCGGCGGGCGTGAGCACCTCGCTCTCGTCTATGTAGTCGATCTTGATGGCTTCGAGTATCTGCGCCTCGACAAAGTGTCCGATACGCACCTTAGCCATTACGGGAATGGATACTGCGCGTTGAATCTCAGAAATCATTTTGGGATCGGACATACGCGCAACGCCGCCCTCTTTGCGTATATCAGCGGGAACGCGCTCGAGCGCCATGACCGCCACCGCACCGGCTTGCTCGGCGATCATCGCCTGTTCCGGATCGGTAACGTCCATAATAACGCCGCCTTTGAGCATTTGCGCAAGATTGCGGTTTAGTAACTTTCTGTTTGCCGATTTATCGTCTTTGACTGCCATAATATACTCCTTGGGCTTTCCGCCCGAATTTACATTTATACCGTCATGCCGAGCCGCGGCGCATACTCTCGCAAATTTCCGCACGCACGGCGCAGGGTGATCTTTACCGATAACAGCTTATGTATGCGTCAGGCTTCCGCAACGACGTTTACGGTGAGCTTGCCGGAAACTTCGGCAAAAGGCTTGACCGTCACGACATGCCTGCCTAAAGTTTTGATAGGTTCGGACAGCACGATCTTCTTTTTGTCAAGCTCGACGCCCACGGCTTTGAGCGCGTCCGCAATAGCTGCGGTATTGAGCGCGCCGAAGAGTTTTCCGTTCGCGCCCGTACGGATCTTGACCGTAACCGTAAGTCCTGCGAGTTTTTTGCACAGCTCCACGGCCTCGTCGTGCTCGATCTTGCGTCTGCGAATTTCCGCTTCTTTTGCTATTTTAATGCTGTTGAGCGCCGTCGCCGTCGCGGGTTTTGCGAGGTTGTTGGGCAAAAGATAGTTGCGGGCGTAACCGTCCGAAACCTCCACGACGTCGCCTTCCTTACCCTGTGCTTTTACGTCTTTAAGCAATATAACTTTCATAACCTATCTCCTTTGTTATTTTAACAAATCGCGTCACCTTTGTCAAGCGTTCGCTACGCACCGAATATCAGCCCGACATTATAAACCGCGTCCAAAACCTAAGATTCAACAAAATATCGCAAACACCGATTATCGACGCGATAAACATCGCCGCGGGAAACACAACGAGCACGGCGCCGCAGACCGCAACGACCACGTTCGCCGCCGCCTGCGCTTTGCCGCGGAACAACGACGCGAAAAAACACATGAGCGCAAAAAAGCTCATGCTCGCAGGCAGTGTGACGAACGCATGCATAACGATAGAAGCGAGCGCGCCGTAGCCGCCGAGCAGTTCGAGCACAAGCCCCGCTATCAATGACGGCGCTACGCACGCCGCAAGAAACAGTCTTGGCACGCGCATATCGGCAATAGCCGTGCTTTCGGGGCGCACGCCGCCGAGCGCACGCGACGACAGACGTATCTGCGCTTCGGTTGCGCCTACGTCGTTCTTGCCCGCCGTCCGTCGGTTTACGATCACCGAAACGAAATACGCTATTGCGCCCGTCAAGCCGCCGAAGTGTATGCAGTAGTACGGCGCATACAGATCGAGTTCTTTCCGCGCGATCTCCGCAAAGTATTCGACCGCCGCCGACTCGTAATTGGGATCGGACGGCTCGGGTTTATCGGCGCTCGCCGGAAAATCGGCAGCGGCAAACGATTCGAATATAAAATATCCGATAACGGGATCTTCGCTTTCGGCTTTGACGTAATCGGAAGCGACGTCGCCGAGCGGCTTGCCCTCCGCAAGCCTTACTATGCCCATGCCGACAAACGCGCCGACGACGGCAAAAACCACAGCTACTGCGGCGCACAGAAGATAGGGCGACAGCTGTGCCGACAGCACAAGCCCGAACAGAGCAAAGACAAGCGTAACAAAGTATATCACCGTCAGTATGTCGTAATTGAGCGTAAGCGCCGCAGCGCCGTAAACGCACACGCACGCAAGCGGAAAATATATCCCGAACCGTCTGAACAGAATATACAAAAACGGCAAAATCATCGGCATCAGCACTATCGCAGCCGACGGCATCGCGCCCGCCATTACGAGCAGCACGGGCGGCAAAGCGTACGCAGCCGTCTCGAACGGCGAAATTCCGTACGACGGCACGCGCCGCAGCGCTTCGGCATTGATATTGTCCCGACGCAATGCGCCGAGCTTTTGCGACAAACCGATGTTCACCGAAATACTATAACATATTCGGCGGTGTAAATCAACGGTATATGCCGAATTTCGCGGTTTAGCCGCATAAATCCGCGTATAAACCGCGACGTTATGTCGATACTAATTATATTAAAACACGGGCGGCACCGAGTCTGCTGCGCCGCCGAAGGAGATACAATGTACGATCTTAAATGCGGTCAGAAAAACTGCAAATATAATCACGGATATTGCTGCTGCGCAAAGGACATCGCCGTATCGAGCGGCACTTTCTGCACGACATACAGCAAATCGGAAAACGCCGACAACATGACCGAAGCATCCGTCGAGTTTACCAAACCTGACAACTCGGTCGATACCGCCGTATGCTGCAACGCGCCCTGCCTTTTCAATCACTCGACGCGCTGTATCGCAAACGGCATAACCGTTTCCACCGCGGACGACGGATCCGCCGAATGTCTGACGTTCATTAAGAAATAACAAAGCGCATCCGAAGATACGAGCCGCCGTTCACGGCGACGAATACAGCATAGCGCAAAGGCTCCCGAACAAATGCTCGGGAGCTTTTTCACTTGAAAAAAATGCGCGAAGCGCCCTCAAAGTTATTGCAACGCAAAAATACTACTCGGTATCTTCCTGTTCTTGATAGATCGTCAGCTCTATATCGACCATGTTAAACTCGTCGCATCCATAAAGTTTGCGGTTAGTGTATTTTCGCAAGCCGTCAAACATATTTTTATATTCGATGTCGTCGAACAATTCGCGCGCGCTCGATTCCAATCCGTCCAAGTAAGCTTCCACGATGAGCCAACCTACATCGCACGTTCGTGAAGCGGTTATAGGCAGTTCAAATTCTTTTAGCATATTATTTTCCATTCATGCACTCCCGTATTGTTCGATAATTCACACCGAATTGTCATACATTAAGCATGCCACACCATATTGTCATACAATCATTATGAGGTGAAACATGCGGATGTCAACAGTCAAACTGAACAAGTTCGGCGAAAAACTCGGTTATGCGTTATCGGTCAAAGGCTGGTCTCAACAGCAACTTGCCGACAAGCTGTACACTACTCAGCAATGTATCAGCCGATGGATAAACGGCAACAGAGAACCGAGCCTCGACGACGTTTTATTGGTGTGTCGTTTATTGGATGAAGATCCCAACGAATTGTTGGGATACAACGATCTGAGGGACGTAGATCCTAACATATTGAACAAACGTTTACGCAGAAATATATAACTCAACGTGCGACGCGAATAATCTCAGCCTTCGCCGACAGCGTTACTTACGAGATTATTCATCGCGCTCGGAATAAGACCTTTGGACTTACTTAGTAGGACAGACGTCAGCTCGCCTTGCGGCGAGAAGCTACTATAAACAACGTTAACATAAAAACTCTCTGTCCTACGAAGCAAGTCGCATCCCCACAAAAAAACGATCCGAAAAACGGATCGTTCTTTTTGCTTTGCGATTAAACGGTAATCAAAACCGAATTATTTGATGATCTCGGTAACAACGCCCGAGCCGACCGTTCTGCCGCCCTCGCGGATAGCGAAGCGGAGTCCTTTCTCGGCAGCGATCGGGTGGATGAGCTGAACAGTCATCGTTACGTTGTCGCCGGGGGTAACCATTTCTACGCCCTTCGGAAGCTCGACCAAGCCGGTAACGTCGGTCGTACGGAAGTAGAACTGCGGACGGTAGCCGTTAAAGAACGGGGTATGTCTGCCGCCTTCCTCTTTCTTCAAAACGTAAACTTCTGCTTTGAACTCGGTGTGCGGGGTGATGGAGCCGGGTTTGGCTATAACCTGTCCGCGCTCGATGTCTTTACGGTCTACGCCGCGGAGAAGGATACCCGCGTTGTCACCCGACTGAGCGGAATCAAGCGTCTTGCGGAACATTTCGATACCGGTAACGACCGAGCTCTTCGTAGCTCTGATACCGACGATTTCGACGGGGTCGCCTACTTTGATCGCGCCGCGCTCGACACGGCCCGTAGCAACGGTGCCGCGGCCGGTGATCGTGAATATATCCTCGACAGGCATAAGGAAGGGCTTGTCCACATCGCGCTCGGGGGTCGGAATGTACTTATCGACTTCCGCCATGAGCTTCATGATGCATTCGCAAGCGGGATCGCTCGCATTGCCGGACTGAGCCGCTTCGAGCGCTTTGAGCGCGCTGCCGGGAACGACGGGAGCATTGTCGCCGTCAAAGCCGTACTGGCTGAGAAGGTCACGAACTTCCATCTCGACGAGCTCCAACATTTCGGGATCGTCTACTTGATCGGTCTTGTTCATGAACACGCAGATTCTGGGAACGCCGACCTGACGCGCGAGAACGATGTGCTCACGGGTCTGAGGCATAACGCCGTCGGTTGCGGCGACAACGAGGATAGCGCCGTCCATCTGAGCGGCACCCGTGATCATGTTTTTAACATAGTCTGCGTGCCCCGGGCAGTCGACGTGCGCGTAGTGACGGTTTTCCGTCTGATACTCGACGTGCGAGGTGTTGATGGTGATTCCGCGCGCTTTTTCCTCCGGCGCTTTGTCGATCTGGTCATATCTCATCTGTTCAGCCAAGCCCTTAGCCGCGAGAACCATAGTGATAGCTGCGGTAAGCGTGGTCTTGCCGTGATCGACGTGACCGATCGTGCCGATGTTGACGTGCGGCTTGCTTCTGTCGAATTTTGCCTTTGCCATTATTTTATTCCTCCGGAATTTTTCTTTTTATTTGTTTGCCTTATTATATCATGCCTTTCGAAAAATCTCAACCGTTTTGACATTGATTTTCAAAAGATTTTATCCGTGCCCGCGCAAGGCAAAACCGCGGTTCTGAAATACGGATTTAACGATTTTTTGAGCCGACCGACGCGATTTTGTGCGTCGAGTCGGAGCTAATCGACAAGTTTACGCCTGCGCCTTGCTGCGCTCGCCGATAACCTTTTCCGCGATGTTGCGCGGCACTTCGGCGTAGTGGTCGAACTGCATAGTGTAGTTGCCCCTGCCCTGCGTGCGCGAACGGAGATCGGTCGCATAACCGAACATTTCGGAAAGCGGGATCTCGGCGTGAATGATCTGGCTGCCGTTTACGAGATCGGTGCCGAATATCGTGCCGCGGCGCGAGCTTACGTTGCCCATAACGTCGCCGAGATACTCGTCGGGAAGCGTTACGTCCACTTTCATGATGGGTTCGAGAAGGAACGCGTCGCCCTTTTTCATACCGTCCTTAAACGCCATAGAGCCTGCGATCTTGAACGCCATTTCGGACGAGTCGACTTCGTGATAGCTTCCGTCGTAAAGAGTGACCTTAAAGTCTACACATTCGTAACCGGCAAGGATGCCGCTCATGCGCGCTTCCTGAATACCGTTATCGACCGCGGGGATATATTCCTTGGGAACCGAACCGCCGACGGTCTTATCCTCGAACGTGTAACCTTTGCCCTGTTCCTGCGGCTCCATAATGATCTTGCAGTGCCCGTACTGACCTTTACCGCCGCTCTGACGGATGTACTTGCCTTCCGCCTCGACCTTTTTGCGGATCGTTTCGCGATATGCGACCTGCGGTTTACCGACGTTGGCTTCCACTTTGAACTCGCGCAAAAGTCTGTCTACGATAATGTCGAGGTGAAGCTCGCCCATACCCGCTATGATCGTCTGACCCGTTTCCTGATCGGTATAGGTCTTGAACGTGGGATCTTCTTCCGCGAGCTTTATAAGCGCCATAGTCATCTTTTCCTGACCGGCTTTGGTCTTGGGCTCGATGGCTACGCGGATAACCGGCTCGGGGAACTCCATGCTCTCGAGAACGATGGGGTGCGCCGGATCGCAAAGCGTATCGCCCGTCGTCGTATCTTTAAGTCCGACGATGGCGCAGATATCGCCCGCGCGTATTTCTTCGATATCAGTACGCGAATTGGCATGCATCAAGAGCACGCGGCCGACGCGTTCCTTTTTGTTTTTGGTGGAATTGAGCACGTAAGAACCTGCGGGACATACGCCGCTGTAGCAGCGGAAGAACGCGAGCTTACCCACAAACGGGTCGGCAGCGATCTTGAACGCAAGACCGGAGAACGGTTCTTTGTCGTCCGTTTTGCGCTCGGCTTCCTCTTCCTTGCCGGGCTCGGTGCCTTTTATGTGCGCTATATCCACGGGGCTGGGCAGATAGTAAACTACAGCGTCGAGCAGCTTCTGCACGCCCTTGTTTTTGTACGACGAGCCGCAGAACACGGGGTTCATCGTCATGTTGAGCGTCGCTTTACGCACGGCGGCGCGGATCTCGTCAACGGTGATCTCCTCGCCCGCAAAGAAACGCTCCATAAGTTCGTCGTCCGTTTCGGCGACGGCTTCCATAAGGATATTGTGATATTCGTCCGCCTGCGCTCTGAGCTCGTCGGGTATCTCGGTCTCGTTGATAACGTTGCCGAGGTCGTCCTCGTAGATCTCCGCTTTCATGGTAACAAGGTCGATCATGCCCTTAAAGGTGTCTTCCTTGCCGATCGGGATCTGCAACGCAACGGGGTGCGCACCGAGACGCGTCTTCATCATGTTGAGCACGTTGAAGAAGTTTGCGCCGTTGATATCCATCTTGTTGACGTAAGCAATACGGGGAACGCCGTACTTGTCCGCCTGACGCCAAACGGTTTCGGACTGCGGCTCGACGCCGCCTTTTGCGCAGAACACCGCGACGGCGCCGTCCAATACTTTGAGCGAACGCTCGACCTCGACGGTAAAGTCAACGTGCCCCGGCGTATCTATAAGGTTGATACGCGTCATGGGCGCGGAGGGCGAAGTACGCCACTGCGTGGTCGTAGCCGCCGAAGTAATGGTTATACCGCGCTCCTGCTCCTGAACCATCCAGTCCATGGTGGCGCCGCCGTCGTGAACCTCGCCTATCTTGTGCACCTTGCCGGTGTAGAACAAAATACGCTCGGAGGTCGTGGTTTTGCCCGCGTCGATATGCGCCATAATACCTATGTTGCGCGTGTTTTCCAATGCGAATTGTCTTGCCATAAAAATTGCCTCTTTCTCAAATGGGTGGGCGCGCCATTACCAACGGTAATGCGCAAACGCCTTGTTCGCTTCCGCAACGCGGTGCATTTCTTCTTTGCGCTTTACAGCCGCGCCGGTGTTGTTATACGCATCCATAAGCTCTGCGGCAAGCCGTTCTTCCATCGTTTTTTCGCCGCGCTTGCGCGAGAACATAACGATCCAACGGATCGCGAGCGTCTGCTGACGCTCGGCGCGGATCTCGAGCGGAACCTGATAAGTCGAACCGCCAACGCGACGCGCCTTGACTTCGAGCTGCGGCTTTACGTTTGCCATAGCCTGCTCGAAAACATCTACCGGCTCGAGCGACATTTTTTCTTTCATAATGCCAAACGCGCCGTAAACGATAGCCTGAGCCGTGCCCTTTTTGCCGTCCATCATTATCTGATTGACGAGCTTGGCGACGACCTTGTTATTATAAATAGGGTCGGGTAAAACATCCCTTTTGGGAACCCCGCTTCTTCTCGGCATGATTTTGCCTCCTTTTCGATTTTTTGTGGAGCGTCCGCTCCGTTGCGCCTGTCCGCCCGACAGTCGGGCACGGAAAACAAGCGAGCATAAAAAAGCAACCTTTCAAAGCGCGCAGCCCGCGCCGCGCACCGAGAAAATTATTTTGCTCTTTTAGCGCCGTACTTCGAGCGGGCTTGCTTGCGTTTGGCAACACCTGCGGTGTCTAATGCACCGCGAATGATGTGATACCGCACACCGGGCAAATCCTTCACTCTGCCGCCACGGACAAGCACAACCGAGTG
>CAJULK010000008.1 GCA_910587455.1 uncultured Christensenellaceae bacterium | reverse complement strand
TTAAATCGCCCAGCCACTTTTTCATAAACGCGCAAATGTCGTAATTAAACGCCGCAGAAGCACAAAACGCGTTTATGTCGCCCGTCCACCCCAGCCGCTCGTCGCGCTGCGGGCAGTCCGTCGGAATGTCTACAAAGTTCCCGCGCTGTCCCCACACTATATTTTGTATAAGTTTATTAAATCGCACGTTGCTTGTTTGTATGCTTCCCGTACGTTTCATATCCGTATGACGTACGATCGCCGTTATACGGCGGCTGTCAAAAAGCGCGCCGTCTATTTTAAGGTACCTGAAACCGTGAAAAGTGAACTCGGGACAAACCGTTCTTTTGCCTTGTACGGTAAAAACGTCCGTCGCCTTTGCGCCTCGAAGATTATCCGTATAGAACTCGCCGTCTACCAATATCTCGGCGAATTTCAATGTAAGCGTGCCGCAAAAATCTTCGGGCGTTATTAATTCGACCACGCCCGCTATGTTCTGACCGAATTCGTATACCCTATCTCCTTTCGGCGTGGTTATGACTTTTTTGACCGCAAGCCGCTCTATATCTTTTACGCATTCGCACTGTTGCGGCACGAGTACGGACTTATCAAACGGGACTTTACACACCGTAAGCGGCTTTAACTCCGCGGTATAATCGATTGTTTCGCCGTCATAAATGCCGCTCTCGCGTATAACGCTTTCCCTTGCCGAAAAGCTCTCGTCTGTGGATAAAACGAGCTCGCCGTTTACACACAGTTCCGCGCACACCGCCGTTTGCTCGCCGTAATTGCAACGCTTTTTCTCCCACGTAAGCCCGCCTTTGTACCAACCCTCGTTGACGGTAAAGGCGATCGTGTTTTCGCCGTTATGCAACAGCTCGGTCACGTCGTAACTTTGTACTTGGAGCGTCCTTTTGTACGACGTCCACCCGGGCGTAAGAAACGCGTCGCCCACACGCTTGCCGTTGATCTCGGCATAGTAAAGCCCCAATGCCGTGACCTTAAGCTCGGCTTTTCCTGCGCTTTGTATATTGAATTTCTTTTCGACGGTAAAGGTGTTTGCGTTTTCCTTTACTCCTATGAATTCGGCGTTCATAAATTACCCTTAAAGATAGAATTTTATTTCGTACGTTTTATCCTCGTCTGCAGTGAACGTTATTAGTTCGCACTCGCCGTCGGGCGCGTCCGAACACGTATTGAGCGGGAACGCGTTTTCGTTTTTGCCCGCGTGCGTTATTTGCGCTTCCGCGCCGTTTACCGTCGCTTTCGTCGCGCGCTCGCCACCCGAAACGTGCCGCTTGACGGTTATCTCACGCTCGTTAAAACATTTTTCGCCTTCAAAGTTTCCTTCCGCTTTGTAAAGATTTATAACGTAAGCGTTGCACTCATTGCAATACCCCGCTTTGTACGCGCTCTTTTTGAACTCACCCTTTTTATACGCCGTGGTTTGTGTATCGTCCTCGTATAAATATCCTTTATCGCTTGCCTGTTTATCGGGATAAAAATCGAAAACGAGCTTATCCCATTTTTGTTGTTTTGTGTTTTTTGCTTCGTATGCGAGCGGAATAAGCGCGCCCAGCCGCACGAACAGCGGCATTTCCTTTAAGCCGTATTCGCGCAATACCGTGTTTTTGCCGTCGTACACCTCGCCGCCGAATGCGTCCAACCATTTGCCCGCAGGCAGATAGGTAGCGACTTTGTCGTCTTGAACATCCGCCGCAAATAATCCGCAGCAAGCTTCGCCGCCCGCTTGGAAGTAATTTATTTTAATATCGTACGTTTTACCCGCTTCCAACTTTTTCAAAGGGAACGTCATTGCGGAGTGAAGGGTTTTGTCTTCGAGCACCTTTTCGCCGTCTATCCAAACGGTCGCGCCGTCGTCGCACGATATATACATCATGCATTTCATATCGAAGCGCAGCTGAGTTTCGAAACACGCGGAAAAGTCGTACACCGGCACGCCGTTTTCGGGTGACGTATGGTTGAGTATTAAATTGAGCCGATCGTATTCGGCGACAGCCACAGGTTCGCCTTCGAGTTCTCTGCCGTTGTAATACGTCGCCTTTACGGGCGCAATATAATGCTTTTTATCCACACATTTCAGCGGAGCGCCCGTTACGGGCTTGATAAGTAAATTTTCGCCGAGCATATACTCGTCGTTGAGTTCGGCAGCCTTTTTATCTTCGGGGTAATTCCAGCCCAAAGCCTTGAAGATCGGTGCGCCGTTTTCATAACTTTCGTACGCGCTTCTATAAATTACGGGCAACAGTCTGTAACGCAAATTGTTGTACTCGCGCACTATGTCGAGCGTCTCGCCGTCGTACATCCACGGCTCGCGAGTGCGCTCAACAGTATTCGTGCAATGCGGGCGGAATACGGGCGAAAGCGTGCCGAACTGCATCCAACGGATAAACAGCTCTTTATCGGGATCGCCCAAATGCCCGCCGCAGTCGGCGTTTACATAAACGACGCAGTTATTGCCGCACTTTATCAAACTCTCGACTTCGTTTGCAATAGAATCGGAACGGCACGATATATCCCCCGTCCACTGTATGGAATAGCGATGGCTTGCGCTGTCCTCGATCGCATAATATCTGCCGTTGACTATATTCACCGCATTACCCATTATTACGGGGCGGCGATATACTTCCGCATCGCCCGTCTGCTTTTGATTGTAATGCCGCGTTATATCCTCGAACAAATACAGCCCAAACGTTTCCCAATATATCTTATCGGTCGGCGAAATTAAATGCGCACCCCAATTCCTGTCGTACCACCAAATATCCAAACCCTTTTCCATGAGCGACTGCAAGTTCTTTTCGCGGTACGCTATTTCCCGCGGCTCGAAAACGTGCGCGCCGTCTGCGGGCTCGGGGTGATCGTTGAACATGACTTCCACGCCATGCTCGTGCGCAAAGTCCAAAAACCGTTTCATGTCGGGAAACAGCTTGGTGTTTATGTCGTAGCCCCAGCCGTGCTCGCAAGAACGCCAATCGGTATCTATCACCATAACGTCGAGCGGCACGTCGTGTTTTTCGTAGTCGAGTATGAGCCGATTCGCCTCGTCCTCGGTATACGCGTAATATTTGCTGTTCCACCCGCCGAGCGTCGAAAGCCGCACGAGCTCGGGCTTGCCCGTAAGCTCGACGTACAGCTTGCGCAGCTTTTTCGCGTCGCCGCCGCACAGCAATAAATATACGTCTTGCACGTTTTCGGTGACTTTGTACTCGCCCTTGCGTTCGGCCGAATATCCGCCCTCGGGCACGATGATTCGCGGCGCGTCGCTAATTGCGAACACGTCGGGCGTTTTATCCAAAGGCGGAAGTTCGCCGCTGTTTTTCAGCTTTTTGTACGAATAGACTTTTTTGCCGTTTTTGTCGAGCCGCACGCCCGAAAGACTTTTTGCGTTTTCGGGGATATACAGCTCGTACTCGCCGAAGCAGATCGCATTTTCTTCCGCAGTATACGGTACATTCGTATTCGCGTATTGCGATTTATTCGGAATGAAAAAAGTGTCGCAGTCGCAGAATACGCCGTTCTTGCCGTATTCTATGCGAACAATATCTTCGCTAAGTAGCAGTATGCGTATGTTGCCTATGACGATCTGTTGCATAATAGTCTCCGAAAATCGTTATTTTTTTACGAGAACGAGCACTTCGTACGGCGCTATCTCTACCTTTCCCGACATTGTTTTTCCGGTGATGAGCTCGGTGTACTTCCCGTCGAGCGCTATGTATCCGAACTTGTTTTCGGCTTCCACGGCTATTATCCCGTTCTCTTTGCCCGTGCGTTCGGTCAGGATAACGTTTTCGCTCGCTTCGGCGATCGGTTTTTTGTTCACAAGCCGCAATATATCCCCGTGGGATATCACGCTGCCGACGAGTATGACCCTGCCTTTGCCGAGCTTCCTCTCGGTTATGACCGACAGCGGCGCAAACTCGCAGTCGCGGTAAGCGGCTATCGGCGTAGTTCCGTCCATGACTTCGTATGCGTCATAGCAAGTCGAGATCTCGCAATATCCGTCGCCTATGTACTTCGCTTTGAACTCGGCGTTGTTTATGGGGCGTTGGTACTTTGTATACACCCCCGCCAAGTCTTCCAAAAACCCGTACGGCGCGGCGGTGTACTTATTTACGTTGCCGTCCATGATATCGGTCATAGGTCCTACGATCCACGTCCCGCCGTTTTTTACCCACTCCGTAACGCGCTCTTTCAGTCCGTTCTCGTCTACCGTAGCGAGGAATGGCGACAGCAATACGTCGTAGCCGTCCAAGCCGTGCGCGGTGTCTATCACATCGATATTGTAATGCTTGAACGCCGAATAGTAATTTATGAGCGTTTCGCGGTAGTTCAAGTCCTTGATTATAGGCGCGCTCTCGAAACCGTTGAACGCCGTACTCGAATAGTGTAACGCTATCTTGCTTGTTATGCAACTGTTTTTCAAAAACTCCGCGCATTTATTAAGATCTTCGGAAGCCTTTTTGACCTCTTCCGCCACGCGGTACGGTCTGCCCGCCGCGGAAAGCAGTGCGCCGTGCCCCATCTCGTGCCCGCTCCTGTGCGCGCGGAACAGCCAATACAGGTTCATTTCCCCGCCCTTGACAATGGGCAGAACGGTGTTTATGTAGCAGTTGCCCGCAGAGCGCGCGCCGCTGTCGGCGTACTCGCTGCCGTTCCAGCCCGCCTGAGTTTCGGTCACCCAAAACGGCTTATCCTTGACGCAGCGCAAAAAGTCGTATGCAAACGCCGTGTGCGGAAGCCTTTCCGCCGTGTCGTAATGATTGTACTGCACCACGTCGAGCTTTTCGTTAATATCGCAATAGCTCATGCTGTTGTGCGCCATCATATCCGTGCCGACGTTTTTACAGCTGTATTTATGCAATATCTCAGCCTGTTCTTCCACATAGCTTTTTATGAGCGAATATTGAAAATCGCGCCACGCCTTTCTTAAAGACGGGTGCTTCCACTGCCGCGGGTACGGCGGACGAATTTCGTCGAAATCCTTATAGTCGAGCGACCACCTGTACATGCCCCAAGCGTCGTTGAGCTTTTGTATATCCCCGAACTTTTGTTTGAGGTACGTTTTGAACGCCGCCTTGCAGTTCTCGCAAAAACAGCCCTCGCCGTACGGGTAGAGCTCGTTGTCTATCTGCCAGCCGATCACGCCTTTATGCCCGCCGAACGCTTTTGCGAGCGCCGTGACGATGCCGCGATTCTTTTCGCGCAGCAGTTTAGAGCTTTTGCACGTATGGCAGCGGCTCGACACGTCGCTTCTGAACCCGTCGTGCATGACGGTGCGCATCTCCTCGTACTTATCCAGCATATACCTCGGCGGCGTTGCCGTAGGCGTGCAAAGTACGGTGGATATCCCGTTCGCGTACAGTCTGTCCACTATATCTTTCAGCCAGTCGAGAGAATACTCGCCCTCGCTCGGCTCCATTTTGCCCCACGCAAACTCGCCTATGCGAAGTACGTTTATACCCAGCGCTTTGCACTTTTCTATATCTTTTTCGACCTCGCTTTCGTCCCAAAGTTCGGGATAGTACGCCGCGCCGATGTATATGTTGTTCATTTAGATTCTCCCGCAGGTCATGATTGTAGATTGAGTTAAAATTTTAAGGATAGATACGGTCGAGGCGAGAAAAGCCGAAACTCCCTCGCCCCCGTACCTTGTTTTGGAATTTTTCGGCATTATTACGCCGCTGCGCCGAGCACGACGATCGCCGCGAGCATATATCCCTGCGTTGCGGGATCTATTTCGATCACGACGTCCCTTTCCTCGTTCTCCGTCCATAAGCTTGTATCGATCGCGATCGTTACAAGTTCGGAGCGTCTGTCATTGCCGAAAACATAGCTCTGCGTGCCGAGCACAATATCGCCTACTTTTACGGAAAATCTCACATTGTTTCCGCCTTGCCAGCTTCCCGTATAAATATTGATTTGCGTCGCACCCTTTTTCACTTTTACGGTAACGGAAGACCGGCTTTGATGATTGCCGCCTCCCATGCAGAAGAACTCGCCCGTAGCATTGCCGTCGTCGCATTTGATTTTTATTCCTTTCGGATCATCGTAGTCGCCGCCGCCGTCCGCGAGATTATCCATACCGGTAGTTGCCCACGCAGCCGCGCCGTCCTTTGCTACGCTCGCGCCTTTTTTGTAACGGTTCCAATCCATGATCGTTTTCCCGTCCAGAGTTGCCCCCGTAAGGTCGATCGTTTTATTTTGCCCGAGGTCGCCTTTTGTTACTTGCGCCCATGTATCGGAAACGACCGCCTCGACGGTTAATTCGTCGACGTCCTCCTCAGGAGCAAGATCGACGATCGCAACCGAAAACGTTCCGTCTTTCGCGACTTCCACACGCGTGCCGTTTACGGTAATGTACGCAACCGTTTTACCGTTTTTACCCGTAACGGCACCCGTAAGATTTGCGCCATAAGATACCTTAGCGCCGATATCAAACGTTACGTTGTCATTGGCAACGGTTTTAACACCGTATTCCTTCACATAATCGCCGCCGAGCGCTACGATAGCCGCAACCTCACATTCCGTCGTTCCGCCGAGGTACAGCGTCAAATCGCGAGATTCTTGCGTCCAGTTCGACGTATCGATCGTAAATTTAACTTCGTATGCTCTTGTATCGACCAAATCAAACGATGCGTCTCCGACGACGACGCCGTCATCGCTCAGTCTATAAGTCATCCTGTTCGGACCGCGGTTATACGTTCCCGTATAAATCAGGATCTGCGTCGTTCCTTTCTTTACATGCAACGTGAGCGAGCCGTAATCGTTCGGGTTGAGATACAGGCACATATCACTTGTTCTGTTGCCCGCTTTGAACCGTATAGGACTGCCGAATCCGTCACCGTACCTCAATTTATCGGCGAGCGCGCTCTCGTCGGCAAATCCGCCTTTTACCGTGGTTATCTTTTTTGCGGAATCGATGGGATTGCCGGACTCTTGGGCGTCAAAACGAATATAACCCAATATTTCCTTACCGTTCAAAGCTGTTCCGTCGAGATCGTACAAAGCGCTTCCGTCCGCAGTCAACGTGTTGCCGTCCGATATTTTTGTGTTCGACGTATCGGATATCGCGATGTCCGACGCTTTTACGACGGTTACCGTAACGGTCGGATCGAGCATTCCCAAGCAGTAGTCGGCGTAAGCTATCGAGAACGTATTGCCGTTCACGCTGAACTGCTTTCCGTTTACGTCTACGAGATAAACGCTTCCGCCCGTGAGCGTGCCGTCTATGCTTCCGTCTACCGCAAGAGTATCGCCTATCGCGAGCGTAACGCCCTCGGCATGCGTGCCTTGCGCGACCGTCGCCGCTTTCGCCGCGTACTCGGTTACCGCGATGTCAGAGAATTGCCAGTCGTCGCCTTCGCCGTAAAGCATTACTTTGGTTTCGCCGTCGGCGGCGCATGCATACTCGTCGACTTTGATCCATTTTCCGTTTAATTCGACGAACAACAGCACTTTGCCGTCCACCCGAACCATTCTCATGTTGACGCCGTTTTCCGAACGAACTTGCGCCGCAAACTCGTTTAACGGCGTCGCTTGCTTTTCGGCACCGGGGGTATCGCCCATTACGTAGAAAGTAGCTCCGTTGGCGTCACCGGTAAAGAGCATAAAGCCGCCTTTTGCGCCCTGCATGGTCACGCCGAATCTGCGCGCCGCCCAATCCCAACCGCCGTTGGGTGATTTGGTATCTTTAAGGTTAAACGTAAGCACAACGCTCTTGCTCGACTTTAACGCATCGGCAAGAACTATCTCCGCAGTACCCGCCCAATGTTTGTTATCGTCGACGATTCCGTTACCCTTTATAGTGACCGTTGTTCCGTCTACCGTAACGCCGCTTTCGCCGCCGTGCGTGCCGACGGTTGTATAAGCAAACGTCTTTACGAGCGCGATCTCGACAGCGCCGCCGGCGTTGCCAACCGTAACTTCCGCCTCTGCATAACCGTACAAGAACGCTTTGTACGTGCCGGCAATCATCTTGCCGACAGGCGTACCTACGGTGTATTCGTAATCTTGATATGCGCCTTTGAGCGCTATCTTTGTGCCGTCGGCGATAGTTACGGGCGTAGTGCCGTCAAGCTCTTTCGCCGTGACGGAGAGCGTTACGTCTACCTGCTTGATAGTAACGTCCGCAAGCGTGCTGACCGAGCCGTCGGCAAGATAGTAGCGCGTGCCGTCGCTGTAATACTCGACGTTGCCCACAAAACCGTTATCTTCCGCAGGGGCTACCGCGTCGGTTTTTTCGAGCTTGCCCGCAGCAATGCCGGAAACTTCCCACGTGTCGCCGCCGCCCACGAACTTGATCTCGTTTTCGACGGTAGTGCTGCACTGCATGGATCCGACTTTTACCCACTTGCCTTCGGCATTTTTGAAGTTGATTACTATTTGGTCGTCTATGCGCGCGACCTGAACGTCAAGCCCGTTCGCGGAACGCAGCAGGCTCGCCGCCCATACGACTTTTTGAATGTCGTACCCGCTCTTATCGGTATTCATATCGAGGGTGCCGTCCACGAATCTTATGACGTTCAGTTCGTCGGCATTGGGCGTAGGCATCCACATATAGAAACCTTTTGCGCCTTTGCCTATCTGTACGCCGAACCTGCGCGCCGCCCAATCGTCGCCGCTCGAAGTCGATTGAAGGGTGTCCTTAACATTGAATACGAGCGCCGTGTCGCACGCTGTGCGCAACGATTCGGGCAGGATATACGTAGCATGGTTATACGAATGGCTGCTTCTATCCGCCACGCCGTTGCCGGTTATCGTTATCTTTTTAGCCGTATTGTCAACTTCTACGTTTTCGTAATCGGTGTACGCTATCGCGTCTTTCGAAATAACGAGTTCATCTTCGGCGGTCATAAGCCCGCTCAAAGAGAACACATCGCCGTTTTCGGCAACGAGATGTCCTTTTTTGCCGTCCTTTTCCGCAGTGGGCAGTTCGAGATCGACAACTTCGAGCGCTTCGTACGCGATATTCGAGAAAGTAAAGCTCTCGCCGCTTACATAGAACGCTATGCGGTTTGCCGCCGTCGCGCTCGTAGTGCCTTCGAGCAAGGTGTACCACGTTTCGTCGTCGAGATTAAACGCCGACACCGCGACATATCCGCCGTTGCGCACGACTTTGAGCTTCAAACCGTCGCAAAGACTGCTGTACAGCCAGTCGAACGTTTTTGCACGCTCGTTTGCGCCGCCGCAAGTAGTGCCGTCGTCCGCCCATATAGCCGACGGATCTTTTTCGGTGATCATATCGTCCCACCAAAGCACGAACTTGTTTTTGTACGTGTTTCCGCTGTCGCCTTCGGCAAACGCTATGGCAAAGCGCTGCAACCATTCGCCCGCCGCTTGCGGATCGTTTACGGTCACCGTCGTTTCGAGCAAATATGCACCATTCTTTATCTCGTCATCCAAAGCGAGCTCGGCGGCTATCGTATATTGGTTGACGCCGTTGACCTTGTTTGCGCCCAGCGTTATTTCGGCATTCTCGCTGTTCATCTGCGAAAGATCGACAAGGTCTTTGCGGTCGCCGATAGCTTGTGCGAAAAGATATTGCAGCGTGACTTTATCGGTATTGCCGCTCTTTGCTATCGTAATTTCGCCGTCTATGTACTTATCGACCTTGATATCGTAGCCTATGCAAAGCACGTTTGTAAACGTGACGTCTCCGTTTTCGCCCACGGTCGAAGAATATTCGTCTCCGAACTCGTTTGTAAGTTTGACGGCAGTCCCGCTCGGGATAACCTTTTCCTTGCCGGCGGCGTAGCCGTTGAGCCTGACGGTAACGTCGGTATAGTCGAGCTTGGTGACGACGGGTTCTATATCGAGTTCGTACTCGTTCCACTTCATGCCTATATCGGCGATGTTTATCGAGTATGCGTATTCGTTTGCGGTTTCGCTCATAGCGAACTTAAACACTTTTCCGTTGATCTTTACGCCCGACAAACGATAGCCGTCGTCTACCGTGAACTTGCCGGCGATCGTGCCGTCATACTCGACGGAGGTCAAGTCGAGACCGGTCGCTTGCGCGTTAGCAAACTCCGCGACCTTTACCGTATACGTATCGGTAGACCGCGTAAACTCGTTCGTCACGCCCGTGCTGCCGAGCGCGTAATATTTTTGATCGGTCGCCCAGTCGCCGTGACCTTCGTTATACCAAAAACGCCACGGATTTTCGGTGCCGTCGTCTTGGGAAGAACATTTGCTCGTGTCCGTCTCTGTAAACGTTTCGTCGGGCGACATTGCGCCGATAGCGTTTATGAGATAGCTGTATCCGCGTTTGAGCACGGTCTTTCCGTCTTTTTGCTCGAAAGCGTCGGCAAACGCGCCTTTATTGACCGTGGCAAACCCGCTGTGCGGAATGAACATCTCCCATGTATATGTATACTTGGTTTTTGCGTCCGCGCCGTTTGTCTTGTTTTCGGATTTGAGCAGTAAGTACGGTTTATGATAATCTATTTTACCGTTTAAGTACAGCTCCATAAGCATAGCGTTTTCCAAGCATACGCCCGCGTTGCCGGGAAGCGAGTAATCGTCTACGTTGCGCACGTTAAAATACACGCCTATCTTGCCGCGCCCTGCGGGCTGGCTTTCCGCCGCTACGTTGTAATTGGCGACGATGTGCATATACACGCCGTCGTCTTCGCGCTTGGCGTTTATTATAAAACCCTCACCGCCTTCACCTACGTCCGCGCCGCCTACCGCGAGCGCGTTGTCGGTATTATAGAACTCGTCGGTGCGTACACCGTCGATGTTCTCTTTTACGGTATCGATCTTCAATTCCGCCAAAGTAGTCGTTTTGTCGCCGTACTTGTCGGCAAAGATGCCGGTGCAGTCTTTGCACTGCCAATACTCTTGCTTCCCTTCGGTCGTCGTCGTGGGGAAGATCATTTCGTGATGACCGTTCGTACCCCAATCGTGCTCTTTGGTCGTGACGATGTTCGATATCGCGTTATTGCCTTGCGCGTCCGAAAATTTGAGATCGCAACGTCCGCACTGCCAGTACTCGACTGTGCCCGGTTTGGTGCATGTCGCGGGATCTTCTGCGTGATGTTTGTCCTCGCCCGAAAGATCGTGACCGAGTTTGCCTACCGCGGTTTCGGCGAGCGTGATCGTTTTCGACCCGTTTGCGTCCGCAAACAGCAGGTCGCAGCCGCCGCACGTCCAGTACGCTACATTGCCGTCCTCCGTACACGTTGCGCCTATCGCTTGAACTTCCGACAACGTGTGAGTATGTTTCGCTTCGTCGTCGTCGCAGCCGATAAGAGAGATCGCCGTAACAGCCGACAGCGATAAGACGGAGCTTAACGCGATGACCTTGGCAAGTCTTTTTTTGTTCATATTTGCCTCCTGCTTTAATTTACCGCTTATGCGGATGTTTAACTTGAAATATCAGTCCCTCGGCGCGATGTAACCGCAATACAGCGATACTCGCGCATCGGTCTCTCGCTCGCTTTTGAGCGTGCTTACTATGGGCGAATAGGTCATGAAAAGCTCTCCCGCTTCGCCCGCTTCTATGTCGATCTCCACTTTTTGAATGAAATCGTTTTTCGATCTTCCGCCGAATCGGAGTGTTTTTACGTTGCCCGCGCGGTCGCGCACGGTGAGCTTGGAAATGCAGTTATTGCCGCCGATATACAGCACTATCTTTTCGCGCGCGCCCGTGGTTTTGACCGTAAAGTTGTAACCGATGGCGTTTTTGGTGCCGCCGCGAACGGTCTGACTGCTTTTTCTCGAACCGTCGGTATACGTTTTTTCCGCGCCCGATTTGAACGGCGCCGCCATGTGATCGGCGCTGCATATCGAGTTGACCAGTTCACGGGAATTCTTGGGTGACGAGAACAGCCTCGGTCCGTTCTTTTTGTAGTCGATGCCAATGCCGGAATTATATCCGAACGACACCCAATCGGTCGCGCCGAGCTCGGTAAGATTTATACCAGTTTCGCTGTATGCGCTCGAAGATATTTTGAACGATACGCCGGTATCGTCGTAATCGGCGTTTGTACCCGAAGCCGCCGTGCTCGCGTATTCTATTTCTATCTCATACGCGCTATCGACATTTGTATCGACGGTAAACGTGTTAATGTCGCCGTCGAGCGCGCCGCCCGAAAACGCGAACGGTCTGCCGCCGTTATCGTATGAGATCGCGGCGACCGCCGTAGTCGTAACGGCTTTTCCGTTGACCTTGACGCTCTTTATATCCCCCCAATCGGGGTTTTTATGCAGTCTCACGTTCCACTTTCTGTCCGTGAACGCGCGTTTTCCGTCGAACGACCCCGACGCTTTTCCGATATTTATTTTGAGCGTGTTGCCATCGCAGTTCATGGATATATCGGTTTTACGATATTTGCCGTCCGCATAAGCAAGCGTTTCCGCGTCGTCCTCGTATACCGTGGTTTCAGCCGAGTAGTCCGCCGACGGATATACGTCGAGCGACAGTTCCGACCAATCCTTTTTGTCTACGTTTTGCATATTGCGCGCCAGAGCGACGAGCGAACCTTCTCGCACGAATATAGGCGACGTCTTTATGCCGTGCGCGACTTCTATCGTTTGCGGTCCGACGTAACGCTTGCCCGACCACACGTCTATCCACTTGCCGTCGGGCAGGAACACGTCGCGCTTGTCGTTACCCTTTGCCTCGGATATGGGCGCGACGAGTATGTGATCGCCGAGCAAATATTCGTCGTTGCGGCTCGCTTCGACATACTGCGGATACTTTATATCCAAACGCCGTATCACGGGAAGACCCGTTTCGTAGTTTTCGCGCGTGAGCGCGTAATACAGCGGCAGCAGTCTGTAACGAATGTCCTGATAGGTATGCACTACCTCTTCCGCGGTATCTCCGTACAACCACGGCATACGACCATTTTCGGTATTGGTGCATTGCGTACGCATTACGGGCGACAGCGCGCCGTACTGCATCCAACGCATATAGCTGTTGGGCGAGTTCTGCGCTTTGTGCCCGCCGAGGTCGGCGCTGACGAACGGCAAGCCTATTTCCGCGCCCGCCATGACCGCGCCTTCGAGTTCTTCTTGCAACCAGCTCTCGTCCGTACCCGTGTCGCCCGTCCACTGTATGGCATAACGGTGCGCCGAAATATCCGACGCGTACACCCAAGAGCCGTTGAAGCAACCGTCCACATTGGCTTGCATCATAGTGCGGCGAGCATATTCGCCGTCTTTTGCAAGATCCTCGTAATACTTGCTCGTTATCCAATGGTACGCATACATGCCCGTCGCGTATCTCGAATATGCGGGGTGAATCCTATTGAGCGCGACGCTCCAATTTCGGTCGAAATACCAATAATCGACGCCGAGCTTCATGAGTTCGAGCAGATTTTCGTTTCTGTACGCGACCTCGTCCTTGTCCAAAAGATTTGTTGTGCCCGATTTGGGTTCGGGATGGTCGTTGAACAAAATGTTGAGACCCTTTTCGTGCGCCTGTTGCAAAAACCCTTTCATATCGGGGAACAGTTCGGTATTTATCTCGTAGCCCACGCCGCCGCCGACGCGCCAATCGGTATCGACGGTAAACGTGTCGAGCGAATATTCTCTGTCGAGGTATCCGTCTATCGTTCCCATGGCTTCTTCTTGGGTATAAGCGTGGTAACGCGACTCCCAATACCCGAGCGTTTTGAGCGGAAGCATTTCCGTCCGCCCCGTTAGCGCCACGTAATCGCTCGTAAACGTTTTATAATCGCCGTGCGGCAAGAACACGAATATGTCTGTCGCGTTTTCGTCGAATTCCCAGCCCTGTTTGGGCGCGGTATTCGAGCTGACGGAATACCCGTATTCGGACGGTATGACGCGCGGACTGTCGGTAAAGTACCAGCTCGAAAGCTCGTCGGACGGCGACGGCAGATATAAATTGGTGCCGGTCACGCCCATATACGTAAATATTCTTTCGCCGTTCGCGTCTGTTATGTACATGCCCTCGGCTTTGCTGCCCGTCGGGATGTTTACGGTATAGTTCTGCGTAGATATTTTGTAGCCGTCGTCCGTTCTTTGAGTGCTGTACGTCACTTTGTCGCCGAAACTGTCGCGGTTGTAAACTATATAACTGTTTCTGTCCTCGTACTTGCCGTTCGATTTGTTCTCGATCCTGACGAGCGAATCGGTCAAAAGCTGTATGCGCGTATCGCCGTAAACGAGCGTTGCGACCGAATACGACTTGTCTTCGGTGAGCTTAGTACCCTCGAACTGCTTTTCGTACCCGCACACTTTGCACACGTAGTCGACAAACTCGTGCTTTGCCTTGTCTGTCACCTCGTCCGTATGCTCGCACGTAGCTTTATGCCAATGATAGTCGGGATCGGTATTTACCCAACTCGACGTGTCGAACGTATGAACGTGCTCGGACGTTTCGCCGCCGCACGCAGTAAGAATGTGCGCGCCCGCGACGAACGCAAACGACATAACGGCAAGCGCGAATATCCTATCGATTTTCTTTGTATTCATACCCATTCTCCGATTTGACTACTCGAATCTCGCGACGATATTTATATCGCCGGTGCAATATACCGACAGTTTCCCGTTCTTTACGTCCGCTTTGCGGTCGGCGCCGTTCACCGTAAGGCTCGCAAGCGCTTTTCCGTTCTCGGGCTTTACGTCGAATTCGACCGTGTCGCCGCTTATGCACCAAACGTTGCCGTAAATCTGTTCCACCTTGCCGCCTTGCGCGTCTATCGTTATATCGTCGCAAATAAATCCGTCCTGATCGAAAGCGACGCCTTGATCGGGATTACCCCATTTCGATATATTCGGCATTTGCCTGTAACCGAAGTTATACCAAGTGCGCGCCGCTTCTATATAGTTGCCCGTTTCGTCGAGCGTAGACGATATCATAGTGGGATTGAAGAAAATTTTAGCCGGGCGCGAATCCCTGCCGAACAGCGAGTACGGCATAAAATATTCGACGTCGTAATTGTAACATGTGCCCGCTTTGATGTCGCCCTCGCGCTTGACAGCGCTTACCGGTGTTTTATCCAGATCGGGATCGAGGTTTTTTATGCCGTTCGGCGTGAACTGCGATATCTTAAAACGATTGCCCGCCGTACATTCCACCTCGTACACGCCGTCGGACTGCACCGACGCGTCGCCGAACGCAAAGTAGCCGTTAAAGCATGTTACGTTGCCCGTTTCCACCCACGACGAATGTATCGCGGGACGGCTGTCGCGTATCTTCGCCGCTACGACTATACCCGTTTTGGTAAAATGCGTTACCATTTCCAAAGTGCCCGTTTCGCCCGAAGCGGTGACTTTGTTGCCCTTGAACCATTTCTTTCCGGCATAGAACGCTTCGTCGAACACGCCGTCGATAGTCACGCCGTCGGGCGTTACCGTGGAAGTCACGTTGCCCGTAAATTCGTACTTTTCGCCTTTTTCGGGCGTTACCGAATATACGTACTCGGGTCCGGAATAAAAATCGAAGTCCGTTTTATTGTTTTGCTCTCCGTTATCGCATGCCGCAAGTATGCTTCCCGCCGCAAGCGCCGATACGACGGCGAGCGACGCAGCCGTTAATTTTTTTGTGAATTTTTTCATGACAGTCTGCTCCTTTATGCCTTTTTGCCGACGATCGCGACGTCGGATATGCCTACCGCGCGCTTTCCGCTCGGAACGTCCACGGTAAATCTTATGCTCTTGACGTTTATCGGCTTAAACTCCGCATAGCAGCCGCCGCCGTAAACTATATAGCTTTCCCCGTCCTCGTTGTACACATAATTTGCTTTCTCGTCTACGTTGAGCTGTTTGATGACATAGATTTTTTCGGCGCCGTTTTCTTCGCAAACGAACGCTATATCTTTGATCGACTCGAACGTCGTCTCTTTTTTCTTGGAGTTATAGAACATTATGCCGCGTATCTCGGTAGCCTTATCCAGCGTAAGCTCGAAAGTGGTTTTGGATACGACGGTAGTCTCTTTGACGTATTTATCGTTAAATTCTTGGCTGACGCGTGTGAAGTACGATATAAGCCCGTCGAAAAGGCTGTTTACGTCGCTGCCCTTTTCGAGCGCGCCGTACACGACTTTTGCGCTCTTAACAGCCGACGACACGTCGCCGTATTCCTTGCCTATGCCGAACGTCGGTTGGGTCGTGACCGTAGGTCCGTTGACGTGCATAACGTCGAGGTCGTTGCCGTATATATCCTTTACGGTCACCCATTTTACCTCGTCGAAGCGCACGTGTCTGCCCGTATAAACGTTTACGTTATTGTGCGCGTGATACGCGATCAAAAGTTTGCTTTCCGAACCGTTCTTTACGGTGACGAACGAGTGATGTCCCGGTCCCGCCATTGCTCGGTTGTTGCCTATATCGTTGTTGAGCATCATGCCGTTCTCGCTGTCCGAAAGTTTGCGGAACGGACCGAGCGGGCTGTCGCCCACCGCCTGCATAACGCCGTAAGACGATTCGTCGTAAGCGCCTATCGAAAAGGTAAGATAGTACTTGCCGTTATGCTTATACATAAACGGACCCTCGTTGCAGTACGCCGCCGTGTCCTCATAAGACACCGTCGGCACGGTCTCGCCGTTCATCGCTTTTTTGTAGTCTTCCACGGTGTAATACTTACACGCCGTAAGCATTTTGTAAGTTGACCACTCGGGCGTGTACCAATCCTTCATTTTGACGCCCGCTATCGCGCCGGGGGTCTGCGACCAATACAAATACCTATCGCCGTTTTCGTCGATGTACGGCGAAAAATCTATCGTGCGCACCCAGCCGCCGTCTATGCTCCCGCCGTTGAGCGAATAAACCGTATAATCGGTCTCGTCGTCGTACGGTATGCCCGAATCGGCAAACGCTTTTTGATACGCAGATTGATCGAACAAAGAATACTTGGCGTAAAACTGAGGATAACCGTCGTTTGTCGCACGCTTGCCCGTTTCGTAAAAATCGACGGGCACGAACGGACCTTCCGCTTTGTCGGATATCGCCAACATGGGCATATACAGCGGCGACGCCGCGGTTTCCATGCTCCTGTCGGGCGGGGGCGTCAGCGTGAAGAATGCGTAATACTTATCGCCGTCGCGTATGACCTCGGGCGCCCACATGGCTTGCGCGCCTTCCATTTCTTTGGGCAACGACACAAAGCTGCCGCCGTAAGTCCACTTTTCCAGATCGGCGGAATAATAATAGTTAAAACCGGTCACATAGGCGTAATAATACCCGCTGTGCGCCACATCGTCCAAAACGAGCGGATCCGCGCCGCCGAGCGATATATCCGATCTGCGCCACAGTTCGTTGTTGAACTTGGGTTTATCCGCATCGTCGAGATCGTCGCGATAGCTTCCGTCGTAATACGACAGTTCGTACGCATTTTGCCGTATCGTCTCGGTCGGATCGGGAATCGAAGAATCCGATGCGTCGCTCCCGCAGGCGACGATAGGTACGCATGCCGCGCACGCCGCCGCAAGCGCTACTGCCGTTTTCAGTGTTTTGTTCATACTGACCTCCTTATTTGTCGCTCGTGATATATCCGCAATACATTACGAGATAAGAGCTTGTATTTTGATCTGCGACAGAACACGTTACGGGCGAATATTCCAAGGTAAGAACGCTTTCTTCACCCGCTTCGATCTCTATCGTCACCTTTTTCGTATAATCGGCTTTGTCGTGCCCGCCAATATAAACCGTACGCACGTTGCCCGATCTGTCGCGAACGTTGAGCTTTGCCAGCGCGTTGCCGCCGCCGACATACAGCACGACCGTCTGCTTCTCGCCCGTCGTCTTTATCTCGAAATCGTAACCGACGACGTCTTTCGTTCCGCCGCTCACTGTGTTCGACTGTTTTCTGTGCCCGTCGGAATAAACTTTTTCGAGCCCCGTTTTTATTTGCGCGCTCTTATATTTGAGCGTGGGCGAATCTATAAGGTTGCGCCTGTCCGCGGGCGCGCCGAACAAGCGCGGTCCGTTCTTTTTATAGTCGATGCTCGTACCGCTGTTATAGCCGTAAGACACCCAATCGACCGTGCCGAGCGCGGTAAGATCGACGCTTTTGTCGTTGCAATCGCTCACCGTGACGGAAAATACCGTTTCGGTATCGTCGTACTCGGTATTTTTGCCCGAGTTTTCGGTGCTCGCGTATTCTATTTCTATCTCGCAATCGCTATCGACCTTTGTATCGACGGTAAACGTGTTTATATCGCCGTCGAGCGCGCCGCCCGAAAACGCGAACGGTCTGCCGCCGTTATCGTATGCGATCGCGGCGACCGCCGCAGGTGTTACTGCTTTTCCGTTGACCTTGACGCTCTTTATATCCCCCCAGCCGGGGTTTTTATGCAAACGAACATTCCATTTTCTGTTAGTAAACGCGAGTTCGCCGTCGAACGATCCTACCGCTTTACCGATATTTATTTTGAGCGTATTGCCCTCGCAGTTCATGGTTATATCGGTTTTGCGATACTTGCCGTCTTTATACGCTACCGTCGTTCGATCGTCCTCGTACAGTACGGTTTTCGCTTGATAATCTTTCGACGGATACACGTCGAGCGCCATATTCGACCAATCCTTTTGGTCTATGTTTTGCATATTTTCGGCAAGCGCCACGAGCGAGCCTTCTCGCACGAATATCGGCGACGTCTTTATCCCGTGCGTAACGTTCACGGTGACCGGTCCCGCGAATCGCTCGCCCGACCACACGTCTATCCACTTGCCGTCGGGCAGGAACACGTCGCGCTTGTCGTTGCCCTTCGCCGCCGATATGGGCGCGACAAGTATATTATCGCCGAGCAAATATTCGTCGTTGCTTTTAGATTCGACGTACTGCGGATACGATATATCGAGCCGACGTATGATAGGCAGACCCGTTTCGTAATTATAGTGCGCAAGCGCGTAAAACAGCGGCAACAGCCTATAACGCATGTCGATATATGTGTGCGCCACCTCTTCCGCCGTCGCGCCGTAATTCCACGGCATGCGCCCGCGCTCCTCTCTGTCGTAGCAGTGCACGCGCATTATGGGCGACAGCGCGCCGTATTGGAACCAACGCGTATACTCGTTGTCGGTCGGGTGTCCGTTATGACCGCCTATATCTTCCGAAACGTACGGAAGCCCGAGCTCCGCGCCCGCCATGACCGCGCCCTCAATCGACTGTTGCAGCCAATCGCTCGTACTGCCCGTATCGCCCGACCACTGCAAAGAATAGCGGTGCGCCGACAGATCGGAAGCGTACACATACGATCCGTTGTTGCAGCCGTCTACATTGCTCATTATTACGGGACGCTTTGCGTATTCGCTTTCCGCTTTGGCGCTTTCGTAATAGTCTTTGGTTATTTCGTAGAAGGCATACATACCCGTCGCATAACGCGAATAATCGGAATGTATCTTGTTCAGCGATACCGACCAATTTCGGTCGTACCACCAATTATCCACGCCCATAGCCAACAGCTCTTTCAGCTTCTCGCTGCGATACTCTATCTCGGCTTTGTCCAATAAATTTGCGGTGCCGTCAACGGGCTGCGGGTGGTCGTTTAACATTATGTTCACGCCCTTCCCGTGCGCGTCGCTCAAAAACTGCCGCATATCGGGGAACAGTTCGGTATTGACGTCGTACCCCCATCCGCCCGCGGTAGACCGCCAATCGGTGTCGATCGTGAGCATATCGAGCGGGAAACCGCGGCTTATATAATCGTCTATTTGGTTTAACGCCGTTTGAGACGTATATGCGTAATACCTCGAATCCCACATGCCGAGCGTTTTAAGCCCGACTGTCTCGGACTTGCCCGTGAGAGTGACAAAATCTTCGGAAAAAGCCTTGTAATTGCCTTGCGGGATAAAAGCGTAAATATCGGTTGCGTTTTCGTCGAACGTCCAGCCGTTGAGCGCCGCGGCGGTCGTCGGTTTGTATCCGTGCTCGGACGGGATAGCCCTCGGACTGTCCGTAAAATACCAACTCAAAAGCTCGTCGGACGGCGACGGCAAATAAACGTTCGTACCCGTTTTGCCTAAATATTCGTATACCGTTTTTCCGGAAGCGTTCACTATGTATGTATCTTCGGCTTTGCCGTTTTCGGGCACGACTACGGTGTAGCAATCTGTCGCTATATTATACGCGCCGTCCGTTCTTTTCACCGTATATTCGACCTTTGCGCCCCAATCGGAACGGTTTTGCACGATGTAACTCGCGCGATCTTCGAATACGCCGTTCGATTTGTCTTCTATCCTGACGACGCTGTCGGACAGCAACTGTATGCGAAGATCGTTATAAACAAGCGTAGTGACGGGCTTGGACGCGTCCTCGTCGACTTCCGCGGCTTTGACGTAATGACATACGGTACACTCGCCGTTCACGAAATTATGCTCGGCTTTATCCGAAACGAGATCGGCGTGCTCGCACGTCGCTTTATGCCAATGATGATCGGTCGTATTTACCCAGTTTTCGGTATCGAAAGTGTGCGTGTGTTCGGCAGTTTGCCCGCCGCACGCCGCGAGCGCGAGCGAACAACCCAATAGGCACGCCGCCGACGCTATGACCGTGATCTTGCTTTTTGTCATTATTCCTTTCCGCCTCCTATATTGACGCCTTCGATAAAATACTTTTGCACGAATATATACAGCACTATCAGCGGAAGCATTCCCATGATCGCCACCGCGCATTGCGCATTGCCGTATCCGCCGCCCTCTTGCGACACGAACGCGACCATTTCGGTGAGAGTGAGCTGTAAGTTCCATAGCGATTTGTTTCTGTACAAATACATGAGCGCCGCGCCGTAGCTGTTGTAACCGCCGACGAATCCCAATAGGAATTGCGCGATGAGCGCGGGCTTGGCAAGCGGCAAGACCATTGAAAAGAATATCCGCATACTGCTCGCGCCGTCTATCTTTGCCGCTTCCAAAACTTCGTTGGATAGCGCGCTGTCGAAATACGTGCGCAAAAAGAAGATCATCGTCGCGCTTCCGAACAGTCCGGGAATTATTATAGGCAGTATACCTTTTACGCCGCCTACCCAGCCGATATTGTAGTAGAACAAGTATCCGACAAAGCCGAACGCGCCGAGCGGGAACGTCATGGTAAGCACCGTTATCAAAAACAGCGCTTTGCGCCCCGGGAATTTGAATTTTGAATAGACAAATGCGACGAGCGCGGAAACAAGCAAACCGCCTACGAGCGGGATCAGCGTTTGCCAAAGAGTATTGATAAAGCCGAGGAATATATTGGGCATATCCTCGAAATCGGTGCCCGCGCCGAATATGAGAGAATACCCTTCGATAACAAACTTTTTAGGGAATAAATGAAAGCTCGTATTTGCCGTGATCTCGGCGTCCGACATGAATGACGTGAATATGATAATTACAAAAGGCGCGAACAGTATTACCGTGTACAGCGCAAGCACGATGTACGTCACGATCTTCGCGACCGGTATATGCCGCTTTTTCTTCGATTTTTTATCTTTCTCTTCGCGTCCGACGGCGACAGCTTCGAGTCTTTCGCTCATTTCTATTACATTCTCTTTCATATCGATCACTTCTCCGCCAAAATTCTTTTACGCACGAGGAACGCCGACGGTATCATTAGCACAATGAACATAAGCCAGCTCATGACCGAAGCGTATCCCATATTGGAGAACTGCACTCCTTCGCGATAAATATAGTACATCCACGTAAGCCCCGCGTTTTCGGGTCCCGCATACCCCGTCCAATCTATGGGCGCCATTACCTGCGCCGCCTCGAAAGTCGTAAAGCCCGCAAGAATACCCGCCAATATCAAGAAAAACGTTATGGACGATATGCCGGGGAGCGTAATATGTTTGAATTTTTGGAACGCATTCGCGCCGTCGAGCGACGCCGCTTCGTACAGCGACGGGCTTATCGCTTTGAACGCAGAGCAGTACATGACTATTCCGTACCCGGGCGCCTGCCATATTATCGAAATAAATATAGCTATCGTAAGAGTGTACGGATTTTCCATATTGTTGAGCCAATTTATATTCGTGCCGAAAATAGCGTTGAGCGCGCCCTTTGTTCCGAATACCTGCGACCACATAATGGTAACGGCGACAGTAGAACAAATGTACGGTACGAAGAACAGCGTTTGAAATATGCGCGATCCCTTTACGTTTTGACTGAGAAAAGCTGCTATAACTATCGCTATGAACAGCGAAACGAACTGTGCGCTCGCGATTATAAGCGTCACTTTTAACGATTGCAATATCGTAACGTCAGAAAACAGCCGCTGAAAATGGGCGAAGTTGTTCCAGGTAAGCGTATCGAGTTGGTTATACTTCATATCGCAAAACATCGAAATGAACGACACGATTATCGGGAATCCGTTAAATACCAAAAACCCTATGAGCGGGATCGCGACTATAAGCAGACAAAACGCGTATTTTTTATAAGGTTTTTTGCGTTTTTGCGCCGCAGTCTTTCCGCTGTCGTTACTCATATTTTTGACCGAGCCGACCTGCATTTTATTTTCTCCCGTTCAAAAAGATATCGACTTTGCCGATAGCGCTGTTTGCCGCCGCTGCCTTTTCGTTCAAAAATTGCTGTATCGTATAGTAGCCGCCGCGAAGCTGATTATTGAATATCCCCTCCCAATCGTTTACCCATTTACCGTTGACAAAGTACGACCAATCGCCGATACTGCCCGTTTTTGCGCCGTTGGCAAATGCCCAATAGTTCTTACCCTCTACGCCGTTTACGTAATCGGCGCCGAAAGCGAGCGCGGTTTGGTTGGGAGCATTGCCCGTTTTCATATAAAGTTTTTGCCCCTCGGCGCTTGCCGCCCATCGAATAAACTTCCACGCCGCTTCGTATGCCGCAGGATCGGAACGTTCGGGTATGACCAAAGCGTCCGCTTTGGAAAAAGTAGCCTCATATCCCTTTATCTCTGCGCCGCCGACTTTTTCGGGCGCGCCGGTGAATACTTTGCCGCTTGCGGACTTGACGTCGCCGTCATACTTTTCGCCTATTACTTTTAAGTATTGATTGTCAAAAGTTTTATCGCCGTCGTAATATACGCTTCCGTCCTCGTAGCGTTTATATTGCAGCGCGGGCGCGATATCGTACTTATCTTGATACGTGACGGATAGCGACGTTACAGCCGATTGGTCGGAAGCGATCATGGCGGCGGTGCCGTCTATCAGCGTCGCGGCGGAATGATCGTCGGTAGCCGTCGATATGCCGTATCCGCAAACTTTTTCGTTATTTTCGATCGTGTCTACGACCTTATCGACGGGAACGGTCGTGCGCACAAACTCCGTCAATGCGTCGTATTGCGACGGCAGTTCGGCAAACGCGCCCTTGTCGGTTATCTTCGACTTATCTTCGTAGCGAACGATCTCGCCCGCCGCATACTTGCTACCCGCCAACGTCACGCCGTCAGCCGCCGTTACCAGATAGTTGGGCTTTGTGTCCGCAACGGTAAATTCGTATTTTCCCGTACTCGTATTGTAGCCTATGCAATCGCCGCCGACCGACCAACCGTACGAGAACCACCAATGCTGCGTGATCCCGTACGTTGTAGGCGACGTCTCGTTATATGCGCGGGTAAACATCTTGGAAAAATATCTGTACTCGTCCCAATTCATGGCTATTCGGTTATTGAATACTTTGTACACCGATTCGCCCGCCAAATTGGTGCTTTGCTCTGCGCCGACGAACGGCTTTTCTTTGTATTCGGCATAGCCGTGCGCAACGACGTTTGCATACTCGGCTTTTGCCGCGAGCTCCTCTTCGGTAGCCGATATCACGTTCACCTTTTGATCGGCAAGCGCACCCTTGGAATAGTAATATACCATCGAGACCGAGCCGAACGGAACGCCTTGCAGCGCCGCGCCTTTGCCGGCATTGATCTTGCCGTCTTTTTTGTTATTATCTATCCTGAAACGGTTTGTAAGAGACTCCGGGATATCCGATTCCGAATAGCTTCCCGCGTCGGTATCGTAATACGCCGTCATGTCGTGGTACAGCCCTTCGACAGCCCACGCCTTGAAATTCTCGTCCTTGATCATAACGACCGACGGCGCGTCGATCATAAGGCTGGATTTATCGACTTTTTGACGGTTGTCCGCAGAAACGTAAACGCCGTCCTCTACGCCTTGACACTCGTTATACGCCCTGACCATGCTTTTGATGATCTTGCTGTCCGTCGCGCCCGCCGCATACCAAAATTCGATCTCGGTGCGTCCGCCGTGACCGCCCGAACACGCCGCAAAAGTCGGCGCGATCATTACCGCGCTCAAACATGCCGCTATCGCCTTAATTGACCTTTTCATACCAAGCCTCTCTTTTTGAATTTTTTTAACGCCGTACGCTTCGACGTTTTTTCCGAATTTATTTGCGGTGCGCCGCCCGCAAGCTCCGCATCGAATACCTCGGCTTGCTCCGACACAACGCCGTTTTCGCTTTCGCACGGCGCGTTTTTACGCAGTGCGCGCGTCAAGAAAAACACGAATAACCGAACCGTCATAATCCCGCCGAACAGCGGCGTAATGAGCGCGAATACGGTATCGAGCGATACGAAAAAGCCGCAAACAAAGCAAATGACCGCAGTAATTAACGCGCTCCAAAGTATAAACGCGCCGCTCAGCTTAAACCAATCGACAAAACCCTTCGGCATGTCGCGTTTTACCGCACGCGACAGTCCGAACGAGATAAGCGCAAGCACGAGCCATATAGCTATCGCGAGCAAAAATATCCTTCGCGAATTTATAAAATACAAATACGTGCTTATTCCGAGCGAGCCGTTGTATGCCGATTTGATAAACTTGTCTATTTGCCTGCGCGCCGTATACGCATCCGCGGCGGTAACGACTTCGCCGTCGTTCAGTTTCGAAGCGTATCCGTAAAACTTGCGCGATACCCCGTCCGATTCGAACGATCCGACGATCATATCCTCGAATACGAATAAATAATTCTTTACGGCGTCGTTTTCCATATATTCGTTCGCATAAAAATTGCGCAAGTTGGGCGCGCCCGTCTTTTCGTCGAACAAACTCGGATAATATCCTTGCAAATACAGCAAATAAATGCTTTTATTCTTTTCGAATTGTTCGACCGAGGAGTTTTTCACTTCCCCGTACCTGTCGGAAATATCTTTATCGTAATCGAGTCCCGTCTTGTCGGACATGCGGTCGAGATAAGTCATACATAATGCTATGTATCCGTCATCGAGCACGCGTTCGCGATCGGTCAAAATTATTTTCGGCGTAAAGTTCTTTTTGGCGGCGAACGGCAATGCGGCATATTCGGATTCGCTTATGCCGCAATCTTCAAACGAAACCTCGAATGCGTCATAAGCGTCCATAGAGCGAGTATCGACCGTCAAATTATACCCGTCTACGGCATATTCGCCGTCGACGGTAAACGAATCGACTACTTTGTCTTTTACGTACTCCCCGCCGTTCCTCGCCGCCTCGATCCTGCCGTTTTCGACGCGCAAAGAGATGCGCGCGGTGTCGCTAGTAAATGCATTGTATACGAGTGCGTTAAACCCGTCGGATTTGCCGTATCTCACGGGAAACGAACAAAAATCCGCCGCAACGAGAGTTGTGACAAACAATATAAACGCTATGAACAGCGAAACAAACGCCGTATAAACCTTACGGTCGGACGCTTCGGACGCGATTCTGTCCGAAAAGAACGATAATCCGAAAAATTTGAAAAAGTTTTTCATACGGCTCTACCTGTAAAACATTCCCTTTTCTTTTATCCAAAGAAAAGGATCGTCCGAAGAGCCGCTTTTTGAATACTCTTGCGGCGTGATACCCATTATTTTCTTAAATACGCGCGAAAAATATTTTTCGTCCTCGATCCCCACCCAATGCGCGACGTCGCTTATGCTTGTGACGCCGTCTTGCAAACGTTCGCAAGCCACCGAAATTTTGTATTTGTTTATATATTCTACGGGCGACATATCGAGCATTTCTTCAAAAAGCAAGGAAAGCCCGCGAACGGATAAACCGTTTTCGTACGCTATCGTTTGATTGGATAAAAACGGCGATGTAAAATTGTTGTTAATATACATCAATATTTCGCGTATCAGCCGCTTTTTGCGAGATACGCTCGGCGAAATCAAACTCGCGCGCGCCTGCGTGATCAGTTTGTCGATCATAAGCAAAAAATACGACGATATCTTTATCTGCTGGGTCTCGCTCGCGTCGAACGCTTCGTGCATATCGCGCATCAATTTGATGAATGTGTCGTAATCGCTTATTCTTACTCTTATATTTTCGCGCGACAGTCCGCAAGCCGAAAGGATTTTATCTACGTTTTTACCCGTAAAATTCACCCAAATATACGACCACGGGTCTTTTTTGTCGGGAAAATATTTGTAAGTTTCGTTTTCATACATAATAAAAACTTCGCTCTTGCCTATTTTATACTCGCGCCCGCACGTGTCAACAAGCACGCCGCGTCCGAACATTACAAAATGCAAAGAATAACACGGTCTGACGGCATCCTCGATTTTCTTTTGAGGATTGCAATACTCTTGCCCTACTCGCAAAATCTCGACTGAAACATCGATATCGTCGAACAAATTGTTTTTGAGAGAAATTATCATTTTACCCCGATGACCTTAAAGGGAAGTATTACCCTTTTCGCCGATCCATACACAATAAATACGCCGATTTGTATGATCGAACCGTAATTGAATTGTATCTTATATACATATCCCTGTCAATATAAACTTTGATTTTTTGCCGAATTGTCCACTTTTTTAATTTACTGTCGGTATATTGACTATAAGCAAGACATTTGAGCATTTGTGCATTATTACAACGATGACGGATTGTTAGAGGCAAAGATCCGAAAGCGTGTTGAAAAGTATTTATTATGTTAGAATAATCTTATTATTAAGGCCCTTCGGCATTAACGGCGCACGTTCTCACTCTTCCCGAACTTAATCACTTCAATGTGGGCTTATTGTAGAGCTAAAAATTTTTATTCTGAACGAGGGCGAATCTCAAAATGAAGAATCTCAAATTTAATGCGCGCATCATAAAATTACGTCGATGTCAATGGTTATTCTCTTGCTCTCCGAATTTATTGCCTTTTCGGCTGTGGTGGTTAGCACAGATAAAAGCCGATGTCAACGCGCGAAAAATTTTACATAAAACTTTGAATTTACTTTGTCGGGTTTCGTAATGAGTCCGACTTTTTCTTTGTACGTAAATTTTTTCGCTGTGGTCGTTGACATCGGTCGGTCGAGATTTGCAATGCACTTTCCTTTCAGTTTTTACCCGTGCTCTGTTTGTTGTTGCCGAAAAGGCAATAAATAAATTCGGAGGTAAATCCAAAATGAAAGAAACAAGTGCAAATGTAAACCAAGAGAACGAAGTTAGAAAGTTCTACCTTTCGGAATTCTCTTTCGACGACGGAGAATACGAGATAACGTTTAATATTATAGACGTTGACTTTCTCCGTCAAACGATCACGGTAGCTATAACACGTTGCGGGAAGATAACGCAAGACACGTTCCCGCTCATAAGAGATAGCGAAGGTAAACTGTATTTCGAGTTCGGCTTGTTCTACGAAAACAAGATCCGGCTCGACGACTTCCAAAACATAGGTGACGATGATGAATAACAAAAACTGCGAAAAACACAGCAAAAAGCTATGCAGCGAGTGTAAGTACCTCGACTGTTGCGACAGAGCAAGCGTGTGTAACGGCGATTGCGGTCGGTGCGATATAGAGGGCTGCGAGAACAAGGAGCATGGCAATGATTGAAGATAAAACATTAACGGTATTCGTAAGCGGGTCGATAAGCATAACGGAATTAAGCGAGTATGCCAAAGCACATATTCAAAGCGTTTTCATTTCTCGCCGTAAGCCGTACTGTTGCTATTGATTGTTATGCCGCCTTTATTTAAGCAGCATGTCCAAAAGATCCTTATCCGACTTTCTCGACGGCTTTATGGTACACTCGTACGTCTTGCCCGTCGCTTCGTCTTTGGACACGACCGCAAACGAATTGCCTTTTGTGACTTTCTTGGTCTTTTCGTCGCGGATCTCGTAGGGCTTGAGCACGAGCGGGAGTTTATTCTCTTTGTCGAATACGATGTCGAGCGAGGTGTACCCGCCGATGTCGGGCGGCATAATTCCGATCTTTATATCCCTGCCGCGCACGTTGCCCTTTATGAAATACGTAAAGTATTCCTTGTCGTCTTTCGTATACGTTTCGCGTTCCACGAAAATGTTGATGTCGTTGTTTTCTGCCATTATGGTTTTTCTCCTTGTTTTTAGTTTTTTTGGTGAGAATTACGGTTGACTTCGGCGGCTGTATAGCCGAAATTACTTACCGCGGCGTTGCGAGATCTCTTTCGCCTCTTCCTTGGTCTTACCTTCCGCCAGAGCTTTCTTGTACTTGTAAAGTCCGGCGTGATCGCTTTGCGCTTGAAGATAGCCCGAGCGTATGCCCGACTCGTAATCGGTAAGCTCTTTACCCTCTTTCGGTCCGTGTTGGTGCACCTTTGCCCTTCGCTCGTTGGCATACCTGCCCGCACGCTTACTCGGAATGCTCCATATACGCGGTCCGCCGTACTTGTTTTCTTTCGGTTGTTCGGTTTCCTTTTCTTTTGCCATAAGTCCTCCTATTGAATTTTTATTTTTGTCCGTCCTTGACGAACTATTAAATTGTGATTGTTGCGACATCGAATATTCTTTCGGAACAACACGTTCCCGTCGGCGGCTTAACGGGTAGACGTCATACTCGTTAGCTCAAACCGCATTACTGTATTTTACTTCTCATCGCTTTTGTGAGCCTCCGCTCGGTTTTTCCCATAACCCTACTATCCGCCCATACCGAGCGAAGGCTAATTTACATACTGACGCGAGTACATCGTACTGCGCATTCGCCGACCGTCTATATTGAAACGCTTGGCGAATATGCTCTCGTACTGCTTATCCCATGCCGGCGTTCGTGCGAAAAATGTATCTTGACTAAAAACGGTATTATCCATTTCCGCGTCGTAATTCACGCCGATTATCTGCCGCACTATGTACTCGCGCGTCCTGTACACGTTGTCCGCATTTTCCATAAAATCCGGTTGATTTGCCATAAACTTTACCTCCGATAATTTTTTTGTTGTTTGTGCCGACACATATAAAAACGGAACAAAATCCAAAAGTTAACCACAAAAATAAAAAAACTCTCATTTTTTTCAAAACAAGAGTTTTAGAATTAAATTTATTCGTAATCGGTTATTTAATCGCTTTTTTAACGATTTCAAGTATGTTTAAACATTTTCTTTGTTGCAACTTAATTTCCGTTGCGATAGCAATCAAGTCGATTTCAGTCGGCATGCCGTTTCCCAAAAGCGTCATCTCGTGTTCGGGTTTATCCGTCACTTTCGTCAAATCATAAGCCGGTGACAATTTATAACCGCCCAAATCTTCGTTGTACAAAAACGAAAAATTTTTACCGTGATCGTCGCGATTGCCGTAAAGCACATTAAAACACATACGCTTATATGCTTCATACAAATCATTTTTGTTTACGCAAATATTTTGCACGACTTGAAACAAATGCATATAATCCAAATTGGGAATGCGGTGCGTTGTTTCAAGCAAAGCCGAAAGCGAAACCATATGCACGCGCTTATAGCCAGATCTGTCAAAACGCTTACTTCCGAAATAACCCGTACAAATTTTCGACGGAAACAGCTTGAACTCGGCTGTAGAAATTCCGCAATGTTGCGCCGAAATATTTGCACGGTATTCTTGCTCGCCTATGTTTATAGGATCTGTCTTTGTCGGGAATTTTACAATCCATTCTTCTCCGTCGAATTTTATATGCGCTTTGGGACGAGCGCCGCCGCTACTGCCGCCGAGCGAAAAAACCTTATCCAAATCACTCGCACGCGCCTCGTCATCGAATATCTTTTGCACATCGATATACAACTCGTCCAAATTTACATTTCCATTATCGACTTTTTCGGCAAGTGACGGCTCATAAGTAAGCCCGCCCAAACCATTGCCGCTGACGAGCGCAAGCTTGGTAAGAGAACTTAACCTATCGTAATTGACACCCTTTTGCGCGAGCATACGCTTGACGAGAAGTTCTCCCCACCCGTCGGGCAACGAATCGTTGAACACGCCGAACAAACCGCCGAAAGTGTGCTTTGCGTTATAAAAAATTTCCGTTTTAAGCGGTAGCGAAAACGGCGAGATCGAAAAGCCGTTCCGAACCCAATTTTCGTCGTACTGAAAAGCAATTCGTCCGTTTTCTACCTCGGCAAGATATCCGACGGTAGATCCGTTATATAATACTGTCAATTTTATGATCTTTTCCATCAACCGTTAAAGTCCTTTAAGCTCGTTATTTTTTTGTACTTGAACAGTTCGTTAAAATCGGTCAAGCAATCCATAGCGTGCGCTATCTTTACGAGCGACGACAGCGATATATCGCCCGATTTCTCGAAACGTCTGATTGACCCGTAACTGACCCCCGAACGCACCGCAAGATATCTTTGGGATAATCCGAGTTCTTTGCGGCGCATTTTTACCCTATCGACAAGTTCGGCGACGACCGTTTGCTCGGTATGCGCAGGTACGAATTCGTTTATATCAAATTTTCTTTCCATAGTGTTAATATTTTAGCACTATTTTCTTATTTTGTCAAGATATTGCTAATATTTTAGCAAATTTCTTTTCGCCGTATATATTCGTGCACAATAGTTGCCGAAACAAAATACAGTGCGCAAAGGCATGGGCTTGAAAGACAGTATTCAAAGTCATAATCTATGCCCATAATTTTCTTTTTTGCATAGGTTTCATACAGCCACGAACGGGTGTCCGCGCTATATGTAATCAAATCGACCGAGCCGTCCGCATAATCGCGGCGTATGTAACTTTTGTCGCCTTGGTTATACTGTTTATCGCCTATATTTTTCGAAGTACATTTTCTCGGCGGCGGAATAAGATTTTTCATTAGCAAATACTCCGTTTAGTTAATTATTAGGCGAAATAGCTACATCACCTCCTTTTTGACCGAATTTTTGTGTCAAAGTGTCTTGATTTCGCCTTAATATGGGTCTATTATAACATTAGCGGGTGCCATTGCCGCACCCATATTATTCAGATCGTTTGTTCCGTAGTCGGTTATTATGCCGGGTATTGCCATAATTATTTTCGGAAAACGTTCGTTTTCCGCGCAGTTTTTTGCGACTACCGACGCAGCCGCACCCGTAACCGTCCACTGCGCATACGGCGGGCGCTGACACCCGTATTCGAGCGGATATCTGAACTGTCTTTCCGCAGTGGCGAAATGACTTGACGCGGCACATATCACATTGGAAAAATACCCGCCGTCTATAAGCGTCGCCGCAAGCATAAGCCCCTCAGTCATTGTAGAACACGCGCCGTAAATGCCGATATGCGGAACGCCTATATCTCGCGCGGCATAGCTTGAAGTCGTCATTTGGTTGAGAAGATCGCCCGAGATCATGACGTCTATATCGTCGATCTCGAGCTTTGCATCGCGCACGGCACCGCGTACAGCCGTATCGAACATACGTATTTCCGCACGTTCAAAAGTTTTCTCGCCGAGTTTGTCGTCTGATTCACACTGAGAAAAATACTTTCCCATTGGTCCTTTCGACTCTTTTTTTCCTACAACGCTCATACGCCCGATTATTCTCGGCGTATTATAAAACCGCATAAGCCGCGGTCTAGGCGAAAAGCCCGTAGGTTGCGGCATGCCCGCGACATTGTCGTCGGACAGCGCTTCGGGTTTACTTCTGCGTATCCTACCGAAAAGTGCCATAATCAAACTCTCCCGAGAATCCAAAGATTTATGAGTCCCGCAACCGTAGACCATACTACACCGTTAACTACAACAGGTCCGACTACGGAGAACAGCTTGACGCTTGTGCCGAAAATCAAGCCTTCGGTTTTGAATTCCATCGACGCGCTCGCCATAGCATTGGCAAAACCCGTTATCGGCAAAAACGACCCGGCGCCGCCCTGACGTGCTATAACGTCGAAAAATCCCAAACCGGTAAACAAGATCGCAACCGTTACGAGAAGCATTGACGTTATATTCGATATCATGTCTTTGGAAAGCGACGGCACTGCGATCGCGGCGATATCGCCTATAGCCTGACCGATAACGCAAGTTGTGCCGCCTATCATAAAGCTGTGGAAAAGCGCTTTTACAATGTTTGTTTTGGGCGTAACCGTTTCCACATACTTATTGTATTTGTCGTTACGCTCTTTAACGGCATTGGATTTTTCGGACATACTGTCTCCTTTTACCGCTCTCGCGGCTTAATACTTTTTACCATCTGCTCACGTTCTGTGACGCATATCAGCCCTTCGCCAGCGGGGCGTTGTCTTGCTTTTATCATATAAATAATTTGTCGATTTGTCATAAAGATTATTCATATGAAAAAACGAAAAACGCAGCATTTTATTGCTGCGTCCATAAAGCCGTAATTACTGTTCGATATCCGAAAAATTCTCACGCATTTTGCAGAGTATTTTATTTTCCAGCCGCGAAACCTGTACCTGCGAAACATTCAATACCCGAGCTACTTCCGCCTGAGTTTTATCGGCAAAATATCTTAAAAGAATTATCTTTTTATCGCGCGGTTCCAACGCCGTTATCAGCTGCTTCAACATCATCTTGTCGAGCCGTTCGTCGTCGTTTTCGGGTGACTGCAATTTTTCGAGCAACATTCGCGAATTGTCGTCATCCGTCTTGTCGTAAATGGAAACGGGATATTTGTTCGAATCCATGATAAAAACGGCTTCTTGCGGCTCTATTTCGAATTGCTTCGAAATAGCATCTATGGTCGGCGGTTCGCCGTGTTCCTTGCGGTATTCGTCGACAAACTTGGAAATCTTGATCGCCGTCGCTTTTGTACCTCTCGAAACTTTTATAGGTCCGTCATCGCGCAAAAAACGTTTCACTTCGCCCGCTATCATAGGCACTGCATAAGTAGAAAACCTCACCTCGTAAACCGCCGAGAAGTTTTTTACCGCCTTGATAAATCCGACACAACCGAGCTGATAGAGATCGTCATATTCAACGCCCTTATTTTTGTAACGTCGTATCACCGATTTGATCAGCGGTGAATTTTTGCTTATAAGTTCTTCGCTTGCGGCGACATCGCCGTTTTGCGCTCTGTCTATCAACTTTAAGGTTTCTTCTTTTTCCAATCCGCACCTCGAATCGTCTTAGTCATGGAAACTATCGTGCCCGTCGGCGAATTGTTCTCCACTTTGAGATCGTCCATAAACGACTCCATTACAGTAAAGCCCATTCCGCTGCGTTCGCGATCCGCTCCCGTCGTATAGAACGGCTGCATTGCTTTTTCTATATCGGCAATGCCGACGCCCGTATCCGAAACGACGATATGTACGGATTCCCCGTCGATTTTAGTATTGATAGTAACTCGGTCGTTTTGCGATTGCGTCGATGCATACGCATGAACAATGCAATTCGTTACCGCTTCCGATACTGCGGTTTTGATATCGTTGATCTGATCGACTGTCGGATCGAGCGTAACGCAAAACGCAGCCACAGCATTTCTTGCAAACGCCTCGTTTTCCGATACGGCGTCGAATATCAAAGTCATCTCGTTTTTCATAAATCAACCTGCCTTAGTCATTATCTCGTAAAGTCCCGACAGCCCCAACAACCTATCGACAGTCGGCGACGGCGATTGCAAAAAAATAGGGATACCGCGCGGTTTTAAGCGCTTATATCGTCCTATGAGCACGCCTATGCCCGTAGAATCCATAAAAGAAAGATCGGACATATCGATGTACACTCGACGAAGCGCCGCATCTTCCGTAAGCCCGTCGAGTGTCAGACGAACGTAAGATCCCGACATTTCGTCGAGCTCGCCGCAAAGTTTGATATGCAATTCTCCGTTTGAATTGTAATGCTCAATTTTCATAATCAAGTCTCCCGTAAAATCGTTTCGGAACATACCGAACGGGTACTAATTAAGAATAGCAAAAAAAATACGGACATTTATGTCCGTATTTGTCCGTTAGCCGCGAAATTTATCGAAGCGTTCTGTTTATCCGAAATGTATCAAAAATTGCAAATATCGTCGAAAAATTTGCCGCCGTTGCCGTTGAGACTGTACTGCATTATTTCCGACTTACCTTTATGCTCACGCATAAGATAATAGCATGTTTTCGTGTATGACGTGCCCATCATATTCGGCTGATCGTCATACCCGATTGAGTCCACATAAAACGTATATTCTCCGACTCGCTTTTTTATGTCTGTACGCGACGCGCTTTGAGTGCTTGAACCTTTGGCATAATCCTTTGAAAATACGCGCTTGATTTTGTCGGTTGCCGCGTTGTACGAAAAATACTTTACATGCCTTCCGTCGTAAGGCAACGAAAAATACATCATACTCCCATTGACTTTCATTTTAGCGCCACCGTGCGATCCGTTGCCGAAATTGTACACGAGCCGAGCCTCGCTCCCGTACACGTCGAAAAGTCTGTAAATATGCAAATCGTCTTCGTAATGCAATGTTAATAAATACAGGTGTCCGCCGTACTCATAATAATCTTCGACGAAAACTGCCGCAGACTTGTCGTCGGCTTTTATGTTCAGATCGCTTAACTTTCCGCCGACGGCATCTACGACGCGAGGAAGGCGTGCGTCCAAAAAATAGCAGTAATCGTTGTAATACACCATATCTCGGCAACTGAAAGCTACTCCCGCAACTTTCGATTCAACTGAGTGAACTTTTCCGTTTTTATACCACGTGAAAGTATAATGAGCAAGACCGTTGTTGATACCGTCGTGCAAAAGATCTCCGTTCAAAACTCCGTAAATCGAATCGCACAGCAGTTCGCCGGTCGAAGAAAAAAGTAAGCCTCGCTCATTTTGGCTATCCGACACGTAATAATACTCATCCGAGTATTGTATGCAAAGATCGTCTTCGGCTATATCGGAAATATCGTACACGTGCGACGTCGTTTTATTCTTGTAATCGTATCTCACGATGTGTCGCGCGTTGTCCGACAGTTCGACGATGTAAAATACGACATGTTCTTCGGTAAGATAAGCGGACTTACAAACCGAATAGTCGTCCTTGGAATACGACACGTCGTTTATTTGTATATCGCTCAAAATGTTTTCGGCTTGCGAACCGTCCGTGCGCATGCGCACATTGCCGCGGTACAACCATAACCCCTCGGGTTTTCCGATAGATTCGGGAATAACGTCCGCAGCGCTGCGCGGCTCGACGGCGCACCCCATCAGCAAAAAAGCCATGAGCATAGCCGACAACGCACAAACTATAAACATTAAAAGCGACCGTCGTTTCATATGATCATTATATCATGTTCTTACGCAAATTGCAACAGATTAAGTAAATTTGCATGTGCGCACAAAAAAACAGCCCGCTTATTCTTAGCGAGCTGTTTTGACTATACTCTTATTTTGCGTACTCGACGGCGCGTGTTTCGCGGATGACGTTTACTTTTATCTGACCGGGATACTGCATATCCTGTTCGATCTGTTTTGCGATTTCCTTTGACATGAACATAGCTTTAACGTCGTCTATCACTTCGGGTTTAACGATTATACGCACTTCGCGTCCCGCCTGAACGGCGAATGCCTTTTCCACGCCCTCGTAGCCGTTTGCGATCTCCTCGAGCTTTTCGAGACGCTTGACATAGTTGTCGAGCGATTCGCGGCGCGCGCCGGGACGTGCGCCCGATATTGCGTCCGAACACTGAACGATAACCGCTTCTATCGTTTCCGGCTCTATATCGTTGTGGTGCGCCGCTATGCAATGTATAACGGCGGGATTTTCTTTGTACTTTTTTGCAACGTCTACACCGATGGAAACATGCGTGCCGTCTATCTCGTGATCGAGCGCTTTACCTATATCGTGCAAAAGTCCCGCACGTTTGCACAGCGCGACGTTTGCGCCGAGTTCCGCAGCCATTATTCCGGCAAGATTGGATGTTTCGATCGAATGGCGCAACACATTCTGTCCGTAACTCGTACGGAAACGCAAACGACCGAGTATACGAACAAGCTCGGGATTGAGCCCGAAAACGCCCGTTTCGTACATGGCGTTCTCGCCCGCTTCCTTGACTTTTACGTCGACTTCCTTCTTTGCCTTTTCTACGAGATCTTCTATACGACCGGGATGAATACGTCCGTCGCTTATAAGTTTTTCGAGCGCAATGCGCGCGATCTCTCTGCGGATAGGATCAAAGCATGAGAGCACGACGGCTTCGGGCGTATCGTCTATGATAAGATCGCAGCCCGTAGCGGTCTCGAGCGCGCGGATATTTCTACCCTCGCGGCCGATGATACGGCCTTTCATTTCGTCGTTTGGAAGCGCAACCGTAGACACGGTTATTTCGGCACTATGATCGACGGCACAACGCTGAACGGCAAGCGCGACTATCTTCTGCGCTTTTTTATCCGCCTCTTCCTTTGCTTCCGCATCGATCTCTCTGACCATTTTAGCGGCGTCGTGTTTAGCTTCGTCGCGTATCGCTTCGATAAGCTGCGATTTAGCTTCGTCTTTTGTCATGCCTGCAACATGCTGTATTTCGTCAAGAATCTTGCTGTTGGCTTTATCCAACTCGGCTTTCAGCTTGTCCGCCTCGGCATGTTTTTGCGCGAGCGAGTTCTTTTGCTGCTCGAGCTCGTCGGCTTTTTTATCAAGCGACTGCTCCTTTTTATCGAGATTCTCTTCGCGTTGCATAATGCGCTGTTCGGAACGCGACAGATTCGCTTGCTTATCACGCAGCTCTTTTTCCATTTCGCTGCGTTCTTTTGCCAGTTCTTCTTTGGATTCACGCGCGGCATTCTTGCGCATTTCTTTTACTTCGTTTACTGCGTCTTCGACCATTTTGTTGGCTGTCTGCTTTGCGTCGCCGAGTTTTTTCTTCTGTATTGCGCCGAATGCAAATATACCTACGACAGCGCCGACCAATAATCCGACGATCGGCAAAATCGTGTACAAAACAATCTCCACACTTGAAAGTATGGTCATAACATCCTCCTTATGATATTTTATAATATGTCACCGTCCGCAACGGACGAAAACGTATTTTTTACGTGAAGCCATCGGTTCGAATATTTCCTCAACGATGTCTTTACGATTATATATTAACACTTTCGCGCTTAATAGTCAAGTTATTTATCTGCGAAAATTCTTTATATTTTGCTCACTACCGTCTTTCGCCGGACGCTCCGGTACGGACGCAAAAGTCAATACATACACTACGCTCGCCCCGCCGCGTTTTAATACGCGCGCACATTCGTTGACCGTCGAACCGGTGGTCATAACATCGTCTATGATCAGCACATGCTCGGGAGGCTTTTCCGTAACCGCAAAAACGCCGGACAAATTTTTCATGCGTTCATCACGGCTCAGGCGCGCCTGATTGATCGTTGCACGTGTTTTTTCGAGTATTGCCCTGCACGGCGTAGTAGTATGCGAAGCTAGCTCTTTTGCAATAAGTTCCGCTTGGTTATACCCACGTTCCCGAAGTCTCTTTTTATGCATAGGTACGAACGTAAAACAATCGAAATCCCACGACGCGGCAATAAGCGTATCGAGCATAAATTCCGTTATCGTATTCACAAGATATCGCGCGTTACCGTATTTGAGCCGACGTATAATATTCTTGGCTTCGCCGTCATAATTGACACACGAGCGCGCCTCGTCGAAATACATGACGCTATGCGAACATTCTCCGCAATAGTCGCCTATGCCGACCTTATGCCTTCCGCAGCGGATGCAATAATTATCGTTTTGTTCGAGCTTGCATTTATCGCACAAACCGTATCTGTTGGGATGTATTTCTCTGCCGCAAACAATGCACTTAATATCGTCCGGATACAGCGCGCTAATAAATTCTTTTATAATTTCGCGTTTCAATCGTCTTTATGCTTCATCGTTTCGCGCGCGATATACAATTCTTCGTTAGTCGGAATGATAAATATTCTGACCTTGGAATTTTTTGCGCCGATCTCAACTTCCGTGTCGCGCGGAGGCTCGATATTTTTCTTTTCGTCGAGCTTCAATCCCATATACTCCATATCGGCGCATACGGCACTGCGCACTGCCTCGGTATGCTCTCCGATACCGCCGGTAAACACCAAACAGTCCAAGCCGCCCATGGCTGCGGCATACGACCCGACGTATTTTTTAACACGGTAAGAGAACATGTCCATGGCGAGTTTGGCTCTTTCGTTACCGGCTTTCACTGCCTTTTCGAGATCGCGGAAATCCGAACTCACTCCGCTGACGCCCAAAACGCCGCAATCTTTGTTGAGATATTTAGACATCTGATGCACGTCGATACCCTTCTTGTTCATCAGGTATTCCACGACCGCCGCGTCGATATCGCCGCAACGTGTTCCCATAACGAGCCCCTCGAGCGGTGTCAAACCCATGGACGTATCGACGCATTTGCCGTTCTTTACCGCGCTTATGCTCGCGCCGTTGCCGAGATGACACACTACGGTCTTTATTTTATCGGTGCCCATAAGTGCGGAAGCTCTGCCCGACACATAGGCGTGGCTCGTACCGTGGAAGCCGTATTTTCTAACTTTATATTTTTTGTAATCGTCATAGTTTATGCCGTACATATACGCATATTCGGGCATTGTGGAATGGAACGTAGTATCGAAAACCACTACCATGGGCGCATTCGGCATAACTTCGCGGCAAGCCTTAATACCCAAGACATTGGGCGGATTATGAAGCGGGGCGAGATCTTCGTTTGCTTCTATCTTTTTTAGCGAGTCTGATGTAACGAGCACCGAATCGGTAAAATCTTCACCCGAATGGACCACGCGGTGACCGACCGCGGCTATTTCGTTCATCGACGAAATGACCCCGTGCTCGGGATCGACAAGCGCTTCGAGCACGTATTTGATAGCTTCCTTATGAGTAGGCATCGGCAAATTAAGTTTGACCGAATCTTTACCGCTGTGCGTAAGCACTCCGTCGATACCGATACGATCGCAAACACCTTTTGCGAGAACGGCCTCGGTATCCATTTCGATAAGCTGATATTTCAGCGAGGAACTCCCCGCATTGATTACAAGAACTTTCATTTAATACTCCTGAATGTTTTTATATAATGTAAAGCGCAAATAACCGCCGATGATTTTCGGCGGTTCCTTGCTTGAAACTACTATTTTTTCATGAACTCACGAGCTTTGTCGTACTGTTCGGGCTTGAAGCTGTCGTGCAGCTCGTGTATTTTATGCTTTTGCTCTTTCGTGAGAGCGCGAGGCAGCTCGATATCTATAGTGACGAGAAGATCGCCCTTTATCTGCTTTTTGGGGTTTTCTATACCCTGTTCTTTCAATTTGAAAGTCATACCGCTTTGCGCACCCTCGGGCAGAGGAAACGCTATTTTATTACCGCGGAGCGTAGGCACAAGCACTTTATCGCCGAGCAGCGCTTGCGTGAACGTAACGGGGATATCCACCAAAAGATCGAGCCCTTTTCTGCGGAACATCTTATGCGGAAGCACCGTAATAGTCAAAATAAGATTGCCCGCTTTGGTTCCCGTACGCGTACGCTCGCCCTCGCCGGGTATCGTCATTATCTGATTCGGCTCCACACCAGGCGGGAACGTTATGCGCAGATTGGAATTTTTGCGCATAGAGCCTCTGCCCGAACAAATGGGACAGGGTTCTTTTATAATTCTGCCGCTGCCTCCGCAAACGTTACACGGCTTCATGCTTACAACTCTGCCGAACGGCGTTTCCTGCGCGTAACGAACTTTGCCCGTTCCGCCGCAATTTGTACATTTGACGAATTGCGTACCGTTTTTGGCACCCGTTCCGCGACAGCCCGAGCACGGCTCGAATCTGTTTACGGCTATTTCCTTTTGCGTACCGTATGCCGCCTCCTCAAAAGAAAGCGTAACATTAAGACTTATGTCGCCGCCGCTGCTCTGCGATTTTCCGCCGTAGCGGTCGTCGTTGAACATGTTGACGAATTCGTCGAAAAAGCTGTTGCCTCTTCCGCCTTGACCGCCGCCGGCACCCGCATGAGCGCCTCCGCCCGCTTGCATTGCGTCGTATTCGGCGCGCTTTTGCGGATCGGACAGAGTTTCGTATGCCTCGTTGACCTCTTTGAATTTATTTGCGGCAGCTTCATCGCCGGGATGTAAATCGGGATGATACTGACGCGCGAGCTTTCGAAAGGCGCTTTTAAGCTCGTCATCCGAAGCGCCTTTCGATACACCCAATGTTTCGTAATAATTATTTGCCATAGATTTTTACTCCACGCTCGCTCGGAGCGCAACTAATCGACCTAACGCCGTAAATTTCAGTTAACGTCCTCGGGCGGAACTTCTTCCGCATTTTCCACTACGACGTCGTCCTGAGGCGCGGCATTGCCGTTTTCGTAGAGTTTGGAGAATATGTTGTTGGAAAGTTTCTGAAGCGTTTCGACAGCGTCGCGGATAGCTTCGATATCTTCCGTTTTCAATACTTCCCTTACATTCGCCATTTCTTTGTTAAGCTCGGTCTTGTCGTCCTCGGTAATCGTATCGCCGTTTTCGCGCAAGAACTTCTCTATAGAGAATACAAGCATATCCGCCTGATTCTTCGCATCGACAACTTCTTTGCGCTTTGCGTCTTCGTCCGCAAATTTTTCGGCGTCTTTGATCGCCTGTTGGATCTGAGCTTCGGTAAGATTGGTGGAAGCGGTGACGGTAACGCGCTGTTCTTTGCCCGTGCCCTTATCCTTTGCCGAAACATGAACTATACCGTTGGCGTCGATGTCGAACGAAACTTCGATTTGAGGAACGCCGCGAGGTGCGGGCGGGATTCCGCCGAGCTCGAAACGCGCAAGCGTTTTGTTATGCGCCGCGATCTCACGCTCGCCCTGCAATACGTGAATATCGACGGACGGCTGATTGTCCGTTGCCGTCGAGAACACCTGCGACTTTTTGGTAGGGATCGTGGTGTTTCTCGGAATAAGTTTTGTGAAGATACCGCCGACGGTTTCGATACCGAGCGACAACGGCGTAACGTCGAGAAGCAAAACGTCTTTGACTTCGCCCGCGAGAACGCCGCCCTGAATGGACGCGCCTATCGCAACACATTCGTCGGGGTTAATGCCCTTGAACGGTTCTTTGCCGGACAGCTTGCGAACCGCTTCCACAACCGCGGGGATACGGGTCGAACCGCCGACCATTATGACCTTGTCTATATCGTTGTTGCCGTAACCGGCGTCGGCCATTGCTTTTTTGGTAAGCTCGATCGTGCGATCAATAAGTTTTTGAGAAAGCGCTTCGAACTTGGCGCGCGTAATCTCGTATTCGAGGTGAAGCGGTCCGTTGGCGTTGGACGTAATGAACGGAAGGCTTACCGTGGTTTTTTGCGTGCCCGAAAGATCGATCTTGGCTTTTTCGGCAGCTTCTTTAAGGCGCTGCATAGCCATACGGTCTTTGCTGAGGTCGATACCCTGATCGTTCTTAAACTGCTGAACGAGATAATCGATAATGACTTGGTCGAAGTCATCGCCTCCGAGATGCGTATCGCCTGAGGTAGCTATAACTTCGAATACGCCGTCGCCTATTTCGAGGATGGAAATATCGAACGTACCGCCGCCGAGGTCGAAGATAAATATTTTCTGGCTGGAATTCTGACCCTTGTCGAGACCGTATGCAAGCGCCGCAGCCGTAGGCTCGTTGATTATGCGGAGAACGTCGAGACCCGCGATACGGCCGGCGTCTTTCGTCGCCTGACGCTGCGAGTCGTTAAAGTATGCGGGAACAGTGATGACCGCCTGCGAAACGGTTTCGCCGAGATATGCTTCGGCGTCCTGTTTGAGTTTGGTCAATATCATTGCCGAAATCTCTTGCGGCGAATAGTCCTTTCTGTCGATGTTAACCTTTTTGGAAGTTCCCATATCGCGTTTGATCGATATGATCGTGCGATCGGGGTTTGCTACCGCTTGACGTTTTGCGACCTGTCCGACAAGACGCTCTCCGTCTTTGGCAAAGCCTACGACGGACGGAGTCGTACGCGAGCCTTCCGCATTGGGAATAACTACAGGCTCACCGCCTTCGAGAACGGCAACGCACGAGTTTGTAGTACCTAAGTCGATACCGATGATTTTACCCATAAAATAAATCCTCCAGATATGTTTTTTGATTAATATGCTCTAATTGGCGACTTTTACTATGCTGTGACGCAATATGCGGTCGCCCAATTTATAGCCTTTGTTGAATACTTCAACGACCATATTGACTTTTGTCGGGTCGGAAGTTTTTACCTGCATTACCGCATTGTGAAGATTGGGATCGAATTGTTCGCCGAGCGCGGGAATTTCTTCCACGCCGAACTGTGTAAGTATGTCGAGAATCTGACGGTATATCATTTTGACGCCTTCCGCGACTTTCTCGTCCGGTATGGACTGTATCGCTTGCTTCAAGACGTCGAGTTCGGGAATAAACTTTTCGAGCACTGCGCAAACGCCGTCTTCTTTAAGTTTTTTATTGCCTTCGTTTACACGTTTGCGGTAATTGTCGAAGTCAGCCTGCATGCGGTTGACCAAGTTGGAGAGCTCTTCCGAGCGCGCCTTTTCTTTTACCGCTATCGCTTGCGCAATGCTTAGCTGCTGCGAAACGGTAGCAATCTGATTCTGAAGCGCTTTATATTCCTCTTGCTGCATCTCTACTACGGGCAGTTCGCGGGTACGCTCTCTTGTTTTATCGTCCATTATATCCTCCGCACAAATTTTTGCCGATATTTTTTGTTATTCAGATTCCTCGTCCGACTCGTCGTCCTTGCCGCTCGCGGCACTCTCGCCTGCCGGCAGCATTTGAACTGTCTTTGACAAATAATCCAAAACGGAAACTACTTTCGAATAATCCATACGAATCGGTCCGATAACGCCCGCATTGCCTACGGTCAAGCCGTTTATATTGTAGCTGGCGGTGACGATGGCGCACTCGGGCATTCCTTCGCCCAATTCGTTATCCTTTCCTATTTTGATCGAAATGTTCATGTCGTCCGAATTTTGAAGCACCGGAACGAGTTCCTCTTTTGCATCCAAAAATTCGAGCATGGCTTTCGCCTTTTGCAGATTTGCGTACTCCGGTTGTTCGAGTATTTTAGAGCTGCCCTCAAGCACGATATCGGACATCATTTCGTCATGCGAGTAGTTCTTGAATATTTTAAGAACCGTATCGAAAACTCTTACATACTCGCGCTTGACCTGCTTAATGATCGATTTGGGTTTGTTTATCTCGCAAATTTTATGCCCGCCGAACACGCTTGTAACAAATCTCGAAGCGTCGTCGCAATATTCGTCCGTAACTCCTTCGCCGATATTCACCGTTGTATCTTTGAGCACGCCGAGATCTGTCACGATTATTATAAGCGCAGTCGAATCGGTGATCCGCACGATCTTGATATTCGTGACCGTTGCTTCGCGCGTATTCTGCACATATGCGACAGACGTAAGATTGGTAATTTCCGAAATGACCTTCGCAGTGCTTTTGAGCATGTCGTCGATCTCGGTTATCTTTTTGTTAAAGTACCGTTTGACGATCTTGAGTTCCGACCGGGACAGTTTTCGCCGCGGCATGAGCTTTTCGACATACAGCCGATACGCATCCGCCGTAGGTATTCTTCCCGACGACGTGTGCGGCTGAACGAGATAACCCATAGCCTCGAGCGCCGCCATTTCGTTGCGTATCGTAGCGGACGAAAGCGCGGGCAAATGCTTTTCTTTGATCTCCGAACTCGAAACGGGTTGACAGTTTTCTATATAGCCGTCAACTATTGCTTGAAGAATCTTTTCTTTTCTTCCGGTCAATCCCATTTCGACTTCTGTACCTGTCGCACTTTTTAGCAATCGTTCTTTGCGACTGCTAAAAAGATTTTATCACACACAACACATTTTGTCAATCGTTTTATATCTTATTTTCACTAACTTTTTCCAAAAAAAGGATTAAAGTCATTTACTATCCACAATATATGGGATTAGTTACAAAATAATATTAAACAAGGATTTGCCGGTTCGACTTATTTCGGCATAAAAATACTCACTTCGGTACCGCAATCTATTACGATGCTGCGTTTGGGCGTGCGCATTGCGTAGCGTATCATATAGAAATCGGCAACGGAGCCGAAAATATTATACATCAAAGGTATATACGGCAACGGGAAATAGACGGGAGGCAATAAAATACACAACGGTGTCAACGCCAAACAGAAGAAAATAAAAGGAAAAACGGCGACAAAAAAATATTGAGCTTTTCCGAACGTAATATCGGGCGCGCCGCAGCTTGCCGCAAGTTTGCCGAATTTGATTTCGGCTATTCTGCCCTTTACAAAAAGAATGGCTGCCGCGTGGGCTATTTCGTGTAAGTACGGATACAACACGCCGCATACCACTCCGCAAACTATGTATACCACATACATTCCCGCGACGATTTCGGACATTCTCACACCGAAGTTGATCGTTATCCCGATCAGCGATCCGACTATTACGGACACGAGCGCAAAGACGTTCATTTTGTGCAACAGCTTATACTTGGGATCGAGCATGTCGAACCGCGCAACGGGTATATACGTATAAGTCTTTTGTCTCATTAGCAATCCTCCGCAATTATTTGCATATCCGTTTCACGGTCGAGCATGAGCTCCTCTATTATACCGTTCATGACGAACATATACCGAGGAGATATCCTTACCGACCCGCCGTCGCATATGATAAGTCCGTCCGCTTCCATGCGTTTGAGTTTGTCCGAATTTCCGTTGACGGCGGCAAACGGATAGCCGAAACGCTTTCGAAACGTATCGAGCTCGATACCCTTTTCGGTCCGAAGACGCAGCATTACGTATTCGTTATAAAGATCCGCCGCGTCGAGCTGCGTTGCCGTGACGCTCGGATTCGCAATATATTCGGCAATATTATCGGAATGTCTGTAACGGGTGCACATTCCGTCATAGCCGTGTGCCGCGACGCCTAAGCCGATATACTTTTCGCACTCCCAATATTTTTTATTGTGTCGGCTTTCTCTGCCGCGACGTGCGAAATTGCTCACTTCGTACCGACAGAATCCCGCTACTTTGAGTTTTTCGCAAGCACGATCATAAAGATCGGCAACTGCGTCGTCGTTTGCTTTATAGCCGCACAAAGCAAGCGGCGTACCGTTTTCCACCGTAAGAGCATACACGGAAGCATGCGAGCAATACCGAGAGAATACGTCTATCGATTTTTCGACGTCGCGCATGCCCTGTTCGGGCAGCCCGAGTATCAGATCGGACGAAACGTTATCGAATTTCTGGCATAATCTTTCCGCAGCCGCGACGAAGTCTGAAAAATCATGAATACGTCCGATCGCCTTCAAGACCGAATCGTCAGACGATTGAAGTCCCATACTTACCCTGTTGACGCCGCAATCCAAACACTCCGAAATAAATCCGTCAGAGCAACTTTCGGGGTTGGTTTCAACGGTTATTTCGCAGTCATCGGCGATATCGAACGCCGCGTCGAGAGAATCGAATATCTTACACAGTTCGCCGCGCGCAAGGCACGACGGCGTCCCGCCGCCTATATAAATCGAATCGACCGCAGCGTGTTTATCCGCACTCGAATCGATTTCGCCGATAAGAGTTCGCAAGTAAGCGTCTTCGCAAGACATATCGGGCGAAGAAACGAAAGCGCAATATTTACACTTGCTTTTGCAAAACGGAATATGAACGTATATTCCGCACGGTTTGAATTTATCGCTGTGCGCACTCGTCATTTTTTATCGCTGTCGAGTTTGAGAACGGACATAAACGCTTCGGACGGAATCTCCACAGTTCCGAACTGCCGCATCCGCTTTTTACCCTCTTTCTGTTTTTCCAAAAGTTTCTTCTTTCTCGTGACGTCGCCGCCGTAACACTTTGCGAGCACGTCTTTTCTCAATGCCTTTATCGTTTCGCGCGCGATAACTTTGCCGCCGATCGCAGCCTGAATGGGTATTTCGAACAGTTTGCGCGGTATCACGTCTTTTAACTTTTCCGCCATAGCTCTTCCGCGGGAATATGCCTTTTCGCGGTGAACTATAATACTGAGCGCGTCGCAAATCTCTCCGTTCAGCATTATGTCGAGCTTGACGAGATCGCTTGCGCGGTATCCGTCCTGCTCGTAATCGAAACTTGCGTATCCGCGAGAACGCGATTTGAGTCCGTCAAAAAAGTCGTAAACTATTTCGTTAAGCGGCATGGTGTATGTGAGCAAAACACGGGTTTTTTCGATATAAGTCATATTTATATATTCTCCGCGCTTGTCTTGACACAAATCCATGATCGGTCCGATATATTCTGGCGGAGTGTATATAGACGCCTTGACTACTGGCTCTTCCATTCTGTCTATGGTTGCTGCAGGCGGAAGATTGGACGGGTTTGTTACTTCCGTCATGCCGTTAGACGTATAAACTTTGTAAACGACGCCGGGCGCCGTAGTAATTATATCGAGATCGAATTCGCGTTCCAACCGCTCTTCTATAATCTCCATGTGCAAAAGCCCGAGAAATCCGCAACGGAACCCGAATCCGAGCGCCGTAGAAGTTTCCGGCTCGTAAAACAGCGACGCATCGTTCAGTTTCAATCTTTCGAGCGCGTCTTTTAAGTCCTCGTATCTCGATCCGTCGGCAGGATATATGCCGCAGTACACGACAGGCTTTACTTTCTTGTATCCGGGGCACGGCGTTGGCGTAGGATTTGCAGTAGAAGTGATCGTATCGCCCGGGGCTGTATCGGCTATGGATTTTATCGACGCGCAAAGATATCCGACATCGCCGGCATAAAGCGTGCCCGTCGAAAGAGGTTTCGGACTGAACACACCCACTTCGGTAACGTCGTAACTTTTGCCGTTAGCCATCATAGTAACGTTGTCACCCACCTTGACCGATCCGTCCACAATTCGGATAAGACATACGGCACCCTTGTAATTATCGTAATACGAATCAAATATAAGCGCTTTAAGCGGTGCGCTTTCGCTGCCGTCAGGCGGAGGAACTTGTTCTACTATAGCGCGCAGAACATCGTCTATATTCAATCCTTCTTTGGCGGAGATGCAAGGTGCGTCATCCGCAGGCAACCCTATAATATCTTCTATCTCTTTTTTTACTTCTTCGGGACGGGCGGCGGGAAGATCTATCTTGTTTATGACGGGAACTATTTCGAGATTGTTGTCGAGCGCAAGATACACGTTCGCAAGCGTTTGAGCCTCGACGCCCTGCGCCGAATCGACGACAAGCACCGCGCCCTCGCATGCCGCGAGCGATCTCGACACTTCGTAAGTAAAATCGACGTGTCCCGGCGTGTCGATTAGGTTGAGCGTATACCGTTCGCCGTTGTGCTCGTATACCATTCGCACGGGCGTAAGTTTGATCGTTATGCCGCGTTCGCGCTCGATATCCATGCTGTCTAACATTTGGTCTGTCAGCTCACGCTTAGTCAGAGTGGCTGTAGTTTCCATCAATCTGTCCGCGAGAGTAGATTTACCGTGATCTATATGCGCTATTATACAAAAATTGCGGATATTTTTCTGTCTTTCCATACCGAGATTATAACACATATACATCAAAACGGCAATTATTTTCGATAAATTGATTTATTTTCGATAAACTTAACGTAAATCTATTGTAAAAAAAGAAATTTAATGATATAATTATCTTATCACTGAAAAGGGTCAATTCATGGAAAAATCTACCTCTTGGGTTATAAATACGCCTATCGCACACCGCGGGTTGCACAATTTCGACTATCCCGAAAACTCGCTCCCCGCTTTTGAAAACGCGGTCGCGCACGGTTTTGCTATAGAACTCGACGTCCGAATCACAGACGATCAGAATATAATTGTTTTTCATGACGAAAAACTCAGCCGCATGACAAACAAAGACGGATATGTCGCCAATCTCAAGTCCGAAGATCTGCACGACATCAGACTTTTGAAAACAGATTATGCCATACCCACTTTCGAAGAAGTTCTCCAAACGGTAAACGGTCAAGTCCCGTTGCTTATAGAAATAAAAAAGGCCGAACAGTCTTTTGCTCTCGAAGAACGGTTGTTGGAAATGCTCAAATCATACGGCGGCGAATACGCCGTAGAATCTTTTGATCCGTTTTCCATGCAGTATTTCTATAAGAACGCGCCGCAAATACTTCGCGGTCAGCTTGCCACGTTCTTCCACCGCAATGAATCGGACGAGCCTCGCCGCGTGCGATCGCATATGCGCAAGCTGAAATACAACGACGTATCTCAGCCCGATTTCATCGCCTATAACATTGCGCACCTGCCGAACAAATACGTAAAGAACACCGGTCTACCCGTAGTTGCTTGGACTATAAAGAGCGAAATACAAGCGCAAAAGGCGCTCGAAGTGTGCGATAACTATATTTTCGAAGGGTTTATTCCCAAGACTGATTCGGAATCCAATAACTGAATTTCGGGTTTCAAATGAAGAAAGGCATTTTTTCCGCTTTTAAGAACAAACAAATGACAATCGAGGTGCTAAAATCGATCGCCGTCGGTTTGGCTTCCAATTCGATAGACTTTCTTCTTACGGCCGTGTTTCTGTATGCCTACGGGCATGATTACTATGACGGTTTTTTGGGTGTGTTTACGGGGGCTACCGTTACCGAATATCACCCGCCCAACTCCATTTACATAACAGCTACGGTAATAGGATTCGTATCTGCCGTACTCGTCAATTATTTGTTATCGTCGATATTTGTCTTTAAGTACGGTAACGTAGGAAAAACAAAGCTCGGCTTTATCAAATTCATTATTTTCTCCGCTATCGGATTAGGCATCACTTCTCTCGGCAGTTGGATAGGATACGACCTTATCGGCGGAAACATATGGATAGTAAAAGTAATAGTTCAGTTCATAGTATTTATATACAACTTCGTCACACGCAGACTATTTATATACAATGTCAATCTTATTCGCGATGACGAAAACACAATCAATCTATAACGGCACGCACAATAAAACGGCTTTCGTTTTCCAAAGCCGTTTTATTGTGCGTGTTTAATTCAATCCGTGAGACGCTTTACCGCAAATTCCAATTTTTTATAAACGTCTATCACTGTTTTAGTGGACTTAAAAAAGTACGATACCGCATATTTAACGCCGAGAAAAGACGATATTATGTACTTATTATCACCCGATCTTATGCTGCGCGCAAGCCCGTCGAGGCATGCTTCGAACTCATCGCGGTCGATGACTCCTACTATAGCGCTCGCGCCGAAATCCGACAGCGTTTTCAAACAATCGAACGCATCGTTTTTAAGACTTTCTGTAAACTTGTTATTCACATCGTTGTATGTTTCTGATACAACCGTTTCCACACTGCCGACTTCTTTAATGTTTTCGGCATCGGACGGCTTTTCGCGCATTATCGGCGGCGGCACGGCAGGACGCGACATCAATACTCTGCAATACGTTTCGAACGGCGTTATGAGTTCAAGGCAAAATCTCGCATACGATTCGTTTATGGACTCGCTGTAAAAATACGCTTCCAAAAAGTTCGCAAGCGAAAGCCTGCCGCTGTCTATATCAAGAAGAATACGAAAAACAAGCGCGACTGCTTTTTGCGCGTCGGACGGCAAAGTGAAGTAACTTCCTCCTACGCACGAAGCAAACGTACTCTGATAGTCGAACCCGTAAAGCGCGGATCCGAACATGGTATATAGATCTCTGTTGTCCGCAATGGATTTAAGAACCGCGGCGATTTTGTTTTCCGCTATAACGTACTTACTGTTTTTAAGATCTTCGCACGCGGCAATAAACTCGTCCAATCCGCCCGACTTCATGCTTTCGATATAATCCCGTCGCATAACCACTCCGAAATTGCGCATTAAATTAAGCGGCGAGTATTCCCGCCGCTCGATTTAATCGAATATGATTTATTTTGCGACAAATTTCGCGATGTCTTTAACAAGATCGTCGCAATTGTCGTTGTAAATTTCGCAGACGATAGGTTTTGCGAGATCGAGCGAATAAATACCCAAAAGCGATTTGGCATCTACGACATATCTGCCGTTGTGCAAATCAACTTCGTACGGATAACGCGATACGGCATTGACGAAGTCTTTTACGCTTTCTGTCGTGGGAAAATAAACTTTAACCGATTTCATAATACCCTCCGTAGGTTAGATTTATTATATTTTAACATAGGAATCGTAAATTTGCAAGAGGTTTTTTGTTATTTATAGATGAATTTGGTAAAATTGTCAATGCCGACTTACTTAATAAGAAAACTGTCGTTCTTCTTGACGGATTCGAGTTCTTTGAGTTTGGCTTCGTACCCCGCTCTGCCTATCATGGCGAACGTCGCTTTTTTGCCTTCCTCGACACCGGGCTGATTGAATGTATCTATATTAAGATATGCGCCCGCAAACGCCGTTTCATACATAAAATACATCAAAAGTTCCCCGACCGTTTCGGCATTCACTTCGGGAAGAGTGACAGTAAAGTTGGATCTGCCCGCTTTTGTGAGCGCAAATTCGGTCGCCTTGCGCTCGGCATTGATAAGTTCGTTAAGCGTATGACCTTTAAGAAAATCTCCGATCTCAGCACTTTCGTCCGTAGGTATATCCACACTGTCCGCAAACGCATCGACAGCGATAAAGGTTACAACCTTGTCGTAAGGTCCTTCGGTATACAGCTGGACCTGACTGTGCTGATCGGTGACTCCGAGCGATTTTGCCGGCGTTTGTCCGCAGTTGACTGTTTTTCCCGATTTGTCCACCGCCTTGCCGAGCGATTCCGCCCATATCTGACAGTAGAAATCAGCCATTGTCCTGAGTCCGTCCGCATATGGCATCATTACGGATATATTCTTGCCCGACTTCATTGATTTTACCTGAAGGTATGCCGTCATCAATGCGGGGTTCGATTTGATGTCCTTTCTCTCGCATGCCGTACGCATATTGCGCGCACCGTAAAGCAAGCTTTCTATATCTACGCCCATGACCGCAAACGGAACGAGCCCGACATTGGAAAGAACGGAGAATCTTCCGCCGACGCCCGCAGGCACACCGAAAATTTTGAAGCCTTCTTTAACTGCCGCATTGTACAGCGCGCCCTTTCCTATCGTTGTAGTAACGAAAATATGCTCTTTTGCCGCTTTTTCGCCGACAGCTTTTTTGAGCGCATTATACAGAATAAGGAACTGGCTTATTGTTTCACTCGTCTCGCCCGACTTGGTTATAACGTTGAAATACGTCGTTTTGATATCGACTACGTCCATAAGCGCCGCCATGCGCTCGGGATCGATATTATCCTCCACATACAGCTTGGGCGCCTTGCGTGTTTTTTCGGGCAGTTCATTGTGATGCAAGTGCAAAAGCGCGTTGAATACGCAAATAGGTCCGAGCGCTGAACCGCCGATACCGAGAACAACGAAACTCGACGCTTTTTCACGTATGGATTTTCCGAAAGCGTTAAGCTCGTCTATTGCAGATTTTTCGATAAGCGGCGTATCAGTCCATTCCTGCCATCCTTTACCGCTGTTGTCTATAACCTCTTTGTACGCCGCGTCGTGCGCTTTTTGCTCTTTGTCGATATCGGACGGCTTGATACCGTGCGAACCGATTGCCGAATCCATCATGTTGTTGTAGTCGAATTTGAGTTTCATAAACTGCATGTCTCCTTGAAAACAGTATTATTACAATGCATATTATACAACCGTTATCGGATTTATGCAAGCAATATTACGCGACAAAAAGTAAAACGCCGACAATTTTATCGGCGTTTTACACTATTGCGTATTACACTATTGTTTCGATCAATCCGTAATTACCGTCGTTTCGCTGATACAGTACATTGACCGATTTAGTCGCTTTATTAAGGAACACATAAAAGTTGTGCCCCAAAAGCTCAAGCTCTTCTATCGCGTCATCCATTGTCATAGGCACGAGCGTATAGCTCTTCGATCTGACGACGGTCTTTTCTTCCTCAGGTTCTTCGTGCGACTCTTCGACAATCGAAAAATCTTTTGCACGGAACTTTTTGGATTTAGACTCGATCTTTTTGTGATGACGGATTATCTGCTTTTCGAGTTTGGGTAAAGCAAGATCGATATTCGAATACATATTGTCGCTTGTAACTTCCGCACGCATTACCGAGCTGTCGAGCATAATGGTAAGCTCGAGAGTATAGAGATCGTCCGTACTGCGGGTATTGCCCTTTTTCAAGACGATCTTGATACGCGTATCGTCAACAAAATACTTATCCAATTTTTGGACTTTCTTGTCGATGACAGCTTTGAGCTTATCGCTCGGCTCGTAGTTTTTGCACAGGAATTCAATGTTCATATTCACCTCCGGTGTATTAAGTTTTAAGTTCGATCGAGATCGCTTTGGCAACCTTTCTCTCGCAGATATTATAACATATATCAATCGTTTTGTAAATGGGGTTTTGAAAAATACCTCTATTTATTTTACGGTTATCCTGTCGCCTTCTACATCTATGCGCACGTCCGAATCGTTTTTGATCTTTCCGTCGATTATCGCTTCGGCAATCTCGTCTTCGACGTTTTGCTCTATCACCCTGCGAAGCGGACGCGCGCCGTATTCTGAGTCGTACCCCTTGTTAATTATCCATTCAAGAGCCGCCTTGGATACCGTAAGCGTAATGTTCTTGTCTTTGAGCGTATTTTCGACTTTCTGAAGCATTATCTCGGCGATCTTGCCGACATCCTCTTTCGTGAGCTTGTCGAACACGCAAATCACATCTATGCGGTTTAAGAACTCCGGCTTGAATGAGGCGCGAAGCGCTTTCATATAGATGTCGTCACGCACTTCCGTCTCTTTTTTTCCGGCATTAAACCCGATCTCGCGTTTAGCCGTAGCCTCGCTTGCACCCGCATTACTCGTCATAATAATAATCGTGTTCTTAAAAGACACCGTGCGCCCCTGAGAATCGGTAAGCCTGCCGTCGTCAAGTATTTGCAACAATGCATTAAACACGTCGGGGTGCGCTTTTTCGATTTCATCGAAAAGTATTACCGAATACGGATGCCTGCGAACCTTTTCCGTAAGCTGTCCGCCGTCGTCGAATCCCACATATCCCGGAGGAGCGCCGATAAGTTTCGATACGGAATGAGATTCCATAAATTCGCTCATATCGAGTCTTATTATGGAATTTTCGTTATCGAACATAGCTTCCGCGAGCGCTTTCGTAAGCTCTGTTTTTCCTACGCCCGTCGGGCCGAGGAATATAAACGAACCGATAGGACGGCTGTCGCTTTTAAGCCCCGCACGGGCACGGCGTATAGCTTTGGACACGGCTTCCACGGCTCTGTTTTGACCGATAACGCGCTTATGAAGAATTTCTTCCATATTGCGCAGACGTTCGCTTTCCGTTTCGGTCAGCTTGCTTACGGGTATCTTAGTCCAACGCGATACTATGTCGGCAATATCCTCGTAATGAATGGTAACGGTGTTTTTTTCCTGCTCTGCCGAGTTCTGAAGCGTTTTCGACTTGATCTCTTTTTCGAGCTGCGCACATTTCTGTTTGTAATTCTCTGCTTCAGCAAACTCGCTTTTCGCGGCACACTCGTTCATTTTTCGCGTATACTCTGCGAGTTTTGCCGACAGCTCGTTTATTCCCGACGGTGCCGTGGAAATACTCACCTTGGCGCAGCTCATAGCTTCGTCTATAAGGTCTATCGCTTTATCGGGCAAAAATCTGTCGGAAATGTATTTGTCGGAAAGTTTCGCCGCCGCCTCGATGGCGTCGTCGCCGAGATTGACTTTATGATAATTCTCGTAATTTTTGCGCAAACCTTTTAATATTTCGATAGTTTGCGCCACGGTCGGCGGCTCTACGATTATAGGTTGGAATCTGCGCTCCATGGCTTTGTCCGCTTCGATATATTTTCTGTATTCGTCTGTCGTCGTCGCGCCGATAGTCTGCATTTCGCCGCGGGCAAGATAAGGTTTCAATATATCTGCGGGCGTCACCTCGCCGTCTTTCGAACCGGCTTGCATGAGCGTGTGCAATTCGTCGATGAACACTATGATATTTCCGCTGTTTATTATGAGATCTATAGCGGTTTTCAGTTTTTCTTCAAGCTGACCGCGGTATTTTGTACCTGCAAGCAACGAACCTATATTGAAAGAAAATACAATATTGTTTTGAAGCTGACGCGGGACTTTTCCCTCTACGATAGCACAAGCAAGCCCGTCTATTATAGCGCTTTTTCCGACGCCCGGTTCGCCTATCAATACCGGATTGTTTTTCGTTTTACGGCATAAAATTTCGATTATTCGCTCCACTTCGCTCTCCCTGCCGATAACGGGATCGAGTTTGTTTTCTCGCGCTTTCTGCGTAACGTCCACGCCCAACTCGGCAAGCTGTGCCGGCAGAACCGGATTCGCATTGCCGCCGTCGGCGGCGTCGCGCCCTTTGATCGGGTTTCTGCGAAGCTCCGCGATTATACTGCGGCGGAAAACATATATATCCACTTTGTACATCTGATACAGCGCGTCGCAAGCCACGCAGTTTCTGTCCTCGAGTATCGCGAGCATGAGATGATCGGGCGAAATCAGCGGTGCGCCGAGCTGCATTGCTATATTGTACGCTACCGACGGTATGATCTCTTTTACGCGCGGCGAATCGACGGGGCTGCCCGTAACTTTTTCGCTGTCCGCAAAAAGCTCGGTCAGAAGTTCGGGATCGAGTTTGTTGTCGGCGAATATCTTAGCCGCAATACATTCGGATTTCAAAATACCGTAAAGAAGATGCTCCGTTCCGGTAAACATATTGGAATACTTAGCGGCGGCACTGCGCGCCGTGTCGAAAGCGTGTTGCGAATTCGCGTCCATAGGATAGTTTGACATAATGAATTACCTCCCGATTTATTTAATATTTTTTTCGGCTATTGTGCCGAGCACTGACGATACATAGCGCGCCCGCATAACGTCGCGTTCTTCGGCGCTGATGTTTTTGCCGCTCATGCGCTGCATGTTTGCAGGCTGACAGCTCGTGATGAGTTTTTGATATTCGTCCTGAGATTTGACCGTAATATAACCGTAATATCCGCCGAGTCTTATAAGCGCCAACAGTTGCATCGCTTCGCCCGTCGGCATTTTGTACGCGTTTGCGGCAAGCCCCCAAGCGCGGAAAATTTTGTCCTTCAACTCTGTCTCGTTGCGCTTTAACAATTCGCGTGCGCGCAATTCGGCTTCCACAACGTGATTGATCGCGCTCTTTACGGAATCTATAATATCCGATTCGGTTAAACCGAGCGTTCTCTGATTGCTAATCTGATAGAGATACCCGTCCGCACTGCTGCCTTCGCCGTATACGCCGCGCACAGTCATATTCAGTCTGCCCACGGCGTTTATGCACGAATCCATCATATTCTGTATCGTGAGCGCCGGTAAAAACATCATAACGGACGCACGCATGCCCGTGCCGAGATTTGTAGCGCACGAAGTCAGATATCCGAAACGGTTGCTGTAAGAAAATTTAATGCTCTTTGCCAATGCATCGTCTATCTTGTTGACCCGATCATATGCCTGATCGAGCGACAGCCCAGACAAAATAACTTGCTCTCTGATATGATCTTCTTCGTTGACCATTACAGACACGTTCTCGTCGGCGCTTATAAGCACAGACCCGAAAGAGCTTTCGAGAAGATCGGGACTTATAAGATGCTTTTCACGCAATATCGTGCCGTCGAGCTGCGAAATATTGCTCATATCGTAGCGCGAAAATTTATCCAACGAACATAGCGTCTGTGTAACTTTGTCGGCTATCTGCCGAGCGGGCATCTCTTTGAGTTTATGCGGAAACGGAAGTCCTTCAACGTTCCGAGCCAACCTTATGCGTGTGGAAACTATAGTAGCGTTATTATCCATCAGTCTCCCGTCCTTTCGCCCGTGAGAGCGTTCAACTTGTTGCTTATCTCGCCGATACGCACATAATCGCCTTTATCGACGGCAGCATGAAGCTCTGCTTTCAATCGCGCTTCTTCTTGAGAAAAATCGACAGCGCCCGTCGGCTTCTTTCCGACATGCCTGTCGGATTGCTGCAATTTCTTTACAGTCTGAACGATAAGCGGTTCGAATACATCGTAGCATCGCGGACAGCCAACGAAACCGGTTTTCAAAAATTCTTCGCTCGTCGTTTTGCACGTAGGACATATCATTGCTTTCGTCACGGGCGAATCGAACAGACTGTTTAGATTAGACAGAAGTCCCATAGGAGAACCGTTAATCAGTTTATCTATAACGTCAAAGTCATCGAACCCGACGTCCGGTCTGTAATCCTTTGCGCACTCGTTGCACAAATACATTTTTTCTATATGGTTGTTATGTCGTTGCAACACTTCCGTAGTAGCGTCGCGCAAACCGCATTTGGTACACTTCATATTATTGCCTCCGTTTGATTTTTTTAGAAAATATCGCAGCTGCGATCACTGATCGCCGTCGTCGCCGCAATCCGAATTGTGCATTTTGGCTGTTTCGAGAAGAATGTTTTTAAGTATGGATCCTCTGAGTTTTCCTTTGGCTATTGTGGGTGCGAGCAGCGCTTTATCCGAAATAGCCGCCTTTACGAGCGCGCCCTCGGTTTCGGAATAAATCCCGTCGCGAACCAATCTCTCTATAATCTGACACGCTTTACCGTATTCTATCCCGTGCGAAAGAGTTTCGTCGATATACCGCATAAGCACGTCTTCGGCATTTTCGCTGACGCGCATAAGCGTGATGAATCCGCCTCCGCCGCGTCGGCTCTCTATTATATATCCGCGCTCCGGCGTAAACCGAGTAGACAAAACGTAATTTATCTGGCTCGGCGCGACCGAAAAATATTGCGCAAGCTCGTTGCGGTTGAAATTAACGGTAATCTCGTCACCGAGCGTATCGAGCAAAAATCGCTCGATTATGTCGCTTACATTCATAGCGCCCTCCCCGTAGTAGTCGGAAGATTAAATATCTAAGTCAAAGGTCAAAGATAGTCAAACTTCTTAATCGTATTATAAAACCGCTCGGCGTATTTGTCAAGCGTTTTTGCTTAAATTTTCAAAAAAATATAATCGCTGTTTTATCGCAAAAATAAGGCGCCGTTTCAATACGGCGCCTTCGGCTTATATCGCTATAGTCATCAGCAATACGTATACGAATGTTATGATACCGATAATCATGCACAGGGCATAACAAATGTTTCGCTTTGCTGTGTGTTCCGATTCGCTTTCTTTTTTATACGAGACGTATCTGATTATGCCTAATGTGCAAAACGCGATCGAAACCAACACGTCGAAAATCGCCCAAATAATTCCGAAAACATGAAAAACATTATAAAAGCATGCACGCGCAAGATTTGAAAGCATGAAGCTGCCGAGTCCGAAAGGTACAAACAGTTGCCAAAATATTTTATTGAACTTTGTGTAATCAACCTGCTTCGGTTCTTTCAGTTGCTTGGCTGCATCGTTTTGCTCGGGCGGCTGAGCAGTCTTAGGCGATTCGGTCTCTGTCGAAACTTCTACGCTATCGGGAATGTCCGACGCCGATACTCGAGTGCCGCACTCCTGACAAAAGCATGCGCTATCATTCAATTCTTTACCGCAATTTTTGCAAAATTTCATATCGTTTTCCCCTATTATATTGTAGATTGGTTTACCGAGTTTATTCTGCGGAAAATTTTTCCACGGCGACTCCCGCTTCTTTGAAGAGTTCGATAGAGAAATCGTCCGGATATCCGTCGGCGTATACTACGCGACTTATACCGCTGTTTATTATCATTTTTGTACAAATAGCGCACGGCTGATGCGTGCAGTATAACGTCGCCCCGTCAATACATATTCCCATACGCGCCGCCTGTATGATAGCGTTTTGCTCGGCATGCGTTGCATAACACAGCTCATGACGCGTGCCCGAAGGTATGTTCATCTCGCGGCGCAGGCATACTCCTCTCTCTTTACAGCTCTTAATGCCGGAACTTGCTCCGTTATAACCGGTAGTCATAATGCGTTTGTTTTTTGCTATTACCGCGCCGACCTGCCGGTTTTCCTGAAAGCAACTCGACCACGTAGCCACTTTGCGCGCAATATCCATAAACCGAGCATCCCATTTATCCATAAAACACTTCCCGTATATACAGTGCGAGTTCGAATCCCGCCGTAATTTTGATTATACCACATTATTCCGCATAAATCAACACTGTATTACTATATTCGTCAAAAATTTATGCTTGCTTACGGTTTCTTTTGCGAGCGAAGCGCATTATCAGCTTTACCGCTTCGACCGCAGGAATTATCGACGCCGAACACAAGATCACGGTAAGCCATTGCATGCCGTCGAGCCACTGCAACGAAAACACGTCGTGCGTTACGGGCAAGCATGCAAGACCTACAGTTAGTGCCGCGCCGACGGCGAATGAAACGAACAGCAGTTTGTTCTTGAAAAAATTCTTCCCGAACATAGAGCCGCGAACGCTTTTGGCGTTGAAGCTGTGAAACAACTGAACAAGGCACAGCGACATAAACGCCATTGTCGTTCCCGCTTCGTGCCCCCAATTCGTAAACGCACAACCCAAAAATATACCGAGAACGATAGCCGTCTGAAACAGCCCCTGATAGATTATATTTATTCCTACGCCTCCGCCGAACAAACTGCTCTTTGCGGCTCGCGGCGGTTCTTTCATAACGTCGCCCTCGGGCGGCTCTACACCGAGCGCGAGAGCCGGCAGACTGTCCGTAACGAGGTTTACCCATAAAATTTGTATTGGCAACAAAAACACATACGAATCTTTGGTAAATGCGAAAATCACGGTTGCGAGAAACAACGACAACACCTCGGCAAGATTAGCCGCGAGAAGATACTGAATGGTTTTTTGCATATTCGCAAAAATAGTTCTGCCTTCTTTTACCGCAGTTACGATAGTAGCGAAATTATCGTCGGCAAGTACCATATCGCATGCTTCTTTGGTAACTTCCGTACCCGTTATTCCCATACCTACGCCGATATCGGCGGATTTAATACTCGGCGCATCGTTCACGCCGTCGCCCGTCATAGCTACGATCATACCCGCTCTTTTCCACGCTTTTACTATTCTGACCTTATGCTCGGGAGAAACGCGTGCATAAACTTTGAGCTTTGTTATTCGCGAATACAGTTCGTCGTCCGACATTTTTTCGATGTCGGCTCCCGTTGCGGTTTGTCTTTTGTCATTGCATATTCCGAGTTCGCTCGCTATCGCAAACGCTGTTTCGGGATTATCGCCCGTGATCATAACAACGTTGATACCAGCATTTTTACACAACTCGACAGCGCCCCTCACTTCCTCTCGCGGCGGATCTATCATTCCCGTCAACCCGATAAAAACAAGATCGCTCTCATAATTTCCGCCGACACGCTTTTTATATGCGTATGCGAGTACTCTCAGCGCCGATCCCGCCATTTTTTTATTGGCACTTTCTATCTCGTCTATATCGCGGGAAGTGATCTTGCGCACGGCATTACCGTCGGCTATATACGTACATCTTTTAATCAATTCGTCCGACGCGCCTTTCGTATAAACCGTATCGCCGCTGAGCTCTCGCACTACTACGGTCATGAGCTTTCGATCGGAATCGAACGGTATCTCGTCTATACGCGGGCACGATACGTCCAATGCGGTCTTGTCTACTCCCTCTCGAAGCGCATAATCGACGAGCGCTGTTTCGGTAGGATCACCCATTGTGACAAATTTGCCGCTCTCGGTTTTCGCAACGGTGTCGTTGCATAGACACATGCACGACAACATTTTTTTATACGCATCGCCCGTAGCCGAAAACTTTCCGTCAACAAAAACGGAAGTTACCGTCATCTTATTGAGCGTAAGAGTGCCCGTCTTATCCGAACAGATTACGTTTGTGCTTCCAAGCGTTTCCACGGCAGGAAGTTTTTTGATTATGGCATTCTTTTTGGACAGACGCTGAACTCCGAGCGCCATGATTATGGTTATAACCGCAGTAAGACTTTCCGGTATAGCCGCCACGGCAAGTGCTACGGCGGTCATAAATGAATCGAGTACGCTGTCAAGCGTTACCGAGCCCGTTCCCACGGCGCTCAAAACACCTATAACAAATACAAGCGCCGCTATAACAAGTACTGCTATGGAAATCAATTTTCCGACCGCGTTGAGTTTTTTGCGAAGCGGAGTTTCCGACTTCTGTTCGGCACCGAGCATAGCGGCTATTTTGCCGATCTCGGCTTTCATGCCGACAGCGGTCACAACCCCCTCGCCTCTGCCGTACGTAACGGTACTGCTGCCGAACAGCATATTGTATCTGTCCGCGAGCGGAACTTCGCCGGAAATGGTGTGCGCGGACTTTTCCTGCGAAACCGATTCGCCCGTGAGCGCAGACGATTCGGCTTTTAACGAAGCCGTTTTGATAAGCCGCATATCGCACGGCGCAACGTCGCCAGCTTCGAGAATGACTATATCGCCCGTGACAAGTGCGCTCGACGCAATTTTCTTGATTTCGCCGTCGCGACGCACTTTACAAAACGGAACGCTCATATTCTTGAGCGACGCCATTGCTTTTTCGGCTTTGCTTTCTTGGATCGTTCCTATTATCGCATTAAGCAGAACGATCGACATGATTATTCCGACGTCTATAAAATCGCCGTATTGTTTTTCTACCACGGCTATAACCGCCGAGATGATCGCGGCGGCTATCAATACTATTACCATCACATCGGCGAACTGTAAGAAAAACTTCTTTGCGACGCTCGCTTTTTTGGGTTCGTCGAGTTTATTTTCGCCGTCGCGGATCCTGCGCATGCCGGCTTCGCCGTCAGTGAGTCCGTTCGGCGACGTGCCGAGTTCATTCAATGTTGCGGCTACCGATTTATTGTAAAATTCCAAAATACACTCCGAAAATTTATTTCACAACCATTCGTGATTTTTATTGTGCGTATTTCGAATAGTTTTATCTGATAGACGTCAAATTTCTATACGGTCATAATAAATGCCGATCCTGCCGTAAAGCACTATATCGATTACGGCAAATATAACAACGTCGGCAAACAGCGTAATCCAAAACAATGCAGTCGAAATAACGGGAGATATAAACTGCAAAGCCATGCATACCGAGGCTATAATGACGCACAAGAATCCGCCCGCCATGCATATAAATTGACCCAAAGTCGCATGAGTGTTATGCTTAACGGCCTGAACGGGATCCGTCCACTTTAACTTCGGCGATATCAAGTCCCACAGCACGCCGAATATAACATACACAACGGCAAGTCCTGAGTATGCCAAAATCGACAAAATCAGATTAACTATCGAAAAATCAAACACGCTTGCAATTACGGCACAAACTACTGCCGACGGAATGGCAAGACTTATCCAAGCAAGAGCTTTTGATTTGACAATACGCCCGATACTTATCGGCATTACTTTCAGCGACGCGAGTGCGGAGCCTTCGCGAGAAAATGATGTGATTGACGCATTGCACAGCATTGACATCATTATAGCAAGAACCGCGAACAAGAACAGCGGCGAACCCGTAACGCCGCCCTCTTCCAGCCCGTCGAACATATTGCGGAACACAAACCCGAAAACTACCGCAAACAAAATCGGCAAAAAGTATACGATAAAACATTGAAACGTGGTCTGCGTCGTACGCATAGCGCACATATATTCGCGCTTAATGAGCGCTTTAACGCTGCCTGCGCTCTTGAACTCGCCCTTTTTTGCCTTGCCGCCGTAATAAGTCTGATTGTTAGCTTTAGCCGACTGCGAATACATAAACTTGCCCAAAAGCAAAAGGATCGCAAACAGCGCCGCGGATATTCCGACGAAAATAAAAAATTCGACGGCAGCGGAAGCGCTTGCTCCGAGCCCGAAAACCGACACTCCGAAAGCCGCGTTCGCAAGAGACGAATAAGGATAAAGAACGTAACCTATCGTTCGTGTAGCGGATAATATCTTCTCCGTATCGAAATTCGCGTCACCTATATTATTCACCGCAATCATTATATATGCATACAGCCCGAAAAACGACAGAAACAGTATTACGTAAAATATCAGCGAAACGATATTTCTGTTTTTCATTTTGCCCGCAATAAACATTATAGGCACGGCTATTATCGCCGCAAGCGCAAGAGGCAGCGCCGGAACTACGGCAAGCGTTGCAACGGAAATTAAATAATACCACGCCCATGCATGAGCTACGATCCCGAATACTATGACGGCAGGCAAAAGAATACCGACTACGAGCACCGCTTCGCAGATATATACGTAAGCGAGCTTTGCCGCAAACACCACAGACGATTTAATGGGCAACATCGAAAAAAAATCGGTATCTTTGGAAATATACAGTGTATTGACCAAAAATATTATTCCGAATATAAGAACAATTCCGGCACCCGTCAGCAACAGCAACAAATAGAACGATGTAGCAAATCCTTTTTGAGCAAGAAATCCGCCCATGAATACCGTAGTGAAAAGCACAAAGAAAAGCACGACCAAATACGAAAAAGCAAATAAGCATATCAAAAGCGCTTTTTTACCGTCAGACGTTTCGGTGCCGAATCGGAATTTATTCTTAAACAATGCTTTGAGCACGATAAAAAAATTATTCATACGCCGCCACCGACATAAAAATTTCTTCGAGACTCTCATCTCCTTTCGCGGCGCGTATCTCGTCTATATTTCCGCACAGCACGAGCTTGCCTTTATTGATTATCGCAACACGGTCGCATATTTTTTCGGCGACGTCGAGAACGTGCGTCGAGAAAAACACGGTTTTACCCGCGTCGCGGTGCTCTTTCATAAGTTCTTTGAGCGCGTATGCGGACGGAGGATCGAGTCCCATCATAGGTTCGTCGAGCACCCACAGCGACGGATCGTGGATCAATGCTCCGATGATCGCTATTTTCTGTTTCATGCCGTGAGAATATCCGCTGATCCTTTTGTCGAACGCTTCTTCCAACGCAAACTTTTTCAAAAGTTTGCTTGCGATCTCCGCTCTTTCGCTCGGTTTAACTCCGTAAATATCGCCGAGAAAATCTATATATTCCCGACCAGTGTATTTATCGAATATTATAGGCGAATCGGGCACGTATCCGAAACTGCGCTTTGCGTTTATCGGATCTTTAACGATATCGTGATCGCATACAGAAATACTGCCCGATTTTACGGGAAGTATCCCCGTAAGCATTTTGATCGTAGTTGTTTTACCTGCACCGTTAGCGCCGAGAAAACCGAAGATCTCTCCCGCTTTCAACGAAAGCGACAGATCGTCCACGGCCTTTACGCTCCCGTTTGCATACGCCATAGATACATGACTTATTTCAAGCATATAATCCTCCGTCAATATTTGCGTCTTTGTTGTTTTATCAAATCCAAAAACTGTTTTATACGCTGCTCGTTCGGATTGTCTTTTGGCACGTAAAATTCACTGTTCCGAAGCCCTTGCGGCAAATACTGCTGCGTTACGTACCCGTCTGTATTATGCGGATAAACATATTCCGCGCCGCTGTCGTTCGGCGACTTATAATTTCTGTCGCGCAGATAATCGGGCACTTTGTCGTCGGCGCGCTCCTTGACCGCATCCGAAGCCGCACCGAGAGCATTGATGACCGAATTAGATTTGTGCGCCGTCGCCACTTTGATAATCGCGTGCGTCATAGGAATATATCCTTCCGGCGCACCAAGGTGCTCGTAAGCGGTGATCGCCGACGTCGCGATCATCATTGCGGAAGAATCGGCAAGTCCTACGTCCTCGCTCGCATGAACAAGCGTACGCCTGAGTATGAGCATAGGGTCACAGCCCGCTTCTATCAGCCGAAACGCCCAGTATAGTGCCGCGTCCGGATCGCAACCGCGCAGTGATTTGCAAAATGCGGACAGCATATCGAAATACATTCCGTCGTCTACGGAAAGCAACCTTTGCTGAGTGGATTCCGCGGCTACGTCCCTGTCTATAAGAATACTCCCGTCACATTGAGGCGGCGTTGTTATTACGGCAAGCTCGAGCGCATTATAGGCATTTCGCAGATCGCCGTTTGCCGCATGAGCAAAATGAGCGAGTGCGCCGTCTGTCACTTCGAGCGAAAAATCCGCATACCCGCGATTCGACGTCAACGCACGTTTCAGCCCTTCGATTATATCCGAATCGGACAGCGGTTTAAGTTCGAATACGCGACAACGCGACACAATGGCGCGAGTCATTGCCACAAACGGATTTTCGGTAGTGGAGCCTATAAATATAATACTGCCGGTTTCTATGGCGGACAGGACGCAATCGGATTGCGCTTTGTTCCAGCGATGACATTCGTCGAGCAAAAGATATGTACGCTTGTTGTACAATCTCAATCTTTCGCGAGCTTCTTCTATGACTTTTTTTGCATCGGCGACGCCGGACGATACGGCGTTCAGCTTTACAAACTCGCTGCTCGTGGAATTAGCGATAATACCGGCAAGGGTGGTTTTGCCCGTTCCCGGCGGACCGAAAAATATGCAACTGCCGAGTTTATCCGCACTAATAGCGCGCATTAAAAGCGACCCGTTACGCAACAGGTGCTTTTGACCTATAAACTCATCGAGCGTACGCGGTCGCATACGTTCGGCCAGCGGCGCCGATTTCTCTTCGTAATTTACGGTATCGAACAGATCCATAAAACGATTATACCACAGTATTCATTCAATTTCAAGCGCGATACATGCGGCGTTATGTTTTTTAATGCAATTTTAACCTTTGTTTTTGTAGAAAAATACACGGGAATGATATTCTCCGTCGAGAGCAATATTTTCGGTTCCGTACGTAACTTTATCAATCTTCATCAACCAACCGCCGTCACCGCCGCTTCCGTCCACATCGACGCGTACAATGCCGCGATCGGAACGCAAATCGAATCGAACGTCCGGAACATTTTGCGCAATCGACGGATTGACCCGCACTTTGTTTCCGCAAAAATTTATTCCCAACAGCCCTTTCGAAACAACTATATAGTACATTGCGGACAAAAGCGCAACATCATTTTCCGCGCCGTTTTCATACATATTCGAATTGTTTCCGCAACTGTAAGAACCGCAATACAGTAAGCGGTCGGCGAGTTTCTCGCCGGCCGATCTTAGCGAAGAATACGCCTTATCGAACTCGTCCGTACAATACCGCGCGTAAGAATACAACAACATTTCGAAAACAGAGCCTGCGTCGCTAACTGCAGCACCGACCCGATCGAGCGCTCGGCGCGATTCGTCGGCATTACATATTCCGAAAATCGCCGGTAAAATTTGAGATTCGATTTTAGTTTCGCAATCAAACTCATCGCACACATACCTTTTACCGTCGAAACATCCGTCGCACTTGGATTTGGTATCGGCAAACGCTTCCACGAACAGTATCTTGCGGCTATGCGAACAATACGGCATAAACATCCTCATTGCGGCGCATACGGCAATATCAAAACAAAAGTCCGAGCCTATGCTGTTTATAGAATATTCTACGGCGCGCAAGCAATGTTCGAGAACGGAAAGCCGCGCGTTGCCGTCTGCAAAAGGCATTACTTCGTAAAAAAGCGATTCGTCGCCTACGCGGTCAACGTAAATCTTCGCTATAAAAGGCAAACACAACTGCGCAAAACGGTCGTTTCCGACACATTCCGTCTTCCCGTCCGTTCGCTGCGCGGCACAGATATTAGAAATATATTCGCGCACGGATTCACAGTCGTGCACGCAAGCTACCGCGCAATATAGAATATCACGAGCCGCAGGAAGCCCGCCGAAAATCCTATCACGCATAAAGCCGCCGATATATGCCGTATATTGCGAATGAAGAAACAACCCGTTCAATAATAGATCGCCCATTACGGGACGCACCACAAAAAGCTTACCGCTCATTTTTTCGGCCCGTTCGAAACTCGCATCCGCTTCTTCCTCGGTTATTCCGTCGATATGCGGCGTTCCGCATACCGTAGTTACGCAAAAAACAATGCGCGTCTCGCTGCTACCTGATAAACTTTTTGCGACTGTGATCGTAGGCGCTGCGGTTGTTCCGCCGACGGCAAAATCGCGCACCCGCCTGATTTTTCCGCGTGTGAAGTAACCCTCTTTATAGCCCGTAAAACATTCGGAACTTTCAGAAGAAAACAGAGCTATACCGTTACATTCCCCGTCTACGGCGGCAACATACTCCCCGTTTCTTCCGTCGGATATAACCGTAGAACAACCGTCTGCCGCAATTGCGGAAAGCATGACGTCTATATTTCGTGTAAAATCTACAGTACCGGTTATCGTAATATCGAATATGACAGCAGGTTTGTTTTCGACGGCATATACGCGCATAACGCATGCCGTTCCGTTAAATAAGCTCTTATACTCGCTGTAACCGACGCAATGCTTAACTCGAAGCTCACCGTCGCCGAGCGGATGTTTTGTAGGAGACCATAGAATTCCGTCCTCTCCGAGCACCGCATACACATTGCTTGTAACAGTTTTACGCCCGCCGCCCGCGTCGCTTTGCGCATATACGGCAATCGCCCCCGCGCAAGACATTTCGCAATAAATTTTTCCGTTGCATACCGCATTGACAATGCCGAAGTCGTGATCTATATCTCCGCTCGGTTCGGCGCTATATGCGCCGTTCTCGGTAAACCCGCCGAATGACAGCTCCGCCGAATATTCGGCGTTAGGCAACATCTCATGTTCATAGGGCGCTCTCAAATTATATGCTTCCGCATCTGGCATCGGTATAAACGTTTCGAAGTCATCCGACGAAGCGGCAAAACCTTTGGATCTGTCGAGAGCACCGAATACTCTGGACGCATCTTTTTCCCGTTCGAAAAATCCGTTTTCGCACGCAACCGAAAACATCATTCCGAGCGCTTGTCTTTCGCCCGAAATAACCGATATTATTCCCGTTCTGCGCTCGAAACCGGATAGATCGCATGCAACGATGAATGAAAGTAAACCAGTGCCCGCCGTTTCCGAAACGACGTCGTCTATTAAGCGGTCCGCAACCCCCAGCCCGATTTTTCCGTCGTTTGTCATAACGCCGCTGCCGCCGTCGAAACGCACGGGCACGGTGCCGACAACAGCATAGGATTTTGGAATGACCGACACCGAAATTTCGGCACGACGCGGCAAACACTCTCTGTTGATCAAAGTTACCCGACAAACCGCGCTCTTATATTCGAGCGGCGCTATAAATTCCGCAGCAAATTCCATTGAACGGTCTGCCGCTCTGTAAACCGTGCCGTGACGTTCGAACGTGCCGTCGCACATCGGCAATGTAAGACGCCCGTCATCCGATGACGCGAATATATCCAGAACATACGCCTCTCCGCCGCTCGAAAATTCAAGCACGCCGCGATTATCCGAAACAAGCTCGGCGTCCTTACCGTGCAGAATATTTCGCTTGTAATCGGGCTCTCCCCCGAATCGGATTACATCGCCGCTTTTTCTCGTTTTGTCCAGCCGCTTTTTACGCAAAAATTCGGGTTTGAAGAAGATAATTTTCCTTAAACTTTTCGGCAAGCCCGTTATAGGTCTAAACAGCGCGTATATCACAAGCGCCGAGACCGGAAACACCGCAACATAGCGAACGGGTACGAAAATGCCGACAAGCACTGTCGCCGCAATAACGAGCATCAACGGTGTAGCGATACGAAATACGATCGCAGCCGTCGAAAGCGGCTTGCCGTTAATAATTTCCGCCAAATCGCTGTCGATTGTCATTGCCGTGTCCGCGAATCGGTGTGCAACCGCAAGTTCGCTGTCGCGCGATTTTTCCGATATGCGCGCTACCTTCTCCAATAACTCCGCTTTTTTGTCATTGCCGAGAACTGCATATGACGGAATAACCGAAAATATCTTGGATACCGAAGAAAATTCCACCGCGGAATAATTGATTTCTCCGAGCATTTGTAAAGATTGCACAACGGAACTCAGCGTTGCCGCCACGCCAGACAGCCTTGCCCGTCTGACAAGATCCGCTTCGTCGATGTTTACGTTGTTACCTATCATGACAGCTTCAAACGAAGGACGCTCAGCTTCGGATACGGCGGAAAGCAAACCGCATATATAATCGCTCGACGAAAGTGCGTCGAGATTTATCTTACCCTTTTTTCCGTCGGAAACCCCTGCGGAATATTCTCGCTCGCGAGCCTGCTCGTCAGTAATATCGAAAGCCAGCGCCAAACATAAACAATAAGCCGCTACGCTCGTTAATATATCGAGTTCTCGAAACGTCAATTCTGCATGTTTCTGAAAATCCTCCACTGCCTCGCAGAATACGTCTTTACTAATCGCACACTGTGTAGAGCATATAAGCTCTCGGCATAATAAAAATACCCGCGGATATATGCCGCAGTGCGGCAACGTGTGACTCAATCTTGCCGCATTGCGCGACATGTCTATACCGCGCAGCAATGTGTAGGCATTATCCGACACGCACAAATTCTTATCGAGTCCGCAAAGAGGTTTTTTAAGTGCCGATTTTACTATCCGTCGCAACGAATAAAGCTCGCTACCGCTCAAACCGCTGCCGTGCCCGACCGCACGGCAAGTTTTTCCGAGTTCGCTTATACGGTATAACAAAGCATTGCGGGACAGCCGCGATCCCATGCGAAAGCGCGGTTTGTGAGGCTTGACCACCGTTCCGAAAACCAAAAACACGGCAACCACTATGGCTATAGAAATCAATACAGATTCCATTCACACGATTATTGACCGATTCGCAAAAACATACACGCGTTGAAAAATCAAAGCAAAAAAAATCGGCGCAATACACGCCGATAAAAATCATATTGTTTTTGATATTATTTCTCTTTGATCTTGGCGGCTTTGCCGGAAAGATTGCGCAAATAGTAGAGTTTTGCACGACGAACCTTACCGTGTTTGATAACTTCGATCGAAGTAAGACGCGGCGAATGGAGCGGGAATGTGCGCTCGATACCGATACCGAACGAAACTCTGCGAACGGTGAAAGACTCGCGAACGGAGCCGTTCTTCTTGGCTATTACTATACCCTCGAAAGCCTGAACGCGCTCACGGTTGCCTTCTTTGACTTTTACGGATACTCGGACCGTGTCGCCTACGTCAAATTCGGGAACGTCCGACTTCATATATTCTTTTTCGATTTCCGCAATGATATTGCTCATGATGCCTCCAAAACTTCTCTGAAAAGCCTCCGCACACGCTTATAAAACGTAATAGCGAAAGCAAATCACAAAATTACCAAGTTATTATATCACACGCGTTTGATTTATGCAAGTGATTTTAGCGCGTTTTGACATACTTTTTCGTAATTTTTACAGTTTATTACAAGGTAATCTATAAACTTTGTCAACCGATAAATGCATTGCGCTCCGCTACCGCAACACCGATGTCCGAGATTATATCGTCTATCTTTTGCGACGGCTCGCCCGATGATTTGGTAAGTGCGATCTTAAGATCGCCGATACGGTTGCCTATCTTTTTATCGCACTCGAAAACCCTGTCGAGATCGGAAGCGGTAAGATACTTAAGTACTTCCTTCATCTCTTCGAGCCGAGCGACGAGATCTTTATTACTGCTCGCCTGCGCTATAAGCACATCGGTCGATCGGCAGTTATAATCTATTGTTGCCTGATCTTCTTTTATGCGCTCGGACACTCTGTCCGATCTTCTCCCGAAGCAAAATCCCATTATATTAAGCCCCCTATATTAATTTTTTGCCGCAACCCGAGCAGAACGACGACCCGCTGTCGTTAGACTTGCCGCAGTTCGGGCAGAAGCGCGGCGCCGAAGACAGGCTCTCTCCGCATTTAGGACAGAATTTGTCGGACGGCGAATGTTCGGATCCGCACTTAGGACAATGTGTATCGGGCGTTTTCGGCGGGCTCTTAGATCCCGATGCGTCGCCGCCCATATATTTAAGCGCGTCATAATAATTGGCTTTATCCTGCACTTCGAGCTGTTTAAGGAACTTTTCGCGTTCCCAACGCTTATCGTCAAGCCGCTCGCGCTCGGCCTTTTCGCGGTCCAGCTCGGCTCTGTCTTCTTCGAGTTTCTTTTTACGCTCGTCCTCGCGCAGCACGTTTTCGACCTGATCTGCGGAATCGGAAGTAATACCGACCCCGACGATTATAAACTTGCGCAACGTTATTCCCCAAGATCTGTTGAACTCCTCGCTCAAAATTTCCCCGATCTTATCGCCTATTGCCTTACGATTGGCATCAAACATGTCGTAAGAAAGATTCGCTTCGTCTACTACGCGCAAAAAACAGTCTGCAAAATTATTCGCAACTTCCGCAGTAAACTGCTGCTGAAAATCATTGAGATTAAACTCGTTTCTCGCACCTACGACCTTGCGGAAAAATTGCTCGTAGTTGGATATTGTGATTCCGAACTGTCCGCGCGCTCCGACGGAAACGACCCTGTTTGTACGTTTGTCTCTGTATGTAATGCGCTCGGGCGTACCCCACTTTATGAGAATATTCGTATCGCGCGGCATGTATACTATTTCGACGCCGAACCCCTCTTTCTTCCATTGTTTCATTTCTTTTTTGTCGTCGAAAACAGGATAAGTCCCGCTCGGATAAAGCCTTCCGCTACCGCCGCCTTTTATCATGAACGCGTAGTGCGAATACGGCACTTCGAAACGCGCGTCCGCGTCGAATACAACGTCCTTGACTCTTACAAACAAAACGTCAGTATTGTCTATTGCGATGTTGTTGACATTCTGTTCGAATTTGATGATCTGCGTTTTTCCCATATATATAAACTCCCCTTTTGATTATATGATGAATATATCACAAAATTATATCATTGTCAATAACTTGCCGCAACGCTCCGCAATTTTTAATCCGATCTTAATTTTTGCTCGGCTTCCGCCGTTCTGTTTTTGAGCTGACCGCACGCCCCGGCAACGTCCGACCCCATCGAGCGCCTGACCGACGCCGAAAGCCCGAGTTTTTTAAGCCGCGCTTCGAATTCGTACGCGCGTTTTTTGGAACACGGTTTGAGATCGCAGCTATCTGTTGGATTCAGCGGAATAAGATTTATATGGCAACACAACCCGCCGAGAAGTTTTTTCAGCTCGGCGGCGTCCTCGTCACTCATGTTGAAACCGTCGATAAGTATATACTCGACGATGACGCGCCGTCCCGTGGCTTCGAAATATTTTTTAAGCGCAGCTACACACTCTTTAACGGTATAGTTTTCCGCGACTCGCATTATTTTTTTACGCTTTTCATCGGTGGCGGCATGAAGCGACAGCGACAAAGTTCCCGAAAAACCGTCAGCGGCAAGACTCTCCATTCGCCGCGGCAAACCGCACGTCGAAACGGAAATCGACCTCATACCTATGTTTAGACCGTTAGGCGAATTGACCGATTTAATGAATTTTAGCGTGTTTTCGTAATTGGCAAGCGGAGATCCGCTCCCCATCATGACTATTTTTTGCACTCCGTCTGGCTTTCTGTCGCGCGCGATAAACAGCACTTGCGAAAGTATTTCGCCTGCGGAAAGATTGCGCTTCAGTCCGTAGTGTCCGGAAGCGCAAAACACGCAGCCCATTGCGCATCCAACTTGACACGACACGCACACGCTGTTACCGTAATCGTGTGGCAAAAATACCGATTCTACAAGATCGCCGTCAAATGTTTCGAAAAGATACCGTATCGCTCCGTCCGATGCCGTAACGCGTGTTTTTTCTTTCAGCGCGACGTCGATATATTTTTCGGACAGAGCAGCGACGATGCGCTTCGGAATATCCGTATACTCGGCAAATGAATCGTATGCGACTATATGACGCATAATCTGCTTTACGCGATATTTCGGCTCGCCGAGTGCCGAAATCACATCGGCAAGCTCCGATTCGGATAAATCGCACAAAAGTTGCATCACGATTTGCCTACCTTTTTGAATCGCGTGATAAAAAATCCGTCGCACTTATCGGCATCGGGCAAAAGTTTTACCGTGTCCAACGCCTCGAATCCGCCATGCTCTTGCAAAAATTTATCGCGTATCTTTTCGTTCTCGCAACACAATACCGAACATGTTGAATAACACAAGACTCCGCCTACGCGGCAATATTCGCTTGCGACGTTTAATATCTTGCTTTGCAATTCGCAAAGCCCCGCAATGTCCGACGGCTTTCGTTTTATAAGTATATCGGGTTTGGATTTGAGCGTACCCGTGCCGCTGCACGGACAATCGGCGACAACTACGTCAAACGAATTAACAAACTTTTCGTTGCGCACCGTAGCGTCGTTGAGTTCTATTTTGATTCGAGCGCCCAACTTTTTGGCATAGCCGCGCATGAGTTCGAGCTTGTGCGGATAAATATCGCATGCCGTCACCTTAAAATTGCCGGCTTCGCTCAAAAATATTGATTTTCCGCCCGGCGCCGCACAAAGATCGAGTACGTCGCCGCCGCTTAGACCTTTTATGTACGCATTTACCGCGCGCATAGACGACAGCGACTGTACGGCATATTCGCTCTTGTCGAGTCTTTCGAGATCGCGTTTGTCACAATAGCATCCGCACTCGGAAGATTCGGCATTGCCCAACTTGCGTTTGAAATATTCGATGTCGCTGCGCCCCGCTATCGGACGTACATGCGTTTTATCAGGTATCTTTGCGTCGAGCAATGCCGCCGCGCGAACTTCGCCGTAATCTGAAACGAGCATTTTACACAACCATTCGGGAGCATTGTGCAAATACGAAAATCTCTCCAACTCGGACGCAAACGTCGGCTCGAAGCCTATCGACTTTTTAAGAACGGCATTGACGAATCCGCTGAAAACCCCGACTTTTTTCGCAAGATCGACTATTCGGTTTACCGCCGCATAATGAGGCATATCGGCGTAATTGCAGTAATATATTCCTATTTTAAGTACGACGGCAGACTTTTTATCCGGAGCTTTTTCGCATAAACACGATATAGCTTTTTCGAGCCTGACATTATTGTCGAGCACCCCGTAAAACGCACTCGTGACAAACGGGTGCGATCTTCCGTCCTTGAGCATAGCCAATGCTTTTGTAACGGCTCTTGCACAGAATGCGCCGTCTATCAACACGTCGGCAAGCGCCGTATATACAGCTCTGTCAACCTGCGCAGCCGCATTTGCCGCGCCTGCAGCTGCTTTGTCGTTACTGCGGTTTTCCACAGATCACCCCTGTTTCGAATTTTCTTCCGCGCAAAAATTCGCTCGCATCGAGAGCGCGCTTAGACGGTGCCTGTATCTTCGAAACTTTTATGGCCCCTGTGCCGCAAGCTATGACGAGCGCACTGTCAGAACGCAAAATTTCGCCCGCTTTCGCACTTGTCCCGTCGGTTTCTTCGGCAGCGTATATTTTATATACTTCGCCGTTTATGTCCGTTTTGGCGCAAGGCAACGGCGAATACGCGCGTATCATATTGACAACTTCGGTCGAAGTGCGCGTAAAATCTATAAATTGCTCGTCTTTTTTTATGGTCCTGCAATGAGTGGCAAGCGCCCCGTCCTGCGGTATCGGAACAATATTATCGAAATCGTCGAGCGTATCGACCAAAAGTTTCGCACCTATTTCCGAAAGCCGCGCCGTAAGCTCGCCCGCCGTTTCGGACGCACATATAGCCGTCTTTGCCACGGACAGAATATCGCCCGTATCCAAGCCCAATTCCGTGCGCATTATAGTAACGCCCGTTTCGCGCTCGCCGCAGAGTATAGCCGACGCTATCGGCGACGCACCGCGGTATTTCGGAAGCAACGAAGCATGCACGTTGATCACACCGTTAGGGAAAGCGTTAAGCACATCCGAAGTAAGCAACTGCCCGTACGCGGCAGTCACGGCTATATCCGCACCGTATCCTTTCAGAGTCTCGACGGCGTCGCGTATCTTGACGGGTTGAAAAACAGACAAACCGTTTTCGAGAGCAAATTTTTTCACAGCGCCCGTCTCGTACTTACCGTGCTTGACCGCTCTGTCAGGCTGCGTCACTACGCCGACGACTTTATGCCGTGAACGAATAAGCGCCGACAAGCTCGCAACGGCAAATTCGGGCGTACCCATAAAAAGAACTTTCATGCGCTTATTTCCTCACGGACTTATCGGTAAAAAGGATACCGTCGAGATGATCTATCTCGTGGCAGAAACACGCCGCATTAAAGCCGCTCGCGCGTAACTCTATAGGATTGCCGTGCCTGTCGAACGCATGAACTACGACCTGACGAGGGCGCTCCACTTTCTCGCTGATCTTTGGTATGGACAGACAGCCCTCCGGCGCTACTCGCTTGCCCTTTGTCTTTACTATTACGGGGTTGACCGCTTCTATTATAGTGTTTCCGCCGTCGAACGTCGCAACGAATATTCGCTTCGAAACACCTACTTGCGGCGCGGCAAGCCCCGCGCCGTCCGCATAAATAAGCGTATCTATCATGTCGTCCATAAGTTCGGACAGTTTGTCGTCGAATTCGGTCACGGGCTTGCTTACCATGCGAAGCACGTCGTCGCCGACCTTGTAGATTTGACGTATTGCCATAAAACCACCTCTAACTCAAATCGTTTGGATTTATTTCTGTAAAACACGTGACCTGCGGAAACATTTCCGACAGTTCGTTTGCAACCGAATACACGCTTCTTCGCACCGCGTCTCTATTCGGACGTATGCGCATCAAAACCTGCATTCGGTATTTGGACTGTATTCGTTTTTTAGGCGAGCGCATAGCGCCGAGATATACGAAGTCATCGGGGTTTTTCGCGGATATCTCTCTGATTTTTTCGGTAGCGAAACGAGTTGCTTCGAGCGCCATGTCCTCATTATCGCATGAAACGAGAAGCCGCAATATCTCGGTAAACGGCGGAAAACCGGTAGCATGCAGAAGATTTATTTCCTTGCCGTAAAACCCGACATAATCGTACGCCGTCGCATATCGGTAGACGTAATGCCCCGGCGTGTAAGTTTGAAGTATCACTCTGCCAGGTTTGTTCTCGCGCCCCGCGCGCCCCGCGACCTGCGTAATAAGCTGAAACGTGCGCTCGACGGCACGAAAATCGGAAAAATGCAAACTCATATCCGCGTCGATTATGCCTACAAGCGTAACGTTCGCAAAATCATGCCCTTTGGCGACCATTTGCGTCCCGACAAGTATGTCTGCATTACCTTCGGAAAAATCGCCGAGAAGTTTCAAATGCGCGTCCTTTGTACGCGTCGTATCGTTATCCATGCGAATGACCCGCGCGGACGGAAACATCTTATTAACCTGTTCGACCACACGCTCGGTGCCGATAAAGCCTTGCTTGATATGCGGACTTTTACAGTTCGGACAGAGGTCGAGCATAGCGTAACGCCGCTGACAGTAATGGCATTTAAGAATATTTTCGTCTTTATGATATACGAGCGAAACGTCGCAATCGTCGCACTTGGCTACATATCCGCACTTCTTGCACATAACATACGAACTGTAGCCGCGTCTGTTAAGAAACAGTATTGCCTGATTTCCAGACTTTAAGCATTCGTCAAGCGCATTTACGAGCGCAGCCGAAAACATGCCCGAGTTACCGTACGTCGTTTCGCTGCACATATTGACGATATCTATATCGGGCAGTTTCCTTTTATTGACCCTGTTTGGCAATCCGCAAAGCGTATAATTGCCCTGCTCGGCATTGTAATAGCTTTCTATCGACGGTGTAGCCGAACCCATAACGACCTTGGCGCCGTTATAATCAGCACGAAAAAACGCAACCTCGCGCGTAATAAATCTCGGATTCGATTCCGATATGTACGAAGTATCGTGCTCTTCGTCGATCACTATCAATCCGACGTTTCCGAGCGGTGCGAATATAGCGGAACGAGCGCCCACTGCCACTCGCGCTTCACCCGTCAAAAGCCGTCGCCATTCGTCAAACCGTTCGCCGTCGCCCAAACCCGAATGAAGAAGCGCCACATCGTCGCCGAACCGCGATCTGAACACACGCATTACCTGCGGCGTAAGCGATATCTCGGGCACGAGCATTATAGCCGTCTTACCTTCCGCAAGCACCTTTTCTATGCAGTGCAAATACACCTCTGTCTTTCCGCTTCCCGTTACGCCGAAAAGCAATGTCGGCTTGTCGGATGACATTATAGTATCGACCGCGGCAGACTGTTCGTCGGTCAAAGTCACGGCGCAATCTTTTTGCACTATATTCTTATACGGAGTACGCAAAACGTTTTCGCGACGAACGAGAAATACTCCGCGGTTAATCAGATTTCTTACCGCAGCCGCCGAATATTCGGCATTGAGAAAACTTTGCTCAGCGGTTTCGGCTTCGCGCACATATTCGAATATTTCGAGTTGAGAATGTGCGGTCTTTTTTATAAACAGCGCGGGATCGACGTCAGCATATTCCGGATTGATATATACGATATTCTTTTCGAGTGCCTTTATTCTTCCGCCGCGCATTTTAGCGGGCAGCAAAAGCCTGAACACGTCTATTTTGCGCAGACGGAATCTTTCCGTCATAAAATCGCAAAGCCGTAAAAATTCGTCGGAAATTACAGGTCTGTCGTCGAGAACCGAAACTACGTCTTTCAATTTTTCGGGCGGAACATCTGTCGAATCGGTAAGCTCGATCACGTATCCTTCGACGTTTTGCCGTCCGAACGGCACAAAAACGCGCGATCCGCGTTCGACGCCGTCTATCGCGCGGTAATCGAAAACACGGTCAACGTCGCTCGCCGAAATGTCAACGATAATCCTCGCTATCATAACGATAACATTCTGTCAAGGACAATGTCGGCAAGCTCGCTCTTTCGCATAAGCGGCAGACTTTCCGCACCGTTCGAAGTGATAAGAGTTGCTATATCGGTATCGACGTCAAACCCTGCGCCCGCCGCCGTGACGTCGTTAAGAACCGCCATGTCCGCATTTTTTGCAACGAGTTTTTTACAGGCGTTATCGCAACCGTTTTCAGTTTCGGCAGCAAATATCACGAGCTTGGATCTACCTTTGTGGTTTCCCGCCCAGGCTGCACAATCGGGTGCTTTCACAAGCTCGAGATCAAGTTTCGCGCTCTTGATCTTTTGTTGCGCGGGCGTCATCTTATAATCGCATGGCGCCGCAGCCATTATTATATAATCGGCTTCGCCGATTTTGGATTTAACCGCTTCGAGCATATCTTCGGTAGTCTGCACATCGATGACATCGAATGTAGTCGGTATATCGAATTTATTCGTAAATCCTTTGATATAAATCACTTTCGCGCCGCGACGATGAGCTGCCGTTGCGAGCGCATACCCCATCTTTCCGCTCGACCGATTTGTAATAAACCGAACGGGATCAATCGGTTCGCGAGTGGCACCCGAAGTTATAAGCACCGTTTTACCCGAAAGATCTTCGGACATTCCGAACACGGCGCATGCGGCTGCGTATAATTTATCGGGCTCAGCCATACGTCCCGATCCGACGTCGCCGCAAGCAAGATAACCGCTTTCTCCGTAAACGGGTACGAATCCGCGCCCGACAAGCGTTGCTATATTTTTTTGCGTCGCCTCATTTTCGAACATCGCGGTATTCATGGCCGGCGCAAAAATTATCGGACATTTGCACGCAAGCACGGTTGTCGTAACGAAATCATCGGCGATTCCGCATGCGATCTTGGCTATCACATTTGCCGTAGCGGGCGCGATAATACACAGATCGGCTTTTTTCGCAAGCGATACGTGTTCGACTTCCCACGTAAAATCACGGTCGAACGTATCGACCGTAACACGGTTATGCGAAAGCGTTTCGAATGTCAGCGGAGATACAAACTCGGTCGCATTTCGGGTCATCGTTACATGAACCGACGCGCCCGTCTTGACGAGTTTCGATACAAGATAACACGTCTTATACGCCGCTATTCCGCCGCTTACCGCAACGAGAATTGTCTTGCCCGAAAAACTCAACGGTTCAGCCTTCTTCCACACCCTCGACCTTGCCGTCTACAACTTCTTTGGCGGCGAGAGAAACCGCGCCGATGTTCTCATGCTCGAGATAATCATGGCGCTTTTCCATGAGAGTGCGCGCACGCTTGGACAAAAGTCCCACAAGCGCGTATTTGTTGCCTACTTTTTCTACGAGTTTATCGATGGGCGGATCTACTAACATGTTTTGCACCTCTTTATGCCTGATTTAATAATTTTTGTATGATATCGGTATTGTTCTTTACTCGGCACTTTTCTGCCGTGATAATGTCGAGAACGCGAGCGGTTGCTTCTTCCGCGTCATCGTTCAGCACTATGTAATCGAACATTTCGTACTTGGAAAGTTCGCGCTTTGCCGAGCCGAGCCGCGTTTTAAGACTCGATTCGGTTTCGGTCCCGCGCCCGCGCAATCTCTTTTCCAAAACATCGAAATCGGGCGTCATTATGAAGATCTCGATAGCTTCGGGATATTTCTTCTTGATCGACTTTGCGCCGTGCACGTCCACCTCGAACAAAACGTCGTTGCCGTTGCGAAGGTTTTCGAATACCGGTGCTTTGGGCGTGCCGTAATAGTTCTTGTAAACTTCCGCTGTTTCCAAAAACTCGCCCGCGGCTATCATCTGTTGATATTCTTCCTCGGATCTGAAAAAATAATCGACGCCGTCGATCTCGCCCGGTCGCGGTTTGCGCGTAGTTACGGAAACCGAACGCTTGATGTCCGTGCGTTCGATAATATTGCGATATATCGTACCTTTGCCGGCGCCCGACGGGCCGGAGATAACTATAAGCAGTCCCTTTTCCATTATTCTACATTCCTTATTTGTTCTTTGAGTTTTTCCACTTCGTTTTTCATCGCAACGACGTAGCCCGTAAGCGTTATGTCGTTTGATTTGCTGCCCATGGTATTGACTTCACGCACCATTTCCTGCGAAAGAAAGTCAAGCCTGCGCCCCTGCGAACCGTTCTTTTCCGCACATATAGCTCTGAACTGATCTATATGCGAACAGAGCCGCGACACTTCTTCGTTGATATCAACCTTGTCGGCAAAGAACGCGACCTCGCCGAGCACCCTCGCTTCGTCGGGCTCGTTTCCTTCCATAAGCTCTTTGACGCGAGCGACCATATTCTTCTTGTATTCCGTTACGACAAGCGGCGCGCGCTTCTTTGCATTTTCGAGCAGAGCTTGCAGAGCGTCCGTTATTTTAAGGAGATCTGCGAGTATTCCTCGCCCCTCGGTCCTGCGCATTTCGTCGAGCTTTTCTATAGCCTGAGCCGTAGCGATCTTAGTAAGCTCGACTACGGTCTCCCTGTCGTCCTCGGGCACTGTGACCGACACAACGTCGGGCGTGCGCATGAGTGCCGTTACGTTATAATCGTCTTCGAGCCTAAATTGGGCACGCAGAGATTTCGCAGCCGCTATATACTCGGAAGCAAGCGCATGATCTACGGAAACTTTTTTAGACGTTTCGGACAAGTTTTCGTATACGAAATATACGTCCACGCTCCCGCGCGAAATCCCCGACTTGATGCACTTTTGTATGGCATCGTCGATATACATCAGCGATTTGGGGAGTTTACACGAAATCTCCAAAAACCTGTTATTTACCGATTTCAATTCTACGGATACGGTTCTGTTGTTGCGAGACGCTACGCCTTTTCCGTATCCCGTCATGCTTCTCATATGCACCTCGAAACTTCGACTTTTATATTATATCACAACGAAAACCGTTTTTCAACTGTTTGATACATTTATTAGTTTCAAAAATTCCGTTTCGTCGATAATTTTTTTGCCGAGAGCGCGCGCTTTGTCAAGCTTGGACCCCGCGTTTTCGCCCGCAAGCACAATATCGGTCAGTTTTGAAACGCTTGACATTACCGAGCCGCCCGAAGATTCTATCATTGCGCGCGCTTCGTCGCGCGTCAATGTCGGCAAAGTTCCCGTAAGAACGAATTTCAATCCATCCAAAACACCGCCGCGCTCCGCTTTATAATGCGGATCTATGCCGAGCGCTTTATACCTTTCGACGGCTTCGCCGTGACGCTCGAAATATTCCACGACGGAACGGGCGACGATCTCGCCTACGTCGGGAATCGACACGAGTTCTTCCGCCGTCGCTTTTCCAAGCGCGCCCACCGATCCGAAATGTTCCGCGAGATCCCGCGCGGTTTTTCTCCCGACATTGTCTATACACAAAGCGTTTATAAAATGCGGAAGATCGGCGGATTTAGACTTTTGCACGGCGGCGAGAAAATTGGCGATCTTTTTATCTTTGAAACCGTCGATTTTCGCAAGATCGTCTTTTGTAAGATCGTACAGTTCTGCGGCGGAACGCAGCGACAGTTTATCATACAACTGCTCGGCAGTTTTAACGCTTACGCCGTCGATATCCATACACTCCTTTGAACAGAAATGCTCTATCCTGTTAACTATTTGCTGACGGCAACCGTAAAAGTTCATGCAAAAAAGATGCGCGCCCTCCTCGGTAAGTTCGCTCCCGCAAGACGGGCATAACTCAGGTTTTTCAATGAGCTCCGCATTACGGGGCGCTTCCGCAACGCCCAATATTTCTGGAATTACGTCATTGCTTCGACGAATAAACACCCGCGCGCCCTTCGATACGTTTTTGCGCACGATATCGCCGTAGTTGTTGAGCGTAGCTCGTTTTACTGTAGCGCCGCACAACTCGACAGGCTGCAAAATGGCGAGCGGCGTGAGTTTGCCGGTTCGCCCCACCTGCCACGTTACGTCATCGAGCACCGTGGTCGTTTCTTCCGCTTCGAACTTATAGGCTATCGCCCACTTCGGGAATTTGTCGGTATATCCGAGCACGGTCCGCGCAGCTTGGGAATTTATTTTAACGACCATACCGTCAATAGCGAAATCGAGTTTGTTTCTGTCCACCGATTTTATCTTTTCGATAATTTTTTCTATATCGTCAGAAACGAAACAAAACTCCGTCTTAAATCTGTTCCGTTTCAAAAATTCTATCTGTTCGGTCTGTCCCAGCGAACAGTCGCCGTCTAGATAATTCACGTTGTAAAAAACAACGTCGAGATTGCGCTTGGCTGTTTCGCGGACATCGAGATTGCGAATAGCGCCCGCAACCGCATTCCGCGGATTCTTCAGCGGCACGGCAGCGGCGGCGTTATACTTTTCGAGCGCGCTTATGCGCATTATACCTTCGCCCTGAACTTCGACTACGCCGTCGAACGGCACGCCGAGCGGCACGGAACGAATTGTCTTGACCTGTTCGGTAACGTTTTCGCCCACCTCGCCGTTGCCTCGCGTAGATCCCGTTACAAGCCCGCCGTTCTTGTACGTAAGACAAATCGTAAGTCCGTCGAGTTTATACTCGAGCGTACATTCGGGCGCACGCCCGAGTGCCGCAGTCGCTTTTTCAAACCAATTTCGCAACGCATCGAAACTGTTGCACTTGTCGAGACTGTAAAGCCGCCGAAGGTGCTTATGACTTTCGAACTCTTTAAGCGGTTCGCCGCCCACTCGCTTTGTAGGCGAATCGGAAAGAATCGTTCCCGTCTTGTTTTCAAGCGCCGTAAGCTCGTCGTAAAGCGCGTCGTATTCTTTGTCGGAAACGATCGGCTCGTCCATAACGTAATATCTGTAAGCAAGATCGTTCAGCTTGTTGACAAGCTCGCGAAGTTTTTGCATATCGTCCATTGCCATCTCCTTTGCCGTCAGTCCAAGACCGTAAGCGGCGCGCAATCGACGGTAAGCAACATCACACCGCCGCGTTCGAAATCTATCTTTGCGTAAAGCACTCCGCCGGTGGATTCCAGCCCTACCACTTTGCCTTTGCCGAGCCGCTTGTGCATAACAGTGACGCCTACGGCGAATTTACTTTTATCTTTGTCGTCCGCAACTTTCCGATTGGAATCCGACTTCCCGTAATCGCTCTTATACGCGCCCGAAAAAGTCGAACCGCCCGCCGTGTCGTCGAAAGTTTTTCGCGGCACCGATATAGTCGAAGCGCGCGAAAAATCGCCGACGTTGCCGTAAGACCTCGAACCGAACGAATAACCGTCGTCATAATCGCGCCGTTTGATCTCGCTTTCCACAAGCCCGCACTCGCGTAAAAATCTCGACGGCATACGGTAATCGGTCTTTCCGTAAAGAAAACGCGATTTCGCATACGTCAAGTACAGTCGCTCCATTGCCCGCGTAACGGCTACATACATCAGCCGTCGCTCTTCTTCCATATGCGAGTTGTCGCTTTCGTTTTCGCGCAGTGACGGAAAAATTCCGTCTTCCAACCCTATTACGAACACGACGGGAAATTCCAAGCCTTTGGCACTGTGCACCGTGGCAACGGTTACGCAATTATCTTCGTTAATATCGTCCGTATCGCTGTAAAGCGATACGGTTTGCAAATAATCGGACACATCCGCCGACGGATTGTTCACGGAAAATTCACGCACCGAGTTTATAAGTTCGTTTAGATTTTCGAGACGCGATTCGTCGTCCGAATCGTTTGAAAACAGGTTTACGACATTGAGAACGTCAAACAGCAAATATTTGAAAAACGCCGTAACTTCACCTTCCGCAGCTTTCGAAAGATTTTCCAAAACATTGCCGAATCCGATCAGCTTTTCTTTAAGACTCGTAGCAAACGGCAATGCGGAAGCGCTTACGACAATATCGTACAAACTCTTGCCCGATCGGGCGGCATAGTCGCGAAGTTTCTCTATCGACGCCTCGCCTATGCCGCGCCGCGGAAAGTTTATTATTCTGAGCAGCGCCTCGTCGTCCGCATGATTCACGGACAGGCGCGCATATGCGAGAACATCCTTTACTTCCTTTCTGTCGTAAAACTTAAATCCGCCGTATACTCGGTGCGGTATACCGTACTGCATAAACCGTTCTTCGAAAGGTCGCGTAAGCGCATTCAACCGCAGCAGCACCGCGCAGTCCGAATAATTATAATCGCCGCCGTGCGTAAGATCGTATATCGCGCGCACCACATAATCGGCTTCGAACCCTTCGGACGCAGCGCCGAAACAAACCGCCTTTTCGCCGTCGCCGTTTGCAGTCCACAAATTCTTGTCGAATCTGTTGCTGTTGCCCTTGATTATTTTGTTGGCGACTTCGAGTATATTAGATGTCGAACGGTAATTCTGTTCGAGCTTTATGAGTTTGCAATCGAAATCCTTGCGAAAGTTTTTCATGTTTGCGACGGACGCGCCGCGCCATGTATAAATGCATTGATCCTCGTCGCCCACCGCAAAAATATTGCCGTGCTTTGCCGCCAGAATTTTTACTATTTCGTACTGAATGGTATTCGTATCCTGAAATTCGTCTATATGTATATATTTGAATTTGTTTTGGTAAAATTCGCGGGCTTCCGCATTAGAGCGCAAGAGATTATATGTCTGTATAAGAAGATCGTCGTAATCGAGCGCATTGTTCTGCTTCAACGTATTTTGATATATCTTATAAGCTTCGGCTATTTTTTCCGCGTCGCGTGAAAATTTATGCTCGTTTTCATAAAACTCGGGCAATACTCCATCCGACTTGGCACTAGAAATTTCGCAAAGAATACGCTTGACCATATCTTCGGGATAACCTTTGGTTTTACATATGCGCTTGACTATCGACTTGGTTTCCGAATCTCCGTATATGGTAAAATTTTTATCGAAACCTATTCTGTCTATAAAGCGTCTCAGAATACGCACGCATGCGGCATGAAACGTAAATATCCAAATCCCTTCCGTCTCTATCATGCCGCCGAGCCTGATACGCATTTCGTTGGCGGCTTTATTGGTAAACGTAATAGCGAGAACGTTGTACGGCGCCACGCCGAGATCTTTGATAAGATGCGTTATCCGGTGCGTAAGAAGTCTTGTTTTTCCGCTGCCCGCACCCGCCGTAACAAGGACGGCGCCATCTGTTTCGAGCACTGCGCTTTTTTGTATATCGTTAAGGTCTTCCGGTCTGTACATAAAGTAAAATTCTCCTTGGTGTGAGCTGCCGTCATGCGCCCGTGCGCTCGCGGTAATATCTTTCTTTAAGCTCTCTGAACTTATTCGACAGTTCGAGTATATATCTCTGTTTGCCTGCCGAATCGAGCGCGCCGTACACTTGATTGTCTATCAACTGCCCGATCGGGTTGAGCGCTATCTCGTCGCAATCGAGTATCGCGCAAACTTTTTCATACATCTTTTCATCGTGCGCCGATGCGGAATTATCGTATTCTATGCGCAATCTCATGCGTGCGCCGTCGGATCTTGCCGCCGCCGACGGAGCGCCGAATTCCGCCGTCCCGTTCGAACCGATATCCTGCCAATATCCCATTTTGAGCCGTTGTTTCGCAAGCTGACAGCGTTTTTTGAGTTCGCCCGATTTCTGTGCCATGATCGTAAAGTGCCTCCAGATGTAATGCATGCATTATAGCACACATACCGTCGGCAGAATCGTATATGTCAATTTTCGACTCCACAAGACCGATTACGATTTTTTTCGGCGTGTTTGCGGCATTACGCAACTATTTCGTCGGCGGCACGCAAAAGCATTTGTTTTGTTTTTTCGAATCCGAGACATGCGTCCGTGATCGACTTGCCGTAAACGCCGCCGTCGGGCGCACATTTGCCGTCCTCTATATAACTTTCTGTCATAAATCCTTTTACCAACTCGTTTGCTTCGGGCGCCGACCGCAAACCGCGCAACACTTTATACATTATGTCGGGCTGAACAAAAGGGTCTTTGCCGCTGTTCGAATGGTTTACGTCTACTATAGCGGACGGATTTACAATACCGCTCTCGGACAATTCGTCTTTCAGCCGCAGTATATCGCCCGTTTCGCTGTTTGAAAAATGTCGTCCGGCAGAATCCACACCGCCGCGCAATACGGCATGAGCGAACGCGTTTCCGCTCGTAGCCACCTGCGATCCGCAAAACATAAATTCATTTGCGCTCTGCGCCGTGCGAAGCGATCCCGCGAGAGCTCGCAAATCGCCGTTCAACGGATTTTTGATCCCTATAGGGATATCCAACCCGCTCGCGACGAGCTTGTGAAATTGATCGTCGGACGAACGTGCGCCCACAGCCGCATAACCGAGCACGTCGTCTATATATCGCGTAATTTGCGGAAAAAGCATTTCGTCTGCCGTTATCAGTCCGCTTTCGCAAAGCACGCGTACATGCATCTTTCTTAGCGCTACGATACCGTTCTCTATATCCGCGCGATCGGCGACGGGATCGGGATTGTAGTACATGCCCTTATATCCGCTTCCGTGCGTGCGCGGTTTGGCGGTATATACGCGAACGATAACGAACGCGCGGTCACGTATCGATTCGGCAACTCGCGACAGCCTGCACGCATAATCGCATACTGCGTCTTCGCTGTCCGCCGAGCACGGTCCGGCAATAATAATTTTACGCCTATCCGCACCGATCAATATATCGGATAACTGCCTCAGCGCAGACTCTCTTGTTTTTTGCGCGCTTTGCGGCAAAGGCACAAGTTCCCGAACATCGGCAACGGGCATAATCTTTCGTACGATTTCAAACATAAGTGTTTATTACTTATCGACGTCCGTAAGCGCCATGCGAAGCTCCTCGCGGTTTGTGCGAACCAATGCAAGCGTAGAACATAAAAATTTTTCCGTCTCAACAAACAAATTGTCGAGATGCGACTTTGTGCGCAATATCAAATTATCGCATTGCGTGTATGCGTTTTCTATTATCTGTTTTGCGGCAACGTTGGCGTTTTTCACGACCTCTGTTTCGGATATTATTTTATTTGCTTTTTCTTCCGCGGCACGAATGGTGTTCTTGGCAACTACGTCCGCGTTCGAAAGTATCTCTTTCCGCTTTTGATTGATGTATTCCGCTTCGCCGAACGACTCCGGTAAAACGCGCGCGAGCTTGTCGCACAGTTCCACGCAAAGCTCCCAATCTGGTTTTTTCGAAAAAAACCCTTTTCCGCAAGAGAGTTCCTCGCGCAGCTTGTCCAAAATTTCCAAAGCGTCTATATGTTCCTGCATAATCCTACTCCCCGAATTTACGATAAACAGATTTAATTACGTCTTTCGCTTTTGCGGCGGCATACCCGTCGAGCGGACTGCCGAGCGCGGCAAGCTCGCGAACGACGGTAGACGACACATGCTCGAGCTCTGGTTTGGTAACGAGAAGCACGGCGTCTGCGCCGCACAGCGACGAATAAACACGCAATCTGTCGCGTTCGTACTCGAAGTCGTTTGTACCGCGAACGCCGCGCACAAGCACGCACTCGCCCGATTTTTTTATGTAATCGCTCAACAGTCCGCGGAACGGTTCGACGTCAACGCCGGCGATCCCGTCAACAGACAGTCTCGCTATATCGACGCGTTTTTCGAGCGATACCGTATTCTTCCCCGTCGATTCCGCAACGGCAACCGTTACGTTGCCGAATATGCGCGAAGCGCGTTCGCAAATATCGCGATGACCGAGCGTAAACGGGTCGAAAGCTCCGGCAAATATCGCTTTCATATCAACCTCGAGTAATGATTTCGAGAGCGGACACACCGAAAACTCTCTTGTCTATTATACAATCTTCGGGAACATTTATCAAGTCATTTTCGCAACTATGTTCGATTATTATCACACCGCCGTCCGTAATAATGTCGTATTTTAGAATAAGTTCGAAAGCGGTTTGGGCGTACCCGCTTTTATAAGGCGGATCGCAAAACACTACATCGAATTTTTCTTCGCGCAGCAATCTCAATACGCGTCTGAAGTCCGAACGTATAACACGGCACGACAAATCGAGCTTTTTGAGATTAGAACACACGTTAGAAGTATCTATGTCAGTAAACACACACGAATTGGCGCCGCGCGACAGCGCTTCGATGCCGATACCGCCGCCGCCGCAAAAAACATCGAGCCAATTGGCGTCGCGAACAAGTCCTCCGGCGTCGAGCATGGAAAACAAACTGCCCTTTACGAGATCGGTAGTGGGCCGCACCTCGCCGTGCGGCGACAGAAGCGTTCTGCCTTTGTATTTTCCTGAAATAACACGCATATCAAAAGTATATCACTTTGCTTTCCGTAACGCAACAATCAAGCGGTACATCATGCGATTCATGCCTGAATTCACACCGCTGACAATCGAACGCCAAGCCTATCTTATACGCGTCGCACATTGAGAAAAATCTGTCGTAACACCCCATACCGTAACCTATGCGATAACCGCTGTCGTCAAACCCGACGAGCGGCGTAACGCAAACGTCTATTTTTACGGCGGCGGCTTTAACCGCATCAAACCCGTCCGCATAACAGTCGCACGGCATATTGCCGAAACGATCCGCCGCTCCGCGCTTTTTAACGGGCAACGGAACGATCGCGCCTTTAGATGTATACGGCGCGAAAAGCGCGATATCCGAATTTCCGAGCAAAACGTCGATAAGACCCGACGTGTCGAGTTCCGAACCGATCGACACGTATATCATTACGTTTCCGCGCAACAACGGCAAAAGCCGAGCGACGGCGCGCCTTGACAAAACGGGCTTGTCCGCTGCCGAAGATCGCCGCGTCAAAAGTCGGCGTCTTATTTCGGCTTTATCATGTGTAAATTCGTTTTGCACGTCCATTGAAATTCGTAAGCACCTCGTAAACAATAGTTCCGTAACATTTTGCGAGATATTCCGTATCCGATTTATCCGAAATCAGATATGCATACTCGCCGACTCGGCACGGCACGCCCGTAACGTCTATCATGCAAACATCCATGCACGGCATGCCGATGATACGGCATTTTCTGTCGCCCACTTTCAGATACAGCGGCTTATCGCATCTTCGCAGCCCGTCGGCATACCCGCAAGCGACCGTTGCGACAAGAGTGTCGCGCTCTGTCATATAGTCGCCGTAACCTACGTGCCGACCGCGCGCCACATACGACAGCGCCGTGATTTTCGCACGCGCGCGCATTGCTATATCCAAACCGCCCGCATACCCGTACATCGCAAGACCGATACGCGTCATATCGTAAACACACACATTGCCGAGTTCGAGCGCGCAAGAACAGTATAAATGTCTCATTCGTCTGAAAACGGGACTCGCCGTCAATCTGTCGAATTCGTCCGACTGCTCACGCGCCGACGCTATCCCGTTGTATATGTGAGAATACACCGACCACGGAACGACACCGTACCTGACGCAAAATTTTTCTATAGCCTCGAGCTTACGCTCGTTAGCGCCCAATCTGTTCATTCCCGTGTTTACGGCAACCGAAAAAGCGTTATAGCCCGATTTGAGCATGGCGAGCGCTTGCCGGTCATCACAAACAGTGGGAATGATATTCGGTTCGAATCTTCGAGTAAACGGCGAAACGTCGCCGCCGAGCACGAGCACAGGCTTTCTTACGACCGCCGCAAGCGTAAACGCTTCGTCGGGCGTTGCCACAAAAAAACAATCGACTACCGGTTCTATATAGCTCGCTACCGAAATACCGTGTCCGTATGCGTCCGCCTTTACCACGGCGCAAAATGCGCCCGAAAGTTTGGATCTTATCTGCCTGACATTATTTCTTATTCTCGATAAATCTATTACGGTCTGCATTTAGATTTATGTATGCGTCAAACCATGCGAGCGTTCTTCAATTATCCGACTGATTTCTGTCTTTCATCTTTTTGATCGTAGAAGCGATCTGAGCTTTGGCACGTTTATAATCGCGCATGGACGCATGTTCGTCGTCCTTGCGCTCGACGGCTTCCGAAACATCGTCAGAACCGTCATTCGAAAATCTACACGATTCGGTAACTACCGTTATCCCGTCCGACGCAATATTGATGACGCCGTTTCCCGATACGGCAGACATTTCGATCACCGACGTCTTAATATCGATACGACCTCCGACAAGCACGCAGACGCGCGGAAGAGCGCCGCGCATAAATCCTATTCTGCCGTCGGTAGTTGTTGCGCCGAGATATTCCACTTCGCCCGAATAGAACTCGCCTGCGGGCGTGATTATTCTTAACGGGAACGTGCTCAATTAAACGCTTTCTCCTTGACTTCGTCGAGATCTCCGACCATGAAGAACGCAGACTCGGGATATTTATCCGCTTCTCCTTTAAGAATGGCGGAAAAACATTCGAGCGTAGTTTTAAGCGGCACGTAACGCCCTTCCACGCCCGTAAAGCTCTTTGCCACCGACAGCGGCTGCGAGAAAAATCTTTGCAATTTGCGTGCGCGGTGAACGAGCGCCTTGTCCTCGTCGGACAACTCGTCCATTCCGAGAATAGATATGATATCGGAAAGATCGTTATACCGCTGTAATGTCGCTTGCACGCCGCGAGCAGTATCGTAATGGAATGAACCGAGAATGGATTTTTCCAAAATTCGGCTCGTAGACTGCAGCGGATCGACTGCGGGATAGATACCTTGCTCGACTATTCTTCTGCTCAAAACAGTTGTTGCGTCGAGGTGCGTAAATATCGCTGCGGGCGCAGGATCGGTGATATCGTCAGCAGGAACGTATACTGCCTGAATCGAAGTGATCGATCCGTTCTTAGTAGTCGCTATGCGCTCTTCGAGCGCGCCGAGCTCGGTCGCGAGCGTAGGTTGATATCCGACCGCGGACGGCAATCTGCCGAGAAGCGCCGATACTTCCGATCCCGCCTGAATGTATCTGTATATATTGTCGATAAACAACAGAACGTCTTTATTCATTTCGTCACGGAAATACTCGGCGAGCGTAAGACCCGTAAGAGCCGTGCGCATACGCGAGCCGGGCGGCTCGTTCATTTGCCCGAATACGAGCGCCGTCTTATCGAGAACTCCGCCCTCGGTCATGTCCTGAATCATTTCGAAGCCTTCGCGACTGCGTTCGCCAACACCCGTAAAAATCGAATATCCGCCGTGCTCTTTGGCTACGTTGTGGATCAGCTCCATTATAAGAACCGTTTTACCGACGCCTGCACCGCCGAACAGACCTATCTTGCCGCCGCGAAGATACGGCGCGGTAAGATCTATGACTTTGATACCCGTTTCCATTATTTCCACGCCGTTTTTCTGTTCGTAAAACTCTGGCGCTTTGCGGTGTATCGACCTATGCGTTTCTGCGTTTATATCGCCTTTACCGTCAATCGGATCGCCGAGTACGTTCATGACTCTGCCGAGCACGGCTTCGCCGACGGGCACCGAAATCGAATGTCCCGTTCCGTATGCGGACATGCCGCGCGACAGTCCCTCGGTAGGTTCGAGCGCTATGCAACGTGCAGTAGACGGCGGAATATGACTCATTACTTCGAGCGCCACCATACCTTCCATAGGCTGCTGCGATCCGCTTGCGATCATGTCGTGCGTGTCTATAATGACCTTTTCGTAAATCTTGGGTAGCTTTGTCTCAAACCTGACGTCAACGACGGGACCGAGCACAACGGTTACTACGCCGCGGTTAAGTTCTCTTTTCATCGTCTTTCTCCTGCCGCGCCGAGCGCGCTCATAGATCCGATAATTTCCGTTATCTGTTCCGTCACGGTATTTTGCCGCGCGCGGTTATACTCAATCGACAGAGTTTCTATCATCTCGTCGGCGCTTTTCGTAGACGACGACATAGCAACGCGTCTCGCGCTGTGTTCTGCGGCGCTGCTGCCGAGAAGCGCACCGTAACAAGCGCTCGAGATATACAGCGGCAACAGCGTTTTCAAAACTTCGTTCGCCGACGGTTCCGCAACGGTTGCCGAACCCGCTCCTACATTGGAACGCATATCGCTCGAAACGGGCAAAACGGTTTTTATGACAGGCTTCCACGCCGTATGCGAAATGAGCTTTGTATAAATGAGCGCAACGCTTCCGAAGTCATTACCGAAGCCGTCGATAACCGTTTCGGCAAGCGGCATTACTTTTGCGTAATCGGGAGAATAGCCGAGCGAAACAAACCGCATATCGACGTTTTTTGCCGACGAATAATGGTCCGCCGCCGTCTGACCTATCGGAATGACCGTACAATCTCTTTCGATAACCGAATCCGCGAGCTTAAAAACATCGTGATTGAATCCGCCGCACAGACCTTTGTCGGAAGCAATAACAATATACAGTTTTCCGCCACGCGCCGTTGACGTGTAATGCGCGGTTAATTCGTCGCCGCACGACAACATGCTTATTAACGCCTGTTCGACGGCATCGGCATAAATTCCGTACGAGTCGAAACGCGCCAATGCTTTCTGCATTTTAGCGATAGAAATGGTCTCCATGGCGCCCGTTATTTGCCGCGTTTGCTTGACTGAAATAAGTCTGCGTTTTATATCGGACAGGCTGTTCATTTACCCTCCCGCATAAAATACACTGCAAATTCGGTAACCGCGTCTTCTATTGCAATACCCATATCCATTGTCAAATCGCCGCCGGCTTCGAGTTCTTCTATAATATCGGCATGATTGATGTCGAAATACTTAATGAATTCATCTTTGAACTCGGTAATTTTTGTGACGGGAATGTCCTTCAAAAGTTCTTTTGTCGTCAAATACAGCAATATGACTTGATGCTCGACGCGCATCGGACGGTGGACGTCCTGCTTTAACACCTCGCTCGTGCGTTTTCCGTGTTCGAGCATGCGCGAAGTATCTTCGTCGAGATCCGCACCGAACTGTGCAAACGCCGCAAGCTCGCGGTACTGCGAAAGATCTATGCGCAGCTTGCCCGATACGCGTCGCATCGCTTTGTTCTGCGCGCTTCTTCCCACACGCGACACGGAAAGCCCGACGTTTATAGCCGGACGCGTGCCCGCATTGAAAAGATCGCTTTCGAGATATATCTGTCCGTCCGTTATCGAAATTATGTTGGTAGGAATGTATGCGGAAATATCGCCCGCAAGCGTTTCGACGATCGGAAGCGCCGTTATGGAACCGCCGCCGAGATCGGGAGAAAGTTTTGCCGCTCTTTCGAGAAGACGCGAATGAAGATAAAAAATATCGCCAGGAAACGCTTCGCGTCCGGGAGGACGTTTAAGCAACAAACTCATCGCTCTGTAAGCCACGGCATGCTTGCTTAAATCGTCATATACTATCAAAACGTCCTTTCCGGCATACATAAATTCTTCGGCAATAGCGCAGCCGGCGTAAGGCGCTATATATTGAAGCGGCGCGCTGTCGCGGGCCGTTGCGCTCACTACAACGGTGTAATCCATTGCTCCGCACTCGGTCAGAGTGTTGACAACCGTCGAAACGGTAGACGATTTCTGACCGATGGCGACGTATACGCATATTACGTCTTTACCCTTTTGATTTATAATCGTATCTACCGCAATGGAAGTTTTACCCGTCTGTCGGTCGCCTATGATCAACTCGCGCTGACCTCTGCCGATCGGGATCATTGAGTCGACCGCAAGAAGTCCCGTCTGCATAGGAGTATTAACTTTGCCGCGGTCTTTAATCGCAGGCGCGGGAGATTCTATCGGTCTGTATTTATCGGCAACGAAACTACCGAGACCGTCCACGGGTTTTCCGAGCGGATCTACAACTCTGCCGAGCAATTTATCGCCCACGGGCACGGACACTATCATACCCGTAGTCTTTACGAGCATATGCGCCGATACTTTGTCGTCGTCATCGAGAACTATTGCGCCCACCTGATCGTTTTCGAGGCTTAAAACTATAGCCTGCGCTCCGTTCTCTATCTGCAGCATTTCTCCGTAAGCGGCATTCGAAAGACCGCTTGCTATTATTACGCCGTCGCCGCAAAATTCCACACTGCCCGCATGACTTACGTCAAACGATTTAGTGTAATCGGCAATATGTTTGGAAAGTTCGCTCTCGACGTTGTTACGTATCTGTTCGGCAGTAAACTCCGTCGGCGTTTCGGCGCGCGGTGTTTGCACCTCGCTCTCGGACTTGCGCTTTGACTTGGCACGATTCTTTTTGCGCGGCATTTGCGCAGCTTCTACGAAATTATCGCTCATTATATAATCGCGGTCGAGTTTGTCGACCTGCGATCTTACGGTTCCGTCATAAAACTTATCGCCGTCCGCAACGAGAATACCGCCGATAAGTTCCAAATCTATTCTGTATACGAATTCCGTCTTTTCGCCTTTATGTTTATCGGAAAAGACCTTTTCGACGCGTTTCTTCTGCGCGGCCGAAAGTTCTGCCGCGGAAGTAACTTCTATAATACGGGCGCCCATCAATCGGCAGCCTCCCAATCGGACAGTGCCTGTTCTATAAGCACGGAATTATCTTTTTCGGTAACTTCGCGTTCGAGCACTTTTTGCGCAATCTGAACAGACAGTCTGTTTACGCTTTCACGATATTCTGTACGAAGCTGCTCTTTTTGCGACGCCGCATCCTTTTTGGCTGCGTCCACAATCGCTTTTGCCTGTTCCTGCGCATCGACAATAACGGCTTCGGCACGGGCTTCGGCAGACTTGGCTACCTCCGCGGCAATACGCGCGCTCTCGAGCTTCATATCCTCGGAAAGTTTTTCGTACTCGGCTTTTGCTTTTTCGCTCTCGTCTTTGAGCTTTTGATTCTCGGCAAAAGTATCGTCAAGACTCTTGCGCTTGTTTTTCAGCATGTTTTTAACAGGCTTATACAATACGCCTATGAGCACTCCGACAAGCAAGACGAAGTTACCGAGATAAAACAGCATGGAACGCCAATCAAGCCCGAAAGTTTCGAGTATGTCGGCGACAATAAACGCTTTCATGATTCGCGCACCCGATTACATAACTATCAGCATTATCGCTACGAGCAACCCGTAAATAGCCGTTGTTTCGCAAAATGCGAGACCTATAAACAACGACGAACGTATTTGCTTTGTCGCTTCGGGCTGACGCGCCATGCTTTCAACGGCTTTGCCCGTGGAAATACCCATACCTATAGCTGCGCCTACACAAGCAAGCGCGGCTATACCCGCGCCGAGAGCGACCATTCCGTCGATGCCCAAAAGCGGCATAATCGGCATGAGCGCATAAATCACAGACTGCATAATAACCTCCGAAAATGTTATTCGATAGCTTCGTTTACGAAGTTCATTGACAGGAACATAAATATATACGCCTGCATCAATGCGTGGAAAAGAGTAAAGATCGGTTCGAGTATCACCGGCAATACATACGGGATCACGCCATATACGATCTCCATTATCAAATAACCCGAAAATATACTGCCGAACAACCTGAGCGCCATAGAAAACGGCACGACGCAATCGGTAACAAGCGGTATGACTGCGGCATAATGCGTCAAACGCTTGGCTCGTTTTTTCATGAATCCCGTAATGAGAACGACGAAGAACGTGGTGAATCCGAGGACGATGTTGCAATTAAGATCGCTCAACGGCGAGCGCAATCCGAAAAGCTCTATCAAAACGCCGAACATTATAAATGCCGAACAACCGAAATACAGCGGACCGATGGCTTTGGAATAATTTTCCGTCAAGTCTTTGGCATTGACGTCGAATAATCCCACCGCCCATTCTATAAACATTCTGAATGCCGAAGTGTGCTTGAAATCCTTGTTCCAACGCGGTATAAACGCGACACGGACGATAACGGCAAACACAATCAAAAAAAGCGTTACGATCATGCACGAAAACATCGTTACCGTTATATCGAAGTCGCCTATCGTATAAAGCACTTTCGGTGCGATTTCGGGCAAATGCAAATCCAACATTTCAGCACACAATATATCACGTTGAAAAAAATTTAGCAACTGTTTTGTGAAAGAAATTACACACTACAGGCAAATTCTGCGATCGAAAATGCCGTTGCTAATATCTTATGAAGCTGTCGAACGCGTTGACAATATGATTGACCGTATTGTCTTGCAAGTATACTTCCACAACGTCGAATCTTACGGGAACGCCGAAAAGCCTGAACTGTTTGATATACTGCGAAGTTACCTGCGATATCTTCTTTATTTTTTCGTATCCGACCGCTTCGGCGGGCGTACCGTATTCGAGCGAGAGTCGCGACTTGACCTCGACCGCCACAAGCGTTTTTTCGTCCGTGACGAAAATATCCACCTCGCCTATGTCTGTAGTATAATTCCTGTCAAGCACTCTGTATCCGTGCGTTTCGAGATACTTGACCGCCAGATTCTCGCCGCTGCTGCCGCGAGCGTTTATTCGTTTTTTACGCGGTCTACCTAACATCTCCGATCTCCGTGACTGAAAGCTCTGTTATATTCCCCGACGGGAAAAAGTTTTTGATAAACGTTCTGCGGTGTTCGGGACAGGCTCCGAACTCTTTAAGCGCCGCAATATGCGCTTTTGTTCCGTAACCTTTGTTTTTCGCAAAGCCGTACTGCGGATACAGTTTGTCGAGCTCACGCATGATTCTGTCACGCGTCACCTTGGCTATTATCGAAGCGGCGGCGGTGGCATAACTTTTTTCGTCGGCTTTGATGACAGACGCGTAAGGAACCGCAATATCAAGACCTTTTACGGCATCTACAACAGCCATATCCGGCGGGATTTTCAGTCCTTCCACGGCTCGCTTCATACCGAGCTTGGTCGCCTGCAAAATATTTATTTCGTCTATCGTCTTACTGTCGATGAGCACAACGCAATAATCGGCGATTTCCGTTATTTTTTCGAATAATGATTCACGCGTCTTTTCTCCGAGTTTCTTGCTGTCGTCAATACCGACTATAGGCATGCCGACAGGCATGACGCACGCGCAAACGGACACGGCGCCGACCAACGGACCGCGACCCGCTTCGTCCACGCCGCAAATCCTTTTCACTCCGAAATTTTTGTCGAATTCCATCAGTCGCAGTGTTTTTTGCAACGGTGTTTCTTTAACGTCATTCGGCATCTGCGTACTCCAATGCTATTTTTCCGAGCCTTCCCTTACGGAAATCGTCTATAAGCGCTGCGGCGGCGCGGTCTGCGTCGGGCAATCCTCCGCGCATTTTATAACCGCGCGCTACAGCAGCCGCTTCGAGTCCGTCGTATGTAGCGGTCAATGCCCGTCCGAAACGATTTGCAAGTATATGCGGATCTATTGCGTTGAGCCTGTCTATAAGAGCGACTGCAAGCTCGGGCGCGCTTAAAACTTCGTCGCGTATACTGCCGATAACCGCAAGATTTTCGCCCGTTTTTCGGTCGGATATCTTGGGATACAGCGTGCCGGGCGTGTCGAGAACGTCGAGCGTAGAATCCACCCGTGCCCATTTTACGGACCGCGTCACACCCGCTTTATTTCCGGTATCGAGCCGCGCCTTGCCGCACAGACTGTTTATGAGCGTAGATTTGCCCGTATTGGGCACGCCGACGACCATAGCGCGCAAGTGTTCGTTAAGTCCGCGTTTTCTCTGTTTTTCGAGCGTCGGCGAACAGACAGATCTGACGGCGCCGAGCAATCTTTTTCTCGTGGACGAATCGGTTCCGTCGGTCGCAAGCGCCGTGTTCCCGTTTACGCCGAGCGCGCGCACCCATGCCGCGGCGACTTCCTGCGGCACAGTGTCGGCTTTGTTCAATACGTAAACTACGGGCACGTTTATTATTCTGTCGAACGTGGGATTGAAACACGACCGTACGGCGCGGCAATCGAGCACGTATATCACGCAATCCGAAACGGATAAATTCGCCTCGATCTCGCGCGACGATTTTGCCATATGCCCCGGGAACCAATTAATTTCCATTCCGTCCGTCCTTATTCGCCAAAAGATCGGCACGCCGTTCGGCGGTGAGTTTAACAGACTGTTCGAGCCTGTATTTGGCAATCTCCTTATGATTGCCGTTAAGCAAAACTTCGGGAACTTTAAGCCCCATAAATTCGGGCGGACGCGTATACTGCGGATATTCGAGCAGCCCGCCCGAAAAACTCTCGTCCTCATGCGACTGCGCGCTGCCGAGCACGCCGTCCACAAATCGCGCCGCGCTGTCTATTACTGTCATGGCGGCAAGTTCGCCGCCGGAAAGTATATAATCGCCCACCGATATCTCTTTGTCTATACAAAGCTCTATCACTCGTCTGTCTACGCCCTCGTAGTGCCCGCAAAGAATAAGAAGGTTTTCGATCGTGCCGAGTCGGCGAGATAACCCGTCGCAAAGCGTTTCGCCTTGTGCAGACATATACACGCGCAAATATTCGTGTTCGGGATCTACGGCGTTTATGCAATCGAATATCGGCTGCGGCGTCATAACCATACCGGCGCCGCCGCCGTACGGAGTATCGTCGCATTTATGATGCTTGTCCTTCGAGTATTCCCGAATATCTACCGCTCGAAAATCTATTATGCCGTTTCTTATCGCTCGTCCTATTATGCTCTCGTTAAGACATTCGAACATTTTCGGGAACAGCGTGAGAACCCTAATCTTCATATACGGCAACCTCGTCAAGCCGGTTACGGAGAACGGATAACCGTCCCGAATCGAATACGGCGTCGAGCGCTTTAACAAATGCAAACGTCATATTTTTCCCGTTTGCGCACAGCACCGTAAAAACATCGGCAGCGCCGAATGATTCCACCGACTTGATAATACCGATCTGTTTTTCGAACGCTTCACCGTCCGCGCTTCTCGTATACAGTTGCGCACCGATGAGATCGGCAATAAAAAACTCGCCTTCTTCTACGGCTACGGCCGCCGCGCGGTCTATAGTGACAAACTCGCCGCGAAGCCGTTCGGCATCATCGCGGTCATCCACTCCGGCAAGTTTCATATAAACATCGGCGCCCGAAACACGCACGCTCGATATTTTATAATCTTTGCCGCCTATGCAAACGGTTTTAAGCAAGCAAAAGCGCGACGGGTCGTCGGTCAGCGCTCTGACCTTGACTTCGCCGCGCACGCCTTGCGGTTTTGTAATACTGCCGATCGTGATCAATTTACTCGTCTATTTCGACGGTGCAATTTCTGCCGCACTTCAAAGAAGCGGCTTTCACCACCGAGCGTATGGATTTGATAATTCTGCCCTGCTTGCCTATTACCTTGCCCATGTCGTCTTTTGCGACTTTAACGATTATAACATCGCCGTCTTCGGTAACTGATACAGCCGATTTATCGTCGACAAGCGCTGTCACGATATAAGTAACGAGTTCGGTCATCTAAAATTATTCCGCCTTCTTTTTCTTATCGACCTTGGTCTTTTGCGTGGATTTTTTGTTCTCGATAACGCCCTTGCTTGCGAGCAGCGCGCGAACGGTATCGGTAGGCTGAGCGCCGTTTTTGATCCACGTTTTAGCCTTTTCTTCGTCGAGTTTAAGCCCGTCGTCGAGATGCGGATCGTACGTGCCGAGCACTTCGATAAATCTGCCGTCGCGCGGCGAGCGCGAATCTGCGACGATGATGCGGTAGAACGGGGATTTATGATCGCCCATACGTGTAAGTCTGATTTTTACCATGATGTATTTTCTCCTATAAGGTTATTTGAAAAACAAGTTTATCTGAACCGACGCTTTTGATGAATTATTTTCTGTTGCATTTGCGGTATTTTGCCAGACGACGCAGCCTTCATCATTTCTCGCGTCTGATCGTACTGTTTCAACAAAGCGTTTACTTCCTGAACGCTCGTGCCGCTTCCCGCGGCTATGCGTTTACGGCGCGACGATTTGATCACTTCGGGATGATTGCGCTCGTACGGCGTCATGGAAAGTATTATGGACTTGTATTTATTGATACGCTCGTCGACCTGCTTTGCATCGACGTTGGCTTTGCTCATACCGGGGATCATCGCAACAACGTCGTTGAGATCGCCCATCTTCGCAAGCGATTTGAACTGCGTAAGAAAATCTTCGAGCGTAAACTTGTTTTCGCGCATACGCTTTTCCATTTTCTTCATTTCTTCTTCCGAAACGGCTTCCTGCGCCTTTTCTATAAGCGTCAGCACATCGCCCATTCCGAGAATACGCGACGCCATCCGATCGGGATAAAACGGCTCTATATCGCCCGACTTTTCGCCCGTTCCGCAGAATTTGATCGGTTTGCCCGTGACGGAACGTATGGAAAGCGCCGCGCCGCCGCGCGTATCGCCGTCGAGCTTAGTGAGAATAACGCCCGTTATATCGAGCTCGTCGTTAAACGTTTTGGCTACGTTGACCGCGTCTTGACCAGTCATGGCGTCTACAGTCAAGAGTATTTCGGTAGGCGACGTTTTGCTCTTGATCTCTTTGAGCTCGGTCATCAGCTGCTCGTTTATGTGAAGTCTGCCGGCAGTATCTATTATGAGCGTGTCGTAACCGAGCCTTGCCGCTTCGGCAACGGCGTTTGCCGCTATCTTGACGGGATTTCCGGCGCCCTGCTCGAACACTGGGATATTTACCTTTTTTCCGACGACTTGCAACTGATTGATCGCGGCGGGACGGTACACGTCGCACGCGGCGAACATAGGTTTTTTACCTTGCTTGGTAAGATAGCTTCCGAGCTTGCCGCAAAACGTGGTTTTGCCCGCGCCCTGCAATCCGCACATCAAAATTACGGTGGGCGGTTTTGACGCGACTTCGAGCTTGGAATTGGTAGAACCCATAAGCTCGACGAGCTCGTCGTTGACTATTTTTACGACCTGCTGCCCGGGCGTCAAAGATTTGAGCACCTTTTCTCCAACCGCTTTTTCGGACACACGCGACACGAAATCCTTGACGACGGCATAATTTACGTCAGCCTCCAGCAGCGCTATACGTATTTCTCGCATAGCCTGTTTAATATCGCCCTCGGTAAGTTTTCCGCGCGACGTTATTTTGGAAAATACATTGCCGAGTTTCTCGGCAAGTGACGAAAAAAGTCCCATGATTATACCTCAACCGAAATCGCGCATCAGCCGCGCGATTGTCGATTGCGCGTCCGAATTGCCTACTACTTTTCCGTAAAGCTCGTTAAGCTCCTTTACAAGCCTGTCGGACTTGTCCACGATCCCGAGCTTTTCTTCAAGCCCGTTAAGTTTTTCTTCCGCTTGCCTGATACTGCAAAGCGCCGCCTGTCTTGTAATACCGAAGTTTTCCGCAATCTCCGCCAACGAAAGATCGTAGTCGTAATAACTCCTGACTATCTCTCGCCGATGTTCGGTCAACAGCGACCCGTAAACGTCGCAGAGCCTGCTTATATTCAGATCCTTTTCCATAAGACAACAGTGTAAAGCAAAACTACTTTACACCGCTATTATACAACAACTCGCTTACGAAATCAATCGTTTACGCGCACTTTTTTCGTTTTTGCAAAAAATATTCGGACGCTCGTATCACTCGTCCATTATTCCGTTAACGAAATCGACCGAATCAAAGTCTTCGAGATCGTCGATCCCCTCGCCGACGCCGACATAGACTACCGGCACCGCAAGCTCTCCGGCTATCGCGAGAACAACGCCGCCCTTTGCCGTTCCGTCGAGCTTGGTCAGAATTATGCCGTCGATGTCTATTGCCTCGTTGAATATATCGACTTGCGAAATTGCGTTTTGTCCCGTCGTGGCGTCGAGAACGATATAGTTGAGCACCATTGCGTCGGGAAGCTCCCGTTCGACGACGCGCGAAATTTTTTTAAGCTCTTCCATTAAGTTCTTTTTATTGTGAAGACGCCCTGCGGTGTCGATAAGAAGCACGTCGCCGTTTTTGCTTTTTACGCTCTGTGCCGCGTCGTAAACCACTGCCGCGGGATCGGCGCCCTCGGAATGTTTTATAAGCCTAACGCCCGCGCGCTCCGCCCATACAGACAGCTGATCGGAAGCCGCGGCGCGAAAAGTGTCCGCCGCAGCTACGGTGACGGACTTTCCCTGTTTTTTGAATTTTTTTGCGAGCTTGCCTATCGCGGTCGTTTTTCCGACCCCGTTTACGCCGGACAGCATAATGACGAGCGGATATTCGTAATCGGGCTTTTCGTTTTCGTCGAGAAGATCTACGAGTATATCCTTCAGCAGTTTACGCACGGTGGCAGTGTCGCGCACATGATTTTTATCTATATCTTTTTTGAGCCTGTCCATTACGGTATCGGTCGTTTCGGCACCTATATCGGACATAATAAGAGTTTCTTCGAGTTCGTCGTAAAAATCGTCGGTCAATACGCCGCCGGTAAACAGTTTGTTCAGCTTATACGCTATGGCTTCCTTTGTGCGTTTCAGCCCCTCTTTTATCTTAGAAAAAAATCCCATAGTTCACCTATCCGTAAATTCTTATGCCGTTTATTCTGCAGGCACCGATTCCGCTGCTTTGACAGCGTCCGCAAGCCTAACCGAAACGATCGTAGACACGCCTTTTTCTTCCATAGTAACGCCGTATAAGCTATCCGCTTGTTCCATAGTGGGCTTTCTGTGCGTAATTGCTATTAGCTGCGTCTGCGCCGAGAATTTTTTAAGCGCGTTGGCAACGCGTCCGACGTTGGCGTCGTCGAGCGCTGCTTCTATCTCGTCGAGCAAGCAGAACGGCATGGGACGCAGTTTGAGAATGGCGAAAAGTATCGCGATCGCAGTCAACGTCTTTTCGCCGCCCGAAAGAAGCGAGATCGACTGAAGATTTTTAGACGGCGGCTGTGCTTTTATTTCCACGCCGCGAAGCAGCGGATCTTCGTTTTCCGTAAGTTCGAGATCGGCATTGCCGCCGTTAAACAGTTCTTTGAATATCTCGCGGAAATACTGCCGAATTTGTTCGAAGCAGTTGTTGAAATCTCGCAACATGTTTGCCGACATCTCTTTTATGACGCGTTCTTCGTCGGCGAGACTCTTTACGAGATCGTCGCGCTGCAAAACTTTTTCCTGATAAATCTTTGACAGTTCCTGAGATTCTTCTATAGCGTTTTCGTTTATATGCCCTAGATTGTCTATACGCCTGCGAAGTTTGGCTACTTCCACGCTTCCGCGCTCGCGATCGTACGCTTCGTCCTTGAACTGCAAACATTCTTCATAACCGAGATCGTACGCCTCGCGCACGCGTTCTTCCATGGCGCGCATATCCGAATCGACGCGGGTAAGCAAAATTTCCTGTTCGTGCTTTTTCTCGGTAAGCTCGGTGATTTTCTTATTACATTCGATACGCAGCCTGTCGCTTTCGACAGTCTTATTATTCAAATCGGCTTTATACTGCGCAAGATTATCGAGCGTCGATTGAAGTTCGTTGCGGCGTTCCTCGTTCCCGCCCGAATTAACGTCGCTGAGCTCGCGTATTTCGACGTTGAACTGCTCCATCATGCGATTGTTGTCGAGTATCGCCATATCGTTGCTTTCCATGTTTTGCGCGGTAGCGATCGCCTCGGCTTTGAGCCGCGCAACATCGTTTTCCAACGTTTCCATGTCTTTGCCGATAGTTACTATCTGAAGATTGGACGACGCAACGCGATCGCGAAGTGCGTCGCGGCTGTCGCGAAGCGCGGCAAACTCGCTGTTAATGCGCTCCGTTTCCTCGGTGCGCGCATCCGTTCCGAGCTCGTCCTGAGTTTTTTCGACAGCGTCGAGATCGGCGATTATAGATTCGAGACGCTCGGTAAGCGCCGACAACGCCGACTCGTCCGAAGTCTTGCCTTTGTTTATCTCGGTAAGACTGTCTTTGAGCCGAACAAACTCTGCCGTCTTGGCAGCCTCGGCTACCTCGTATTCATGAATATCCGCAACAAGCTCTTTCAAGCGTCTGCCGTATTCGTCGCCGCGCGCGGACAAAGCGTCGCGTTCGCAATTAAGCGCTTCTATCCGCTCGTTGAGAGAATCTATTACCGCTGCGACTTCTTTCAACTCGCGTTCGTACGACAGCATATTAGACATACCGTGACCTTTGCTGCCGCCCGTGATAGAGCCTTGCGCATTGAGCACGTCGCCGTCGAGAGTGACTATCTTAAATCCATAGCGACTGTCTTTTGCGAGCGAGATAGCCGTATCCATGTTATCTACTATAACCGTACCGCCGAGCAATCCGTCAACGGCGCGCTTAAAGTACGGATCGAAAGTTATCACGTTGGTAGCGACGCCGTAACAGCCCTGTCGGTTCAACAGTCTTTCGTATTGCGGGTCGATCGAGCGCGGTTTTATGCCGCTCAACGGTAAAAACGTTATCCGACCGTAATTACGCTTTTTGAGATATTCAATAATATATTTGGCGTCGTTTTCGTCCTCTGTCACTATGTTGTTTGCCGCCGCGCCGAGCGCCATCTCTATAGCGGTGCCGAACCCTTCGCGAATATTTATTATATTGCCCACAACGCCTTTTACGAGCCCGCGCAATCTGTCGTCCGTTTTTGCGTCCGTCAGAAGTTTGCGCACAGGCACGGCAAAACCTTCCATCGACTCGATAAGATTGGTAAGCATATTCTTTTGCGTTACCGCACCCGAAAGTTTGTTATTCAGTCCGAGCAGTTTGTCGTTTACGGCTTTCAACTTTTCGGCACAATCGGCGCTCGCGTCCGTTTTTTGCGTATGCTCGGCGATGAGCTCCGATTTTTCATCGGCAAGCGCGGCAAGCTCGTCGTTTCTCGACGCAAGTTCCGCACTGCCTGCGGACAGTTTTTCTTCCGATTCTTTTATAGACGCGCGCAGAAGCTCGATGTGCTCGCTGACGTTCACACGCTCCGCCGAAAGCTCGCCCATGTTCATACTGACGGCGACTTTGCGCTCCATGGCGTTCATAAGCGCACGACGCGCGCTTTCGATTTTAGCTTCCTCGACAGCTACTTTGTCGGCAACCGCCGTATATTCGGCATTGAGTTTATCGTATTCCGCCTTAACCGATTTGAGAGCTTCTGATTTGCGATTATACTCATCCTGCTTTTGCTCGGCGGTAAGCATTAAATTTCGGTGATTTTCGCCGAGCACCGAATTCGACGCAAGAAGAGATTCGTTTTGACGTCTCAAACTATTGAGTTTTTGCGTGGCTATCTCGATCTGTCCTGCGACTTTTTCTTTTCCGACGCTCAAGCGCAAAAGCTCATTACGGCTTTCCTCGATATCCGTGTCGATATTGCGCAATTTTTCGACGGCAAAGTTATAGTCGCCCGTCGCTTTGTCGTAATCGGCTTGAACTTGTTTGATCTGCTCGTCGAACTCGGATATTATTTTATCGAGCTCGTTTTGAGTATCCGACGCCGACTCATATTGATTGATGTAAAGATTTATCTCGTGATATTTGAGTTTCTCTTTGAGATCGAAGTATGTACGCGCCTTTTCCGCCTGTTTGGTCAACGGTTCGAGCCGCGAAAGATCTCCCGCCATAGCGTCGTCTATGCGCACCAAATTTTCACGGGTACGCGCGTTTCTGCGCTCGGCTTCGGTTTTTTTGAACTTATACTTGGTAATGCCCGCCGCTTCTTCGAAAATGGAACGCCTGTCCTCGGGTTTGGAATTTATTATCTCCATTACCCGACCCTGACCGATTATAGTATAACCTTCTATGGCGAACCCGCCGTCGCGCAGCATTTCGGAAATATCGCGAAGTCGGCAGAGGCTTCCGTTTCTGTAGTACTCGCTCTCGCCCGAACGAAAGAGCTTACGCGAAATAACGACTTCCTCGTACTCATATGACGGGAACAGCGATCGGTTCTTATTATCGAACGTCAGCGATACTTCGGCATACGACTGAGAACTGCGTTTTTCTGTTCCGTTGAATATGACGTCCTGCATATTCGAACCACGCAAAAGTTTTGCGGATTGCTCACCGAGAACCCAACGTACCGCGTCCGCAACATTGCTTTTTCCGCAACCGTTGGGACCGACGATCGCAGTTATGCCTTCGCCGAACTTGACGTCCGTCTTGTTGGCAAAGGATTTGAACCCGATAAGGGTAAGTTTCTTAAACTTCAATGTTGTTTCTCGCCGATTTCCTATTAATTTCGATTATACCACGCGCCGCATAAAAAATCAAACGAATTAAGACTAACGTCCGCGAATTTTGTAAATTTGAACTTACGAATTACTTTCCGAACTTTTCGACGGCACATCGCGCTGCGTCTATCTGCGACAAACGCTTCGTTCTGCCCCGACCGAAAAATTCCCGTCCGTTTACGACTACGGTCGATTCGAATCCGCACGGAGCGTCTTTTGTCGCATATTTCACGCAATATCCGCGGACGGACGCCAGCTCTTGAAGTTCGGATTTATAATCGCGCTCCGGCTCTACTTTACCGAAAAACGTATCTTTCAAAAACCTGCGACACTCGTCCAAACCGCCGTCGAGATAGACGGCGCCCACAAGCGCTTCGTAAACATCCGAACGCGCCTTATCGGAAAACGCCGATTTATCTACGCCCGCGCCGACGCGCAAATATTCCAAAAACCCGAGTTCGTCCACAAGCCGCGCGAGCGGCGCGCGGGAAACGATTGCAGCTCGCCGCGCAGACAGTGCGCCTTCGCTCGCCGTTCTGTCGCGCAAAAACAAATTCTCTCCGACCAAAAAATTCAAAACACAGTCTCCGAGGAATTCTATTCGCTCGTTGGAACGCGTATCGTGTTCGTTGATGTACGACGAATGTGTGAACGCGGCCTCGAGCAATCGTGCGTTTTTGAATTTATAGCCTATTCTCGCCTCTATCCCGTCTAACTTCCGCCCCGTCACGCCTGCGCACCGTCGCCGACAGGCTTTTCGACTGCCGCGGAAATTCCGTTTCGTATATTTTCGAGTATATTGTTCTCGTGCATTTTTATTATATTGGATATGGACGCTTTCATCGAAACTTCGTTGACCGAGCCGTGCATTTTGACAACGAGCTTTTTAACGCCGAGAAACGCGCCGCCGCCGTATGAATGATAATCCATAGCGGCTTTGAACGAGTTGAGCGCTTTTTTCATAAACAGTGCGCCTATCTTCGCACGCGTAGATGACATAATGGCTTCTTTGAGTTTGCCGACCACCATCTTCGCCGTACCTTCCGTAGACTTCAAGAGCACATTCCCCGAAAATCCGTCGGTAACCACAACGTCGTAATTGCCCGTGAGCGCATCGCGCGCTTCCATATTTCCCACGAAATTTATAGGCAGCTCTTTAAGAAGCGGAAATGCCGCCTTTGTTCTCTCGTCGCCTTTTTTATCTTCCGTACCTACCGAAAGAAGCGACACGACGGGGTTTTCTATGCCGAACATAGCACGCACGTAAACAGCCCCCATAACGGCGAACTGAGCAAGGAACTCAGGCTTGGAATCGACGTTTGCGCCGCAATCGGCAATACACACCGCTTTACCGAGCACAGACGTCGGCATAAGCGACGTGAGAACGGGACGGTGCACGCCCGGGATGCGTCCCACAAGAAGCGTAGCGCCGGTAAGAACGGCGCCGGTGCTTCCTCCGCTGACGATACCGATAGCGTCGTCATTCGAATTGAGAACGGAAAACGCTTTAACGAGCGAAGAATCGGGCTTTTGTCTTATCGCATGAGTCGGAACGTCCTCGTTGGTAATTACGTCGGGCGCATGTTCCGCGACAACATTGCTCGGCATACCCGATCCCGAACATTTTTTAATAAGCTCGGCGTCTCCGACAAGAACCATGGTATAATCGGGATGGAGCTTTGCGGCGGCGATCGCGCCGGCTATCATTTTGTGGGGATTATCGCACCCGCCGATATCAATTACGATTTTCATAATACCTCTAAAAAATATACCCCGATTGAAGCGGGGCTTGTCCGATCAATCGGGGTAATTTTCAGTCGTTACCTTGATTCATTTTGATTTTTTCCACGCCATCATAGTAACCGCAGCTCGGACATGCACGATGCATCTGAACAAGCTGATGACAATGCGGGCATTCCGCCAACGCCGGAGCCGACAGCTTCCATTGCGCGCCGCGCGTATGCGTGCGTTGCTTCGAAGTTTTATGCTTGGGGACAGCCATAATCCACCTCCTTAATTTACAAGATGATTATACTCTATCACAAAGCAGTTGTCAAACATTTTTACATAATTTAGTGAATTTTTAATAAAAAATGCTTGACATATATCGATGTAAGTGATATATTTACTATGCTGACTTTGCGGAAGTGGCTCAGGGGTAGAGCATCACCTTGCCAAGGTGAGGGTCGCGGGTTCGAATCTCGTCTTCCGCTCCATCAAAACGGTTTGATCATCTTCAAGCCGTTTTTTGTTTTTTTTATTCTTCCCCGTCTCTGTCGTCGATACTTTCACGTACCGACGGGACCGACGCGCCCGACGTCCGTTCCGCAATCGCGACATCAGTCGAAATCCCCGACGTGTTTTTGGTTTTTATCACGACGACTTCGTGCATGACTATCATCAGCACCAAAAATACGACAAGATATGCGGGCATCAGCTCTGGCGTTACGTAATTGGCGATAAGCCCGAAAAACGGCGGCGCAAAGCACGATCCCAAATAAGCGCTCGCCATCTGTACGCCTATCAGCGCTTGCGATCTATCGGCACCGAACAGCGACGGAGTCATATGTATTATACTCGGATAAACGGGCGCGCATCCGAGCCCTATTAAGATCAGCCCGCATATCGTAAGCGCTTCGATCGACGGAATAATTATAAATATCAATCCTATGACGATTATCGACTGCCCTACGCGAATAAGCGTACGGTCTCGGAACTTGATCGTCAAAAACCCGTTTATGCCGCGCCCCACCGTAATACCTATAAAGAACAAACTTGCGAACTTGGCGGCAGCCTCTGCCGTTATCCCGTTGTGCGCTATCATATAACTGCTCGACCAAAGCATAGCCGTCTGTTCGAGCGCACAGTAGCAAAAGAAGCAAATAAAACACGGCACTGCGCCAGATATTCTTATTACGGTCTTAAAAGACAGCGGCATTCTTTCCGCTGCAGCCATGCCGAGTTTTGCGGCGGTTTCGCGCTCGCGCTTTTTCCACAGCGGCAAACTGATAAATATCGCCGCCGACAGCGCTATCTGTATTATAGCTACTATAAGATACCCTTGATTCCAACCCGCGCCGTCGGTCACGGCATAACTCATTATGTACGGGCTTGCGGCAGCGCCGACGCCCCACATGCAATGCAGCCAACTCATATGCCGACTCTTCAGATGCAGCGCTACGTAATTGTTGAGAGCCGCATCGACTCCGCCGGCGCCCAACCCGTACGGAACGGCAAACACGATAAGCATCCAATATTTAGTGCTTACAGAAAAGCAAAACAACGCGACGGCAGTCAATGCAACGCTTATAGCCGTCATAAGCCCCGTTCCGAGCTTTTTAGTCATGCGGTCGCTTAACAGGCTCGAAATTATAGTCCCGCCGCTTATCACCATCGACACAATCCCGGCATACGAAAGCGGCGCGCCGAACTCGATACGCATAACAGGCCATGCCGAGCCGAGCAGCGAATCGGGCAACCCGAGACTGATAAAACTTAAATAAATTATGGCAATCAGCAATCCGAACACGGCAACCTCGTTCTTTACGACTACACCATAGTATGAACGATTGCGGCTGCCGTGTCAATAAAATTTTCACATATGGCTTTTAAGCGGCAGCGATTTTTTTCTGCCGTCGCCGATTTTGCGCGCCAAGTACAACGCCGGCGTGTCGAGAAGCGTCGTAAACACGAAAATAACATAGCTCGACGCAAATATAGACAGGCATGTGACAAGGTCGTACATACCGTAAAACGCGCAGAATGTAAACAACAGCGTGTTCAGTATCTGACTGATAAGCGTGGACCCGTTGTTTCTGAGCCACAAAAATTTGCGTTTGTCGCCGAATTTCTTTTCGGTAAGCGCCCACCATTTATGATAAAGCCACACGTCGAAAAGCTGACTGACAACATATACGGCAAGCGACGAAAGTATCATTCGCGGAGTATTGGAAAAAATATCTCGAATAGCTCCGTCTACGGTCGAGCCCGCGCTCTGCTCGTACAGCAACCAACTTTGCGAAAGTCCCAAAAAGAATACAGACGATACCACACCTATCAAAACAGCTTTATTCGCCGCGCGTTTTCCCTCACATTCCGATAAAATGTCGGTGATCAAAAAAGTGACGGCAAACAGTACGTTACCGAGCGTTTGCTCCATGCCGAACGCTTTTACGAGAATAAGCGCTTCCACATTAGCGAGTATGGTCGACACAGCCGTCATGCAGTAAAGCCCTGACCGACCGAAATACTTATATGCGAGCAACGTGGTCCCGAAAATAAAAACCACCGAGATAACAATCAATAATTCGTTCATATCAATCTCCCACTCCGAAATCGGTGTTATTGACGAGAATATCCACGCGCGGATCATTTATGTACAGCGGGTATATCTCCCGCATAAATGCGGATATCACGTCGCGATCGGGTTTAATGTCCGTCGAATTTTCGCACATCAAATTAACGCATATGCGTTCGAAATGTTTCAGCCCGAGCGATATATCGTCGGACATGGATTCGACGGTTTGTCCGCTTATGCCGAAAAGAAAATTCGCCTCGTCGAAACCTCGGCATATTACAGACGGATCGTGTTCGTCAATACCTTTTGCCAAACGTTTTTCGCGCATGTCGTAATCAAACGTTTCAAGACCGAGCTTCATCTTAACGTCTATGCCGTCGAACTGCTTTCTCAGCCCCGCGATCATGTTTCTGTACATATAATGCGCTTCGAAATGCAATGTCTTAATTGCGCGCCGTGCGCAAACGTCCTTTATCAGCGACAGCGTATCGCAATCGAGTTCGAACACCGATCCGCTGTTTATAACTTCGAGATCGGAATAAATGCCCGTCACTTTCTCGAGCACACTCTTATTAAGCGAATAGTTGGCAATGACGTCTGCGCACTTATCCAAATGATAATCGCAAAATACGCACTTTTTGTATGCACAACCGCTACCGCGCAAAAGCACGATCTCTCACTTTCGTTTTTCGTTTATGACCGAATATCTTTCCATAATAAAAAATTCCGCACACTAAGGATGCGGAATAGAAAATTATACCTACGGATCCTTAATTTTGTTTCTGTACCAGAGACACAAGGCAGGATGGTTTCGAACTGCCTATAAAAATTTAGCACCGCAAACGGTGTTTGTCAACCGAATATGTCAGATAAGTTTGATATTCTTAAAATCGAACCGCCATTTCCCGTCGTCGCCTTTTACGAGCTTGTCGTATACGAACATCAGATATGACAGCACGGTAAATATGCACAGCAATATGAAAACCCACAAGCATACTCCGCCGTAACCGAGTTCGTTTACGTCGAGAAAGAAATACGGATAATCGAACGGCTGCCCGCTCGCCGCGCCGTAAATCGCGCCTATTACGAGAATATATACCACATAAACGAGCGGCATAACGAGCGTTTTCAACGGATCGAGCTTTTTGATCTGTCTATGCTCGTCGAACAGCGCCCAATCGAGAATAAATAATACAGGCACCGCGACATGATACAAAACGTTGCCGAGCGAATTCCAAAACGCGAGCGACGCCACGTCGCCCAGAAGCGTTATGTAAACAAGAAACGTGACGAGTATCATTACCGTAGCGCAAAATTTGAGCGTTCGGCACGTATTGTTATAGCCTTCGCGCTCGCCCGCTCTCACACGCTTGACCGTAGACGCACAAACGGCAACGCCGACGCCGAAACAGAGATAGTTGGAAATATTCGTATAAAATTTCCAAAAATCAGTATTAAAACCGAACGTGTCGGAACCCGACGTTTCGAAAAACCCCAATGTCAAAACACACCCGAACGCCGAGAGAACACAAAAAACAATTCTGTAAATCATTTGAGTAATAAGATTGTTTTTCACTGTCATAACTCCTTTGATTTTATCTGGCAAAGAACGCAACGCCGATCCCGTCCGGACCGATATGCGTACCTATAGTGCTGCCTATCAAATGACGCGGCAGATCATTTGCATGGTTCTTCCACAATTTTTCGCTGTCTCGGACATATAGATCGAGGAGTTCGTCCGACAACCCCGAATATACAAGAACATACGGCATGTCGAAATCTATTCCGTACATGTCCACGAATTTCGTCAAAAGATTGCTTCCCTTTTTCGATCCGATCGCTTTGCCTTCCATTTTTACTGCGCCGTCGGCGATCGAAATAACGGGTTTGACGGAGAACATTTTGCCGATAGCCGCGGTCGCAGAAGAAATACGCCCGCCCTTTTTAAGATATTCGAGCGTGCCGAGCAAAGCCAAAAATCTCACCTTGCTTTTTTTTCGGTCGAGTTCTTCGACTATTTGCTCAGCCGTCGCACCGTCTTTTGCAAGCCGAAGCGCGTACAGACAAAGTATTTTCTCTCCCGCGCTCGCATTCATGCTGTCCACTACATGCACTTTTCCGCCGAACTTTTCGGCCGCACGCACGGCACATTCATATGTGCCAGATAGTTTGGACGAAAGCACGATAGCAACGACGTCGTCACCGTCTGCCGTAAGTTCTTCGAACTTTTCATTAAAACGATATTCGTTAATTTGGCTCGTTTGCGGCAGCTCGGCACTCTGCATAAGTTTTGCGAAAAATTCCGTATGCGAAAGATTTACTCCGTCGTAATATTCGTCCGTGCCGAAACGTATCTGCATCGGAATAAGCGACACTCCGAGTTCTTCCGCTTCTTCGGCAAATATGTCGGAAGCGGAATCCACAAGAATTTTAATCATCGTAACTCCTAAAAAAGATTATATTATTCGACGTTACTTTTGTTTTTACCTTTGAGATACACTGTCCAATACGCAACCGCTATCAATGTTCCGCCGATAATATTTCCGAGAGTAGCCGGAAGCAAGCAGTACAAAAGACTGTCGCCGACGTTAAACGCCGCAGGTATTCCGTAAAATGCCGACGACATAAGCCCTGCCGAAAGATAATACATATTGGCTACGGAGTGCTCGAAACCGCAAACCACAAAAGCGAATACCGGCATATACAACGCAATAACTTTTCCGCCCGCGCTCTTGCTCGACATAGCCGCCCACACCGCAAGACAAACAAGCATGTTGCAAAGTATACCGCGAACAAACGTGTCGGCAAACGCCGCCGTGCTTTTTGCCGCCGCAACGGCGACGCCGGCGTCGGCGGACGCGCCCGAATAAACGTTTCCGAATACGACGAGAACGGCAATAAATACCGAACCTATCAAATTTCCGCCGTACGCAATTCCCCAATTTCTGAGCATTGCGGTTATTTTTACGTCGCGGCTCAAGACGGGCGCTATCAAAAGATTGTTCCCTGTAAAAAGTTCCGCACCGCAAAGCGTCACGAGAATAAGACCGAGCGGAAACACGGCTCCCTTTACAAGCAATGCCGTTCCGCCCGTCAGTCCCGCAGATGCAATCGTCGCGAGCACCGCACCGAGCGCAATGAAAATCCCCGCCATTACGGCAAGGATAAGTATTTTATACCACGCCATAGAGGTTTTGGCTTTTGCTACGTTTATGTAATTTAATGCAATCTCACGCGGTTGGTTCATACGAGAATTATAAATGTTAATCTCAAAGTTGTCAACCGATTGCACGCACGTATATATCGCGCTGTAGTTTTTTGTCGCATATCGGCACGAATTTATTCCGCAGCCACCGCTCTTTGCACTGTACCGAAAAAGAATTTGTGCGCAAGCTCCTTGCCGCCCTGTTCTTTTACTTTACCGTCCGCAATGACTATCGCCCTGTCGCACAAGGCTTCGGCACAGCGCATATCGTGCGTGATCGTTATCATTGTGTTTCCGCTTCTATCGTGCAGCATATCGAGAATTTTTACAAGCTCGCACAAGCCTTTGTAGTCTTGTCCTACCGTCGGCTCATCAAGTAGTAACACTT
>CAJULK010000007.1 GCA_910587455.1 uncultured Christensenellaceae bacterium | reverse complement strand
GAAGATATAGGCGGCTTGCGCCGCTCGCATGTAATTAGCTGTGTCATTCTGAGCGCGAGCGAAGAATCTCATGCGTAACGACATTCGCGCTTCGCGCCATAAAGGTTGGGATTCTTCACTTCGTTCAGAATGACAAGATAATATTGCGTTAACGCTGTTTCGAGTAGTTCCTCGCCGTAAGGCGAGCCAACGCCAAGCCTTTGGCTTGTGTCATTCCGAACGCGAGCGAAGAATCTCTCGCTGTGCGCAGGCGGTCGCAATTCGTCCGAAACGGTCTTATACACCTGTTTATAATATTTATAATTATTGTTCTATATATTGTGCCGAATCGCAAAAAATATTTCCGCAAACCACAATATATTGTGGTAAAATGCTTGACAGGGGAATTTGACGGTGGTATACTAAGCAAGCTTTGGAGGTTTACAATGTATAAAGTCAATAAACGTGATGGGAAAACTTCGGATTTCGATCTTTCCAAGATCGGCAATGCGATACGCAAGGCATTCGACGCGCAGGGCAAGCAGTACAACGACGATATAATCGATCTGATCGCGCTCCGTGTTACATCCGACTTTGCCGAGAAGGTAAAGAACGAACGCATAGCGGTCGAGGATATACAGGACAGCGTTGAACGCGTGCTCATTCAGGCGGGCTATGCGGACGTCGCCAAGGCGTACATTCTCTACCGCAAACAGCGCGAAAAGATCCGCAACATGAAGTCCACTATCCTCGATTATAAGGAACTTGTGGACAGCTATGTCAAGGCTTCGGACTGGCGCGTTAAGGAAAATTCCACTGTCACGTATTCGGTGGGCGGTCTTATTCTGTCCAACTCGGGCGCTATAACCGCCAACTATTGGCTGTCAGAGATCTACGACGACGAAATCGCGTCCGCGCACCGCAATGCCGATATTCATATTCACGATATGTCGATGCTTACCGGCTACTGCGCGGGCTGGTCGTTGCGTCAGCTCATTCAGGAAGGCTTGGGCGGTATTCCCGGCAAGATCAGTTCGTCTCCGGCGAGCCATCTCGCCACGCTGTGCAATCAGATGGTAAACTTCCTCGGCATTATGCAGAACGAATGGGCGGGCGCGCAGGCGTTTTCGTCGTTCGACACGTATCTCGCGCCGTTCGTCAAGGTGGACAAGCTCACGTACGGCGAAGTCAAAAAGTGCATCGAGTCGTTCATATACGGCGTAAACACTCCGTCGCGTTGGGGCACGCAAGCACCGTTCTCCAACATCACTCTCGATTGGACGTGTCCGCCCGATCTTGCGGAACAGCCCGCAATCGTCGGCGGAAAGCCCATGGACTTCAAGTACAAAGACTGCAAGAAAGAAATGGACATGGTCAACAAGGCGTTTATCGAGATAATGATCGAAGGCGACGCCAACGGCCGCGGCTTCCAATACCCCATACCGACCTATTCGATCACGCGCGATTTCGATTGGACGGAGACCGAGAACAATCGGTTGCTGTTTGAAATGGCAGCCAAATACGGCACACCGTACTTTTCCAACTATATAAATTCGGACATGGAACCTTCCGACGTGCGCAGTATGTGCTGCCGCCTGCGGCTCGACTTGCGCGAACTGCGCAAAAAATCGGGCGGGTTTTTCGGCAGCGGCGAGAGCACGGGCTCGGTAGGCGTTGTAACCATAAACCTGCCGCGCATAGCGTATCTCGCTTCGGACGAAGCCGACTTCTTCGCACGGCTCGACAAGCTCATGGATATTTCGGCGCGTTCGCTCAAGATCAAGCGCGGCATAATAACCAAGCTCATGGACGAGGGACTGTATCCGTACACGAAGCGCTATCTCGGCACATTCAACAACCACTTCTCCACGATAGGGCTCGTCGGCATGAACGAAGCGGGGCTTAACGCCAAGTGGCTGCGCGCCAATCTTACCGACGAAGGCGTTCAGAAGTTTGCTCAAAACGTGCTCAATCACATGCGCGAGCGGCTCGTTATTTATCAGGAAGAATACGGCGATCTTTACAATCTCGAAGCTACGCCTGCCGAATCGACGACATACCGACTCGCAAAGCACGACAAACAACGTTATCCCGATATAATCACCGCCAACGAGGACGGCACGCCGTACTACACCAACAGTTCGCACCTGCCCGTAGGCTATACCGAGGACGTGTTCAGCGCGCTTGACATTCAAGACGAATTGCAAACGCTTTACACTTCGGGCACGGTGTTCCACACATTCCTCGGCGAAAAAATGCCCGATTGGAAAGCGGCGGCGAAGCTCGTGCGTACCATTGCGGAAAACTACAAGCTCCCGTACTTCACGCTGTCGCCGACGTATTCGGTATGCCGCAACCACGGCTATATAGCGGGCGAGGTCTATAACTGCCCGAAGTGCGGTCAAAAAACGGAAGTAAACAGCCGTATCACGGGCTACTATCGTCCCGTACAGAATTGGAACGACGGCAAGGCGCAGGAATTTAAGGACCGCAAAACGTACAATACGTGCAAGTATTCCGCGCCCAGCCATGTGCGCGCCGAGCGCCCTCAAACCGAGGCGGCATGCACCGATATGACGGGCGAGCTGCACTATTCGCTGTTCACCACGCCGACGTGCCCCAACTGCAAAGTCGCGCTGCCCATGCTCAAAGACGCAGGCTATGATATCGACGTCATAAACGCTGCGGAAGATCCCGATTCGGCGGTGCGCTACGGAGTCAAGCAAGCCCCGACGCTTGTCGTGAGCAACGGCGACGACGTAGAAAAGTACGCGGGTATTGCGGCTATCAAGAAGTTTATAAGCAAAGGGAATGCGAATGTTTGATTTTATTATCATAGGCGGCGGCACTGCCGGATTAAGTGCCGCCGTTTATGCTTGCAGAGCGAACAAGTCCACGCTTGTCCTCGAACGCGAATCGTTCGGCGGACAGATAGTCGATTCTCCGCTCGTAGAGAACTATCCCGGCATAAAGAACATAACGGGCGCGCAGTTCGCGTCCGATCTGTTCGAACAGGCGGAGAACGCCGGAGCGAGCTTTAAGTGCGAAGCGGTGCTGTCCGCAGTGCGTTACGGCGACGTTATTCGCGTTAAAACGGAAGCGGACGAATACACCGCGCGTGCGGTCATCATTGCCGCGGGTTGCGAGCACAGGCGGTTGGGCGTAGAGCGCGAGGAAGAACTTATCGGCGCCGGAGTCAGTTATTGCGCGCTGTGCGACGGCGCGTTTTACAAGAACGGTACCGTAGCGGTCGTGGGCGGCGGTAACGCCGCGTTCACCGACGCGCTCTATCTTGCCGATATTGCGGGGCTTGTGTACGTCATCCACCGACGCGACGAGTATCGCGCCGAACCCGCGCTCGTAGAACGGGCGGAGAGGCTCAATACTATACGGCTTGTCAAGAAAGCGGTCGTAAAAGAGCTTGTCGGAGACGGCGAACTTACGGGGCTTACGCTCGAAGTGGACGGCAAGCGCGAATCGCTCAAAGTGGACGGGCTGTTCGTCGCGATAGGGCAGCAGCCCGAGAACGAAGCGTTCGGTACGGCGCTCGACGAGAACGGATATATCGTTACAGACGAACTGTGCAGGACTAACGTAAAAGGCGTTTACGCGGCGGGCGATTGCAGAGCCAAAACGGTGCGGCAGTTGACTACTGCGGCGGCGGACGGCGCTATAGCCGTTCAGACCGCGATCCGCGATCTGTTCTGAAAAGTATATCGCGCAAAGATCTGTGCAGAAAAGATCCCGCGGTGCGGGATTTTATTTTGCAAAAAAAGCATCGGCATTTCCGCGGTGTATATGTAAAACACGGTATATCGTTGCGCGATCGCGGTATAAATTGCGCCCGTGCCGTCTATAATCTACGGCATGGTTACTTACTGTATAGGTTCCGCGCGGCAGAAGCGCGCATACTTCGCCGAATCGGGCGACAATGTGGTTCTCGACAACGTCGAAGTTTTGTTCTGCGCGAGCGAGAACGGACGGAATTGTTTTGCGATAGGCGACGTTCCGTTCGCGACGTTTACGGTTGCGGAATATCTGAATTACCGCCGCGCGCTGTGCCGCGAAAAGGCGCCGATATCCATGCTCGAACGTTTCGGCATTTCGGAAAATACGCGGCTCGGCAGGCTGACGCCCGTCGAAATGCGGTGCGTTGCGTTTCTCGAAAAAACGGCGGGACGCACCGAATCGCCCGTAGTCGTCAACCTCGACGGAGCGCGATACACCCGTCGGGAAGCCGAACTTCTGAACAAGCTGTTGAAAACCGTTTCCGTCGCGTACGTGTGCGTCACCGACAGGCGCTTTGTAAAAAAACGTCCGCCCGACGCCAAAGTGCTGACGTTCGGTAACGGCAGAACGGGCGGCAGACCGACGTTCTATTCGGCGCGGCTTCTCGCAAAACGCATCGGCGCCAAGCGCGTTTCGATCGTATAAAATAAGCACCGCATATCCGTAGGTCGAATGTGCGGTGCGTACATAACTGCGTGCCGAGCTATACCAAGTATTTTTCGAGCTTGCCCGTTTGCTTGAAAAATGTCAGAAGCGTGTCGGATGCGAACACGTCGGGCGCAAGCGCTATGCATACGGGAAGATCGGTTTTATCTATAAGAGTTTTGAGCCCGTAGCCGTCGTCGGGATACAGGCGTTTGAACACCGGCGCGGCGGCGAGCTGTCTGCGCTTTACGCCTGCGAGCATTGCGCACTGCTCGGCGCGAAATTCGGTTCGTCTGTATTCGTACAGGCGCATTTTGAACGGCGGGTATACCGCGGACATATATACGCACGTCCGCCTGACGTCGGTAGCGAAATATTCGCACAGCCTGTCTATGCGCTTGTTGTTGTCGGGCGGGAACGCCGCATCGCTCTCGTTGAGTTTTTTTATGTAAAAATCGGTCACGATGCCGGCGAGCATAAATTCCGTTTCGCCGCGCATGCCGAGCTCACGTTCTTCCGCAGAGTACAGCATTCTGAGCGCTTCCGCAGTCTGCGCCGCACCCGACGCGTGCAGCAGCGCGGGATTGCGTTCTGTTATGCGCGCCGCCGTCTTTCCGCTTTCGATAAGGATCTCGGCACAAGCCGCGCGGTCTTTGACAACGCCGCGAAGTTTGTTTGTCGTATCGGTGACAAGCTCGGCGACTTCTTCCGTCAGCGCGTTGTCCGTGCGCTCGCCGCGCATCTGCGCTCCGAACGTGAGATCGAAAGCGTCGAGGTCGAGCGCGGCGATCTCGCCGAACACCGACGCGAGATTGCGGTCTGTATCGTTTCGGTCGAACGAAACGGCGTTCGGTTTTTTGCCGTGCTTCATTACCGCGTATGCGCCGTCGGCGGTGCGGTAGCGCTCGGTGGCCGAGCTTGCGTATGCGTGCGTGGGCACGAGCACGAGTTTGCGGCAGGCGAGCTTTCGCGCGAGCGCAAATTCGCGTTCGCCGCCGCGCGCTATAGCTACGTCAGCATCGCCGTCCGTTACGCGGTAGCCTGCGCGTAAAAACGAGTCTAAGCTGTCGAACCCGACGGCGTTTACGGTGCTTCCCTCGGGCGCGACGCTTTTAAGCGCGTCGAGCGCACTGCCGAAAAATCGGGTGGATTCGGGTTCATGTTCGGAGTCCGTCGATGACGCCGTTTCGTCGCCGTCTGCGAGAAAGCCGAGCGCTTCTCGGATCGAGCGGATAGGGTCTTGCATTTCGTCGCGTGTAATTTTCATGCGTGCATTATAACAAAAAACGCCCGTCGAATCGAGGGCGAAAACAGCATGTTTTTTTCGGTTTTGTCGAATCGGGCTGGCTCGGTCCGTTTGAAAAATAATTGACAGCGAAAACGCAGTGTAGTATAATCTTCATACGGTAATTACGCATTGCGTCGCGCGTTCTAATCAAATTTTAATCTTTCTGTAATAGCATTTTCACAAAGGCGGTATATAATGTGTATAACGTAACGGGATTAGTGCGCATATCCGCCGTGTGCCGTCATTGCATGCAACGCATTATACGTTCGGTAATGCTACGGGCAAGCGCATAGACCGTGCCGAGGCGAACCGCCGAAAGCGGCGTTCTGCGCGGGTCGGTGACCGTTGCGGTTATGGATACGTCGCCTACTTTCGGAAGTTTCTTGCCGTCGGCGCTGCCCGGTGCGATCGAGCCGAAAGCAATGCGGATCTTTCCGACGTCGGAAACTTTGCCTACGGACGAATCTATCGCAAGTACCTTTTTATCGGAATGAAGCTCTTTTATGCGTCGCACCGAATCTTTGAGATTGAGCGCCGTAACGGGTTTGTCGAGAGTGCCGTAAACGTAGGCGCGCACGCCGTGTTCGGTGAGCATTTGCCCGACGATCGGGCCGAGACAATCGCCTGTGACGCGGTCGGAGCCGATGCACAGAATGACGGGCGCCGAGCCGAGGCTCAAAAGCGCGCAGTCGAGCTCGAAGTCGGGTGTTTCGAATCCGACGCTTTGCGCGGACGGCTCTACGCCTAATGTAAGTTCCGGAAAATATTTCATGCGCAGATTTTTGCCAAGCCGAGCGGAAATTATACCGCAAAAAACATCCGAAAAAAGGTTTGGTTTTTGCCCGATAGGGCAATAAGTAAACGGAGGAGCGAACAATGTCTTGGATCGACATAGCAATAATAGCATTGGTTGTTCTTATGGGAACACTCGGCGTATTCAAGGGCACCAAGAAGTCGGCGCTTGCGCTCGCCGCGTTCTTGGCGGCGTTTGTGATCGCATTTCTTTTGACCAACGTAATCACGGAGCTTTTGCTGTCGGTGCCCGTAATAAATAAATTCGTGCTCGGCAGCAACGGGTTCTCTTTATATACGTGGATAGAACAGGGACTTGCGCCGGATGCGGCGTCGTCGTTCCTCGGCGAACATTTCTATAAGCCTATTCAGGAAATAGTCAATTCTCCCGCACTTTTGGACAAAGGTTTCTATTCGGGCGGATTTACGCCTCACCAAGGTTTGTCGCTGTACCTCGCGTACTGCGCGTTCGCCGCGATAATCGGCATAGGATTGTTCCTCGTCATACGCGGACTTTTGACCATCGTCACCGTAATCATCAAGTCGTATTTCGACAAAAAGAAAAAATCCGTCGCGGGTCGGCTGTGCGGCTTCCTTATCGGCATGGTTCGCGGTTGCTGCTGGACGTTAGCCGTAACAATAGCGTTTTCTGCGATCGGCGGGCTTACGTTCGCAGGATGGATAGGCAATATCGAAAAGGAATACGAAGACTCGGTGCTTGCAAAAGTGTTTAACAGTATGTCGTATTCCATAAAGAATACGCTGTTCCTGCCCGACGAAGACGCGTATCAGCGCATTGTGGAGCTTTCGGGTATTCGCGTCACTCCCGACGAACCCGAGGGTCCGAACAAGCCCGAGAATCCTACGCCGCCTTCGGACGAAACCGCCAAACTCCGCAACGAGGCGTACTGCAACCTTATGAACCTGAATTATGTAGACGCGGCGTATACCGTCGATTTGACGACGGGCGAGATCAAGTTCGACGCAACGAAAGAACTTATAGATCATGCGCAGTTCGAAGTGACCGGTTTCGATACGGTAGTAAAGGCAATAATCGATTACAATGCCGCAATGGGCGAAAAGATAAAAGCCGATGACGGCATATTCAAAGCGCTCGACGAAGCTACGCTCGAAAACTACAACGATATTTTGCGGTACGGCGAAGATTCGGTATATACCGTTTGGAACAACGTCGTGTACGTAATGCTGCATAATTATATGCTCGACGTTGAGGACGGCAAAACGCTGACGAGCGCCGTCGAAATAGAAAAGATGCAGGCAAAGCTCAATTCGCAGTATGCGGAAATCACCGCGGCGCTCGACGGTATGATCGAAAAATACGGAGCGATAACGCAGTTCGATAAAATAGCGCTCGAATATCCGGACTGCGTTACGCTCTGACAGATTGAAATCCGCACCTGCCGTCTATCGGCAAAAGAGCGAAATGTTTCAATAGATGTAAAAATGTAAGAAATATCGCCTTGCCTCACAACGAATTGTTTGCGCTGCGCGGTCAGTTTCGCCGGACCGCGCACGATATAGTTTATCATGTAAATATTTATATCATTACGCTCCATAACATAATCGAAACAGCATTTCCGCACCCGCCGACGTAGCTTACGAATAGCTTCTTATAGCGGTATGTCAAGACAATTCAGTCTTTCGGTATGTCGGCAAATGGCTTTAATAACGGTCATCGTTTGCCGCCCTTACGTCGCTGACTTAGGGCGGTTTGACTTTTGCGCCGAACGGCGTTTCGAACGAGTATAAGGCGATCGCAGCGAAATGTGCGGAAAACGCCGTCGCAAATCCGTTTTAAGTTACCGAATCTGAGTGCGCAGGGGTTCTACGGCAGCACTCGGCCCGGGGTTGACAATTTTGCGCGGCAGTGGTATCATACGGTAAAAAGAACGGAACGAACATCATGTATTTAAGCAAATCCGAATACTGCGAACTGTGGCAGTGCGTTAAACTTTTTTGGCTTTCGAAATTCAAGCCCGAGCTTGCCCGATACGACGGCTCGGCGGATAAAAGGTTTTCGACGGGTACTGAGGTAGGCGAACTCGCTAAAGGGCTGTTCGGCGCTTTTTCGGACGCGACCGTCCTCGACGGCGACGGCAAGCCCGATATTGCCGCTATGCTCGAAAAGACGGGGGCGCTTCTTTCTGCGGAAACCGAAAACATATGCGAAGCCGCGTTCTCGTTTGACGGGCTGTATTGCGCGGTAGACATCCTGCGCAAGCAGGACGGCGGCTATGCCGTTTACGAGGTAAAGAGCTCTACGCACCTTAATTATATCTATATCGCGGATGTGGCATATCAGGCGTACGTGCTTGCAAAGTGCGGTGTAAAAATCACGGGGACTTATCTTGTGAATATCGACAGCTCTTATGTTTTCGACGGGACGCTCGATATACATAAACTGTTCAAGATCACCGATATCGGCGCGCAAGTCCGTGAAGAATTACAAAACGTAGACGGCAATCTTGCCGCCGCGCGGCGCGCGCTTTCGGCAGGCGCCGAACCGATCGTGACGGTGGGCACTCATTGTACGTCGCCGTACGCCTGTCCGTTCTTCGGGTACTGCACCGCAGGCTTGACGTCGCCGTCTGTGTTCGATCTATACGGCATGGCGGCAAAGGACAAGTTCGAGCTCTACAACGCAGGGTTTCGCTCGCTCGATTCGGTGGCTGCGTGCGGACGTTCGCTCAATGCGAAGCAGCGGCGGCAGATCGAATATTCGTCGCGAACCGATGCGTACGCGGACGCGGACGGTATAGCGTCGTTTCTGGATAAGCTGTCGTACCCGCTGTATTTTTTGGATTTCGAAACAATGCAGCTTGCCGTTCCCGAGTTTGCGGGAACGTCGCCGTACGCGCAGATCCCGTTTCAGTATTCGCTGCATTTTATAGAGCGCGTGGACGGAGAGCTTAACCATAAAGAATTTTTGGCGGACGCCGTCGGCGATCCGCGGCGCGCTCTTGCCGCGCGGCTGTGCGAGGATATCCCCGTCGGCGCGTGCGTGCTCGCCTATAACAAGTCGTTCGAGTGTGCAAGAATAAGAGAGCTTGCGCGCATGTTCGACGACCTCGCTCCGCACCTTCTCGGAATAGAAAAGAACATAGTCGATCTTATAGAACCGTTTCGGAACGGGTGGTATTATACGGGCGCAATGGGCGGATCGTTTTCGATAAAGAGCGTGCTGCCCGCGATGTTTCCGGGCGAGCCGGAACTCGATTACGGAAATCTTACGGGAGTGCACAACGGTGCGGAAGCCATGAGCGTTTTCCCGACGATAAAGAACTTGCCGCCCGACGAAGCGCTCGCAGTGCGCGCGAGTCTTTTGCGATACTGCGCGCTCGATACGTACGCAATGGTCGCGGTTTGGCGAAAGCTCAAAAGCATTGCCGAAAACAACAGATCGACGGCGGCATAGCGGTTAAGCCTTGTTTCGTCGCGTGCGGGTGAGGCATAAAATCTTATGCACATTTTCTTGACTAATCTTTGCGGAATGGATTATAATTAGAACATTAAATACAGGATGTGTGTCATGGAACATATAGATTTACACAAGATCGAAGCGGACGGCTCGTACATCGGAAAGCGGGTGACGGTATGCGGATGGATTCGTACTTCGCGCGATTCGAAGAACGTTGCGTTTGCCGAGCTCAACGACGGAAGCGCGCTCCAGCATACGCAGGTCGTGTTCGATAAAGCGGTTTTCGACGACAAAGCGCTTGCGCCTCTTTTGGCGCTCGGTGCGGCGGTTCGCGTTACAGGTACCGTAGTCGAGGGAATGAAAGCGGAAAGCGTAGAGATCCGTGCGGAGAGCGCCGAACTTTTGGGCGAAAGCGATCAGTCGTATCCGCTTCAAAAGAAACGTCATACGATGGAGTATCTGCGGACGATCCCGCACTTGCGCGTGCGAACCAATACGTTCAACGCAGTGTTCCGCGTGCGTTCAGAACTGTCGTATGCAATTCACGAATATTTCCACCGCAACGGTTATTACTACGTTCATTCTCCCATAATAACGGGCAGCGACTGCGAGGGCGCAGGCGAAGTGTTTAAGGTAACCACCGTAGGGTTCGATCGGTCGGTCAAAAGCGAGGACGAATACAACAAGAAAGACTTTTTCGGCCGTCCCGCTGGGCTTACCGTTTCGGGTCAGCTGGAGGGCGAGGTCATGGCGGCGGCGCTCGGCAAGATATATACTTTCGGTCCGACGTTCCGTGCCGAAAACAGCAATACGCCGCGTCATGCTGCCGAGTTTTGGCAGGTAGAACCCGAAGTCGCATTTGCCGATATCGACGATATAATCGGCATTGCGACGGACATGATCAAAAGCATAATCGCGCATATTCTTCGCGAGTGCAGACCCGAACTCGAATTTTTCGATGCGCGTTTCGAAAACGGACTTATTAAAAAATTGCAACATGTCGTAGACAGCGAGTTTGCGCGTATCGACTATTCGGACGCGCTAGAGGTGCTCAAAAAATCGGGTAAAGAGTTTGTTTATCCCGTAGAGTGGGGGCTGGATTTGCAGACCGAGCACGAGCGTTATTTAACCGACGAGCATTTCAAAAAACCGGTGTTCGTCGTAAACTATCCGAGAAAGATCAAGTCGTTTTATATGAAGCAGAATCCCGACGGAAAGACGGTTGCGGCTACGGATTTGCTTGTTCCGGGCGTGGGCGAAATAATCGGTTGCAGCGAGCGCGAAAGCGATTACGAAAAGCTGTTTAACGAGATAAAGTCGCGCGGCATGAAGCTTTCCGATTATGCCAACTATCTCGATCTGCGCAAGTACGGAAGCGTGCCGCATAGCGGATTCGGGCTTGGGTTGGAGCGCATGATGATGTACGTTACGGGCATGACTAACATACGCGATACAATAATGTTCCCGCGCACGAAGAACGAATTGAGATAGTCTTAAACAGACAAATATACGGCCCGACGGCAATAGGCGAGCCTATCCGTCGGGTTTTTGATAGATTATTTACAGTCATTATTCGATGTGTTTAATATGGTAAACTATTGACATGATTGTGACAATATGGTACACTATAAAAGTATATTGCCTATTAAAAAGACAAAAACAAATGAAGGGGTTGAATATGCCGGAAAAACCGCCGTCGCGTATTGACAGAGAAGTGCTTGGTGACGAAAATTACTTGTTCATCAGTTATGCGCATAAAGACAGCGATACTGTATTTTCAGTACTAAACAATATATATAATCTCGGAGTCAATTATTGGTATGACAAAGAGCTCGATGTCGGTGATGTTTGGCATGAGGTAGCCGGAGTATTTTTGCGGAATGAGAAGTGTCGCGGATCTGTTGTGTTTTTAAGTGTGGATGCAGTTGCCAGCGATGCTGTTTTTCAAGAGGTACAAATTATCAATACTATTTGCAAGAACGATAAAAGTTTTCGCAGAATATTGATACTGCTTGATTCGAATAATATTGCGGATTTGATTGAGCAGGCGTTGATTGCCAAAAAAAATACCACAGACGATATAGTCAAGAAAATCGGAGAAATAACCGAGCTGAGCGTGGACGAAGACCGCATATATCATGTACATAAAGATTTGTTAGAAACATGCAAAGTTATTGAGGAGCAATCTAAAAAAATAGGTACTAATACCGACAATCCCGTTGTTTTATCAATCTATGACCGTGATATGCTCGTAAAAAAACACAAATTTTGGCTTGAAGAGAGTTCTTATTATATTGAACTCGGAAAGTATTGTTTGACAGAAGAAGACCGATATGAACCTATAATTTGGAAGCTCATCGGTCAACAAGATTCCAAGCTGATTTTTATAAGTAAATATGCTATCGACTTCGTTGAATTTTCTAAAATTTCCAATGTGGAAAAGTGCGTTGCGGCCCAGTTGAAATCGATACCGTATATAAATACGGTCTGCGCCATAGATATGAAAACATTTAACAAATTCGGCAAAAATGCGGGAAAATGGATAGCGACCGATTACGCCGATCTTAGGAGAGCGCAGTTCTTGAGAGCGTTTTGGATAAAAAACGACGTCGGCGATTCTCGTAACTACGCTATATGTAACGCAGCCGGAAAAGTCCTCGAAAGGCGGATTGTGCCCGACAATATAAACTGTGGTGTCAGACTCGTATTGACAGTTGATACTTCGAAAAAAAAGGAGTAAATTATGGCAAGCATCAATGAAATCATTAAGCCTCGAAAAAATTCCGGTAATGACGGAAATATTCTCGACGAATATGTAGATTCCAAAAAAATAGCGCAGAATATATTCGACGAATATATAAAACTATATGTAAAAGGTAAGGGATTCCCTCTTGATGGACGAACGTCGAGATTCGGCATAATTTCGAATTGTATGGCATTGTCGACCATTATTGAGTTGGAGAGTTTGGGTGCGAAAATTTCTGTCAAAGAGCAGATATACATCGATCTGATCGAATATACCTTAGCCGAAATATATAAAAACGGAGATAGTCCTATATTCGGGGCTTCGCCGTATATAAGTGACGACGAAGAAAGAAATATACACTTGGATACTTACGTCGAAACGATTTCCAAAGTCCTGATAACGATGACGGATTTACGTTCGTATCTTATACGAGAAGATGTTGCGCTGTCGGTGGGATTCAATTTTAAGGGCTATAGGATAGAAGATAAGGAATACCTGATCGGCATTGTCGAAAAACTTATCATATCATGTATACGAGCCCTTAACGACAGTTGTTTGCCCAACGGTTCGCCCACCGATTATAAAATAAACGGTGAGGCGGTCAATAGGGGCAAAGTCGACGCTTCGATAGATTACCGCGGTTGGACTTACCGCGATGTGAGCTTCGACAATTCCGACAGTTACGATGTGTCCGTATATTTTACTTATCATGCCACAAACGCTTTTCTTTCGTTTTATAAGACGTTCAGTGAATTGTTTGACGAGTATTTCGAAGATGCGTCGTTTGATGAAGAAAAAATCTCCGATTACAAAAAGCGCTATTCTATAAAATTCGACCGAATATTTTTTAACAAGAATATAAAAGATATAACGGAGTTCCGTAAGCGTGTGATATGTACCGGACGTTATTTCGAAACTCAACTTATCAAAAACGGAGTAAATCTTGCTCTCGATTATATAAGCAAAAACTTGCAATCCGTTACTTTCGAGAGTATAATCAACTCGCAAAAAAGCAACGATGTCATTAATACCATATTGGTTATGGCAATCTTGGTAAATGCGGGACTTGATGACGATTATGTTTCCAAGGGACAGAAGAATTATCTGTACGAGCAGCTTCAATTCTGCATGAACAACGTTAAAAAGATTTACTCTATTTTGAAAAAGAACAGTAATGAAGACGTCGTAAATTCTTACAGATTGATTTTTAACGAAAAATACCCTAAAAACGAGTTGTCGACGATCCAGTATTTCAGGCGTCAATGCGACGATATTGCCGTGTATGATTTTGTTCCGTTGTTTTGTAACACCTATTCGACGGTATCTCAATATCTTATTCAATATCCGCAACGCGAGATGGTAGACAATCTTGCCATGATAATGGAAAACAGAATGGGCGATAAATGGCTATGGAGCAAAGAGGGTTATAATGTCAATAACAATTTATACTATATTTTCGCTCTCGAGAATTTTTACGAGTATTACAAAGAATATGAAGAGCCGCTATCTGAAAATGGGAGGAAATATAATAGTAAGGTAGCGGATGCGATTAAAGAGAAAATTGAAATTAAAAATCTTTATGACAAAAAACAAATCGAATGCGATGAGCTTGTAAAAAAATACGAGGACAAACAATCCAATCTTGATAAAGAGGTTAACTCGATTGCCGAAAAAGCTATCGAGCGTTGTGTCGAAAAAGCTATTGACAGCTATTTCGATTCCGTGATAAAGGATGCCGTTGCCTTTGCGGTAGAAGTGGTGTCGCAAAAGAAATTCGACTCGACATATTCTCCCGGTGAGAAATTATACGCAAAATATCCGCGTGCTAAAATTATGCATAAACTCGGCAATCCCGAATTCTATTTGGATATAGTCGCAGGCAAAGAATTCAATATAAACGACATAGAAAGTTTGCGTGAAAGCGTAGAGACCGAAATAGTCGATAAAAGATTTAAGGAAATCGGGAATTTCCTTAAAAATCATATAGGAACTCAAAGGAGTTGATAATGCTTAACATTTCGTTTTTTTCATATAAGGGCGGTTCGGGGAGAACGTCGCTTTTGTACAATACGTTGCCTTTTATAGCAGAAGAGCTTGGTGCGTCCAACAGAGAGCCGATAGTTGTGCTCGATTTGGACATAGATAGCAAAGGGCTCTCGTATCTTATCAACGAAAAGTCGGAGTATAATGCGATAGACGTGCTGAAAAAACAGATTCCTCATAATTTAACCGAAGATATCGGGAATCACCCGTTTTTTTCGAAACTTGCTTCTATCGGGGCGGATATAGGTTTACCGAAAGAAAACGATAACGCCGTACTTTTTGTTTCCGCGCATCCTACTAAAAGCGATAATAAATATCTTAATAATTCGGATAATTTCGACGGGTCGCAAATAGAGTTAAAGATGCTTACTCGCTTGTGCTCGGATATGAACTGTAAGGCCATAATAATGGACGCGCCCGCCGGCGGACAGGTTTCCGGCAGAGCAGCCATGAACGTGTCGGATAAAATCGTTACCGTAATGCGAATTACCAAACAGTTCCGTGACGGAACATATGAATTTTTGAAAGAAAAATGCGACGAGTACTCCGGAAAAAATTTTATTATTGTTCCCAATGCTGTTCCCGATGACGCAGGTACTAAGTACAGCGTGGAAAAAATGATAAACGAAATAGATGCTCGGGCGAATCAGTCGATACATAACGGAAACTACATAAACACGGCTATGCTGTATAACGACGGATCTTTCGGAGTAAACGAAGTCAGATCGTTCAAGTTCGAAGAGAATATTCTGTACAAAAGTAAGATTGAATCGCTTACTCCTGACGAAAGGTCGGCTCTTGTAAGTTACCGCAAATTGGGCAAGGAAATCGTATCATGACAGTTTTGGAAGAGCAACTTAAAAAGCTCGAAAGTTTGGTCCCAGACGAAACCGTGCGCGATATAATTTTCGGATACGACAATCGATACGGCGGTTTTTTGAGCGATCAAAATATGATAGGTTATTTTTACAATACTCTCGTTTTTACATCTCTCACGGTATATATGGCTTTTCTTGTTTGGAAGGAATCTTTTGATTCGGTTGCTGTCAAAGAGCGTGAAGAAAGCGCATATAAATTTTCAAATTCGATGATACGTTTATTTAATTTGCTTGAGAGTTGTTATGATATCAAGAAATTCGATTTGGATTATATCGAGAATTTGATTGTTAATTTACAAATTGATTCTATGCTTTTGACTACAAGCGACAGTTTTGTGCGGTCGCTGAAAATCGAAGAATTTTTCAATTTCAAGAATTCGAAAATTACCAAGTATTTGTATATGCTTAAAAAATCCAGACTTACATCTCGCGGCAAGCCTGAATTTATGTTCAAAGAATTATGCGAAGTATTTGAGATGTTTCCGTATTTGCGGCATATAAAAGCGCGATTAATCCCTTATTCCGATAGCGACGATTCAAATTTGGAAAGTATTTTGCTTACATACGGAACACGAGAATTCGATATAGGAAAATTATTATTGATCAGTGAAAGAAGATGCTATTTGCTTGAAGATTTTACTATAAACGATATGCGCCGCTTTACAGATGAAAATCCCGATAAAGATCAGTCGCTTACACTTCATTATTTGGAATTTTGCGGTCAGGATGAGATCAATGTCGTGTTGCGGAACTCGTGTGCAACTGATAAATTCGAAAACGAAGGTGAAAGTGTATATCAGACATATTCGTTCTGCGGAGAAAGCATTATAGAAGATTTTCTTCTCGATTACAATATTATTAATTATGACAGCGTTGAAACAGATTCTTATTTTTTCAAAGATTACATATCGTTTAATAATAAATATATAAAATACTTATCGCTCATTGTTTCTGATGTAATTACATTCCAAACAAAATCAAACATATTAAAAGAATATAGAGATAAGTACAACGATGTTTTTGAGAAAATGCATATAAGAACGTTTTATGACAATGATAATGCGCATTATTATCGTTGGGACGAGATAGTAATGTTTTTATTGTTGGAGGAAGGAATTTTCGATTTTCTCGAATTTATATTGCGAAATGAAAATTATGAGACTTTCTTGAATGCTTTCCGCTTGCGTTTTGGAGAGGAAATCAGAAAGATAATTCAGAATAATGTTATTATCGGTAATCCTGCGTATAACGTTCAAAATCCTACCGATGATGCGATAAGACGCAGACAGGCAAACGCGCTCATTTTGCTTGCTACTAAGTTGCTTACTGTGGAAAATTCAAATTTTTGGGGTGTCTATTCGTCACCTCAATTAAACGATATTATTTTTCAATGCAACCAAGTCGCCAAATCAGAACGACACAACGCATATGATAAGATAGAATATTATATCAATTCGGTCATTTCGGTTGTTACGTTTCTTGAAGCATTTTACGGGGAATTGATTAAATATTCCGGAGAGATGAATACCAAGGAATTGTCGCTTAAAGAAACATGGTTCCCGAGTTATGACGAGTATGAGAATGAAAAAGAAACGCTTGTCAAAAATTTTTCTACGGCTGTGGGTTTGCGCAAGCGGGAAAATTTGATGAAACTCGATGTCCATAATTTGAGAGTGTCGGCAGACGGGTACTATGAAAGTGCTTCGAAAAGCGTTGAAAAAGTTTTTATAAGTTTTGTGGAAATAAATAATTTATCCAAACGTAGAAACAAAATCGAAAACGAGTCGTTATTCGAGGCTACGGGTAGAAGAGAAATTTTCAATTCAAAATGTATGCTTTCGTATTTCGGCCGAATAAAAGAGAGCATTATGCTTTGCGGTGAAGCAAAAAATAAGGATGCGGCATTTGAAATATTGAGAAAAGAGGTGTTGGATTTTTATGAATACCTCGGTCGAGGCGGCGAAAAAGACACCGTTTTGGAAAATTCCATATATCCGCTTGTGGGCACATATTCGCACGGTGTTGTTTCAAGAGACGGTTACAGATATTCTTACATGATGATTATGCCGTATAATTCGGAAAAGCCCGTAAAAATAAAAATGATTGTAGACGGTCATTTCGAATTCGGACAATCTTATTATTGTGTTCCAAATGTTAATCGGATCGCCAACATAAGAAAACGACCGAATAACAGTAACGAGCGTATATGGATAAGTCCTATAATCGTTCCGCACAGATATAGTTTATACGATACGGAAGCTCGTATAATGAGATTGCGTGATGTCGATGAAGAAAAGCTGATTCAAGCCGCAGAGCTGTTGTATCATACGGACGAGTCAATTTACGGTAGATTGTTCGGAAATATAGAAAATGCCGAAAAGGTCTTGCCGACATTATTCGCAAATCAAAAATCCATTTTTTACAAAGATAATTATTATGTGATTGAGTACAACAATAAATTAGTCGCTATAGCGTCTGTATATTCGAAAGATAGGATGCCGGAATGGAATGCTTCCGCCATAGATAATGCTTTTGCGGAAAACGGGCTTGACTTGCCGGAAACATCGTATGACGCTTATAAATATTTTTCGGATACGTTCGGGGATGTCGTCGGTTCTTTCTATGTGATTTGTGATTTATGTGTACAAGAAGAATACAGAGGAATGGGTTTTGCAAGATTGTTGCTTGCCAATATTATTCAACGTGCGAGAGAGAACGGACGAAACGTTATTATATCGGTTTACAGCGATAATGCTATTGCATATAATTTATATTCATCTATAGGATTTGTTTCGTATCTTTCCGATTGGGATAACAGAGGAACGAGCGATAGTAGTTATAAGTATTATAAGATGATAAAGTATACATGATTAGTTAACCGGAGTATACGGCTTGACAATAGTATTCGCGTCGATTATAATATGCGTATGGATAAAATATTCGACGTAATTATTATAGGCGGCGGACCGGCGGGAGTTTCCGCGGCGCTTTATGCGGCGCGCGGCGGAATGTCGGTTTGCGTCGTTCACAACAAAAAGTCCGCGCTTCATTCCGCGAAGCGTATAGAAAATTATTACGGCACGGGCGCCGTCGAAGGGGCGGCGCTTTATGACGCGGGCTTGGCGCAGGCTGAATCTGTCGGCGCCGTAGTAATTTCGGACGAGGTCACGTTCGCGGAGTTCGACGGCAAGCGTTTCGTCGTCACTGCCGTCGGCGGAAAGTACAGCGCGGCGCGGCTCGTAGTCGCGACGGGCGCATCGCATACGCGTTCGAAGATCGAGGGGCTGGACAAACTTGAGGGTAAGGGCGTCGGGTATTGCGCAGTTTGCGACGGTTTTTTCTACCGCAAAAAGGCGGTGGGGGTTCTCGGCGCGGGCGATTACGCCGAGCACGAGTATAACGTTCTTTGCGGGTTTGCGGGTAAAACGTATTTGCTTACGGACGGCGCCGTTCCGTCGTTTTCCGCGGCGGACACGATTGATAAAAAGATTTCGCGCGCGCGCGTCGGAGAAAACGGCAGGTTTTGCGGCGTCGAATTCGCGGACGGAACTACGCTTGAACTCGACGGATTATTTGTCGCACTCGGCGTACTCGGTAGTTCCGCAATCGCAAAAAGCATGGGCGTGTTTACGGACGAGCGCGGTGCGATCAAGGTTGACGGAAACGGCATGACAAACGTGGCGGGATTGTATGCGGCAGGCGATTGCACGTCGGGGATCAAACAGATCGGGCGCGCGGTCGCGGACGGCATGACCGTAGGCACGGCGCTCGCAAAAGAGTTCGCCGCCGAAAAGAGGGCTGCCGATGAAAACAAAAATAACGGCTGAAGCGCTTTCGGGTATACGCGTCGCGATATTCGATCTTGACGGCACGCTTTTCGATTCCACGCGCTTGTGGCGCGACATCGACGATATTTTTTTGCGCAAACGCGGTTACGAGCCGACCGCCGAATACTATTCGGCGATAGCGGCGCTCGGGTTCAGAAACACGGCTCATTTCACTATAGATTATTACAAACTTGCTGATACTGCCGAAGAGCTGATGTCTGAGTGGTCGGAGCTTGCGCTCGACGCCTATGCGCACGATATAAAACTGCTCGACGGGGCGAAAGAATACGTTGCGGCGTGCTCGGCGCGCGGAATAAAGATATTTGCGGTGACCAGCCTTTCGCGCGAGCTTGCCGAACCGTGCCTGAAAAACAACGGCATATTCGAATTTTTCGACGGTTTGGTGACAGCCGACGAGACGGGATTCGCAAAGACGGATCCGCGCATATACTTGCGTGCTGCCGAGCTTGCAGGTGTTTCGCCCGAAGATTGCGTAGTGTTCGACGACGTGCCGCAGGCGCTTCGTGCGGCGAGAAGCGCGGGGTGCGTTACGGTGGCGGTCATAGGCGACGGCGTGCATTTCAATTCGGACTCGGATCGCAAATGTGCCGATATGAATGTGTCGGGTATGTTCGAAGCGCCAGAAATACAGGCTTAGCGCCGCGCATATTTGCGTATACTATGTAACGGCATAAATTATTTATCGGGCAGTTTCATTAAATGCTTGCTTTTGCCGCAGGCGTTTGATATAATCGATAATGTCGCCGATCTTGCCCAAGCCCGATCGGTATTACTATCTCATTCGGAAGGAAACAATGGAAAACAAAGAGCCTGTTGCGGAAGATCAAGAGCCGTTGCAAAGCGAACCGTCGCCCGTAGGCGCATCCGAAGATTCGGTCGTACCTATGCAGTCGTCCGAAGCGGCGGCTACGGTCGCCGTGCCTGCATCGGAGCCTGCCGCGTCTGCGTCAGCGCCCGCGCCCGCAAAGGCAAAAAAGAAGATGTCCGCAAAGACGAAAAAGCGCATACATAACTTCGTCGTGTCGCCCGTGATGATACTTATTTCGGCGTTCATTCGGTCGGTATGCGTTCATTCGTTTATGCTGTCGTTCAAGTTCGCGCCGGGCGGAATAACGGGCATAGGCACCATGATAGAGCTCGGCACCGGATTTTCGACTGGTTACACAAATATTATAATCAACGCGCCGCTGATCGTTTTGGCGTTTATATTCCTGAGCAAGTCGTACGCGATAAAATCCACGGCCGCTATAGGACTGTCGTCTGCAGGCATGGTGCTCATGAAAGAATTCGGTTTTCCGCAGTACAGTCCCGCCGATCCCAATGCGCAGCCGGTGCTTGCGGCTATTGCTTGCGGCGTTCTCAGCGGTATAGGGATCGCAATAATGATTAAGTCGGGCGGTTCGAACGGCGGCACGGACATAATTGCGGCGTTTATTCAGCGCAAGTATGTCGCCACGAATATCACTTGGTTCATCATGGGGCTTGACGGCATAGTTATTTTCGTGTCGTTCTTTGTTCTCGGTCAGGGGCTTACGCCCGTGCTTATGTCGCTTGCCGAACTGTTTTGCAGCGCGCTCATGGGCGACGTCATTCTCACAGGCTTCAAATCTGCGCTCAAATACGAAATCATCACCGACGATCCCGAGTCGCTCAGCAGAGAGCTTATTGAAAAGCTCGGGCACAGCGTTACCAAAATGGACGCGGTCGGCATGTATGCGCACAGCAAGCAGGCGCTTTTGATCTGCGTTATAAGAAAACGTCAGCTTGCCGAGTTTAACAGGATACTCAAAAAGTATCCCAATACTTTCGCTTACGTTTCGACGACGAGCGAAGTAGTCGGGCGCGGATTCAGCCGCGCCGAATAGTCGTGAATAAGCGCGGCGGTTACCGAGGTGCGAAACACCCGAACCGCTGCGTTTTTATGTTTGTTTTATTGCGGAGGGATTTATGAAACAGTTCAAAGCGGAATCCAAAAAATTGCTCGATCTCGTGGTCAATTCAATTTACACCAATCGCGAGATATTTTTGCGCGAACTCATATCCAATGCGTCGGACGCTATCGACAAACGCAGATTTATGGCGCTTACAGATTCGTCGCTCGATGCCGAGTACGTTATCGACATAGAACCGAACAAAGCTGCGCGCACGCTCACGGTCAGCGATAACGGCATAGGAATGAGCGCGAAAGAACTCGAGGACAACCTCGGCGTAATAGCCGCGTCGGGCACCGAGGCGTTCAAGAAAGAGCGCGACGGAACGGATACGGAAAACCTTATCGGACAGTTCGGCGTGGGATTCTACGCCGCGTTCATGGTCGCCGAAAAAGTTACCGTTATCAGCCGCAAAGCGGGTGAGAGCGTTGCGCACAAGTGGGAGTCCGACGGATCGAGCGGCTTCGAGATCTCGGACGCCGAACGTGATACTGCGGGCACGAGCGTTATACTCACGCTCAAACCGGACGACGACGAAAACTATTCGAGGTATCTCGAAAAGTCCGCGCTTCGCGCGCTCGTCAAAAAATATTCCGATTATATCCGTTATCCCGTGCGTATGCCCGAAGAAAAGAAGGCGGACGGCGGCGCGACCGTCGAGGAAATGTCTACACTCAATTCGATGACGCCTGTATGGAAAAAGCGCAGATCCGATCTCGGAGAGAACGAACTCGACGATTTTTACAAACACACGTACCGCGATTTCACGGCGCCGCTTCTCACCGTTTCCACGAGCGTGGAGGGCAGAGCGTGCTATACGGCGCTCTTGTTCGTGCCGAGCGAGCCTTCATACGATTATTACACAAAGGACTACAAGCGCGGGCTTGCACTGTACTGCAACGGCGTTTTGATCATGGATAAATGCGCCGAACTGATCCCGGAATATCTCGGATTCGTTCGCGGCGTTGTGGATACGCCCGATCTTGCGCTCAACATTTCGCGCGAAACGCTTCAGCACAACAGGCAGTTGCGCGTGATAGCCGAAGGGCTTGAAAAGAAGATACTGTCCGAGTTTGCCAAACTGCTCAAAAACGACAGAGAGAAATACGAAAAGCTGTTTACGGCGTTTTCCAAAGCCATCAAGTACGGTGCGTACGACAACTTCGGCGCGGAAAAAGACAAGCTCAAAGATCTGTTCCTTTATTATTCCGACGCGAACAAAAAACTCGTTACTTTCAAGGAATATGCCGAAAAGCTGACCGACGGCGACAAGATACTTTACGCATGCGGAGAAACCGTCGAAAAGATATCTATGCTGCCGCAGCTCGAAGGAGCGCGCGCCGCAGGTAAGGACGTTTTGTATTTTGTCGATCCCGTTGACGAATTTGTGGCGCGTATGCTCGACGAGTACGACGGACATAAATTCGAGAACGTGGCGTCGGGCAATGCGGACGGCGGCGAGACGGGCGCGTCGGGGCACGAAGAGCTTATAAAGCGCATCGAAAAATCGCTTAAAGGCAAGGCGAGCGTGGCACCCACTTCCAAACTTAAGTCTTATCCCGTATGTCTTGCGGCAAAGGGCGACGTGTCGCTTGAAATGGAGCGCGTCATGACGGCGCTCGGCGGCGGGATCAAAGCCGACAGAGTATTGCAGGTCAATCTCGATCATCCTGTGATCGCGGCGTTGGAGTCGGCGGACGACGCGCGTTTCGACGATACTGTTACGGTGCTTTACAACGAGGCGCTTATCGCAGAGGGATACAAGACCGAACCCGAGTTTTTGGCGGCGATAAACAGGTTGCTTGCGTTCGGGGGCTCGGCGGCGCCCAAAAAAAAGTCGGGCAGGAAGAATACCGACGTAGACGGCAAAACTTCGGACGGCGTTAAAGCCGAAAAAGCGCCGGATGAAAAATAATATAAAGCGCATTGTCGTTATATCCGGCTGTACGAGCGGAATAGGCGAACAGTTGTGCCGACTGTACCGCGCGGACGGGCATACCGTGATAGGGCTTGCGCGTTCGGCAAGCGGCGATGATATTGCCGTAGACGTAACGGACGAAAACGCTCTGACTGCGGCTCTGGACGGTATAGCGGAAAAGTACGGACGCATCGACACCGTGATCGCGTGTGCGGGCGGCGGGCTTTCGGGTGCGACGGAACTTCTGCCGACCGAGGAGATAGAGCGGCAGATGGCGCTTAATTTCGGCGGAGCGCTCGGGCTTGTGCGGCACGCGCTCAAATATATGCATCGCGGCGGTAAAGCCGTGTTTATATCGTCTGCGTGCGCGTTGTTCGCATTGCCGTTTCGCGCCATGTACTGCGCGAGCAAGGCTGCGGTCAATATGGCGGCGTTCGGTCTGTACATGGAACTGAAAAAACACGGGATTTGCGTCAGTTCGGTGTGTCCCGGCGATATACGCACAAACTTTACGGCAAACCGCGTCAAGTTCGGCGACGGCGGCGAACGGTACGGCGACGAGCCGAGCGTTTCCGCGCGTAAAATAGATTCGCGCGAGCATAAGCGTATGGATCCCGTAAAAGCGAGCAAAAAGATATACAAGTGCTGCGTCAAGTGCCGAAAGCCGCTTTATATTGTCGGGTTCAAGTACAAGATGCTCAATTTTTTGCGGCATGTTTTACCGCAAAAACTGTTTTTGGACGTTACTGCCAAACTTTTTTGATCTAAAGATAACGGGCATGACGACGGCGGGTAGATTATTATGATTAAAACCGATAACGGAATTATGTATATGACGGGCGGCGAAGCGTGCTATATATCGCGCACAGACGGCGGGCTTGCGCACCTTTGTTTCGGCGCGCGAGTCGAGCCAGAGGACGACATGCGGTCGGCGGTCGGCGGAGGCTGCCGCGAATACGGATTCGAACTGTCGCGCGGCGGCAAGGCGGTAAAGACCGCATTTAGCCTAAAGTCGTGCGAGGTCGTTACCCGACGGACGGAGTGCGCGTTCCCGACGCTGCGCTGCGGCAAAACGCTCGAGGCGGTGCTCGAGGACGAAAAAAACGCGCTCGAATTGAGGTTGTTTTACAAACCTATATCGCGCGGCGGCATAGCGCGAAGATTCGAACTTATCAACCGCGGCTCGGATATCGAAATTACGTATGCGCTTTGCGGCGGCGCGAGGATAGTCGGCGGCGCGGAAATATTGCGTTCGTCGGGATTGAAAAAACATGCGGACGGTAAATTCGTAACGGACGGCAAGACTCCCGTCGTTGCGGCGGCGAGCGGCTATGCCGCGTATGGGTTCGGCATGATATACGGCGGGGGATACGTTGTCGAAACGGACGGCGAAAGCATAGGGCTGGCGCTCGATTTTTCGGACGAGCCGTATGCGCTCGGCGGCGGCAAGACGTTTTGTTCGCCCGAAACGTTTATGATGTATTCGGACAGGGGCGTCGGCGGACTCGCACGCGCTGTGCACGACGTGATCCGCGAGCTGCTTATGCCCGAAAAGTATGCCGTTCGGCGCAGGCCTATCTATATCGTTGACGGGACGGCTAAGCCCTGCGACGCGGCAGGACTGCGCGAAAAAACGGCCGCTTCGTCCCGACTCGGCGTCGATACGTTTATGCTCGACGTTAAGTCGGAGATCGACGAAAAAGTGCGTGACGGGATCTCCGCCGCCAAAGTTTACGCGACGGACGTAGGATTGAAACTCGGTATCGGATTGCCGATCGAACGCTGTTTCGATAACAGCCTGAAAGCGGCTGCGGAACTCGGCGCTAACGTAATTTTGCTTACCGCAAAGAACAAAGGCGCGTCTGCCAAGCAGGTTTTCGACAGGTGCGTGCGCGCATATTCGGCTCTCGGCGAAGTTTGTGCGGAGTATGCCGATCTGACCGTTTTATGCGACGGCGAGTGCGATCTCGGTATGGGAGCTTACTGCATGACGGTGGGGGCTAAGCCCGTCGATCGAACGGAGTTCGAGCCGTTTCCGCCGTGCATGCTCACGAGCCGTGTAGAATGGACGCCGCGCGACGTTATGCTCAAATCCAAATTCGACCGCGCGACATTCGGCGCGCTGTCGTACGCGTTCGATCCGCTCGCCGTGGACGGAAATACGGCAAACGCTTTTCGCGCGCAAATATACTCTTATCAGGACGACGCGGAGCTTATTGCGGCGGGCGACATGTACGGCTCGGGCAATGTCGATACCGTCGTTTCCAAGGACAAGTCCAAGGCGTATTCCGTATGCTCGGGAGCAGGTAAGACCGGCTTAAAGCGCGTCAGATTCGACGGGCTTGACGCGCACAATCTATATCATGTCCGAGAAACAGACAAGACGTTTTCGGGTGCGGCGCTAGTCGGATACGGTATTCCTTTGCCTGCGGGTGCCGGCGAAAACGTTTCATTCGCGTTTCATATTCGGCAGGTCGCGGACTTCGAATAGTCTATTTCCGAAATTTACTTGTAAAAACGCTTGCGAAACGCCGAGCGTTGTGATATAATATCAATGCTTTTTATAAAAAGAGGTGTTTACTATGTCGTTTTTATCGTCCGTACCCGATTGGGTCGCAAATTCTTTCCCGTATATTCGCATAGTTTTGGTATGCCTTATGGTTGCCATAGGGCTTGCGCTCATACTCGTCATAATGTTTCAGCCGTCGTCGTCATCCGGTATGGGTGCGCTGTCCGGTCAACGCGATACGTTTTACGCCAAGGATAAGTCAAAGTCGCTCGAATCGGTAATGAAGAAAGTTACCGTGGTGCTCGGTATAATCGAGGGCGTGCTTGCTATACTGTTCTTCGTTTCCTTGATCATATCGAGATACAATCTCGGTTATTGAGATCGCAGCGCGTAGCGTTCAAGTTTCGGGAAGGGCTGAATAAGCCCTTTTTGTTTGCAATCGAATGAGTCATAATAGGATATGTACATGAAAAAAAATCGTAAAAACAATTTCAAACCCAAGCGCGGCGCGTGCAACAAAAAGTCGGGCGGCAGGCGCGGCGCCGCGTGCGCCGCCGTTTCGCAGTTCGATAATTACACGCTGCCGACGGTAACGGGCGTATTGGACGGAAAGGGCAGTCGGTTCGGGTTCGTTTCGGACGGCGAACGCGACGTTTTCGTTTCGGGCGTCAATCTGTGCGGCGCTCGGCACGGCGATACCGTTCGAGTGCTCGTGATAAGCGACAGAGCCGCGCGCGAGGGCGGACGCCGTCGCGAAGGGCGCGTCATAGAGATAGTCGAACGCAATCCTCTTTCTGTAGTTGCGACGGTGGTCTACCGCGATAATCTGTTTTGCGCAGTGCCCGACGACAAGCATTACGGCGAACTTTTGGAAATAACGTCGCTCGGCGGCGCGAGCGAGCACGATAAGGTCATTATCGATGTTAAGGAAACGTCGAAGGGCGACGTTGCGCGCGTTCTTGCCGTGCTCGGGCGCAGCGACGAAATAGGTATGGACGTGAAAAGCGTGATCGCTTCGCATAATCTGCGCACCGAATTTCCGCAGGACGTGCTCAAAGAAGCGCGCGCGTTTCCGCCCGAGATAGATCGGAATGAAGCGTTAAAGCCGTACCGCACCGATTTTCGGAATGAAACCGTATTCACTATAGACGGCAACGATTCCAAAGATTTCGACGACGCGGTGTCTATCGTAAAGACGGAGAGCGGGTATCGGCTCGGCGTGTATATCGCCGACGTGGCGCAGTACGTAACGGACGGTTCGCCGCTCGACCGAGAAGCGTTTCGGCGCGGGACAAGCGTGTATCTTGCGGACCGAGTAATACCGATGCTGCCCGAAGAGTTGTCTAACGGGCTGTGCTCGCTCAACGAGGGCGAGGACAGGCTCGTGCTCGCGGTCGTTATCGCTCTCGACGAGTCTGGCGAGCGGATAGGCTACGAAGTCTGCGAGGGCGTAATACGCTCGGCGGCGCGCATGACGTATTCGGGCGTGCAGGCGATAATCGACGGCGACGTGCGGCTTCGTCAAAAATATTCCGCACTCGTTCCGTCAATCGAGCTTATGAAAGAACTCGCCGAAAAGCGGATGAAATTAAGAGAAAGCAAAGGTTCGATAGAATTCCTGCCGACCGAAACGGAGATCAAGTTCGACTCGGTCGGGCATGTGGTCGATATTGCGAAAAAGCCCGCGCTGTTCAGCATGGGTATAATCGAAGAGTTTATGATACTCGCAAACTGCGCTGTCGCGGAAAAGTTCGAAAGATTAAAACTTCCGTTCGTTTACCGTGCGCACGAAAAGCCGTCGCCCGAAAAAATCGAGGCGCTAAACGATTATCTCGACGCAGTCGGCGCCGGCGTAAACTGTCCCGCCGATCCCGCTCCCGAGCAGATAGCAAAGCTGCTTGCCGGCGTCAGACCCGATATTTTGTCTGCGGTGTCGCGCGTGGCGATCCGCGCCATGGCAAAAGCGACGTACGAGCCGAAAAACGAAGGACATTTCGGTCTTGCGGAAAAGTATTACTGCCATTTCACGTCGCCTATCAGAAGATACCCGGATCTTGCTATCCATCGCATAATCAAAGCGTATTTGCGCGGCGGCGCGCCTGCGGCTAAAAAGTTCAAAGACTTTACGTCGGACGCTGCCAAACAAAGCTCGAAAGCGGAGCGCATCGCGCAGGACTGCGAGCGCAAAGTCGATGATTTCAAAAAGGCCGAATACATGTCGCATCATATCGGCGAAAACTATATCGGCGTTATAAGCTCGGTCACCGATTTCGGGTTTTTCGTCGAGCTCGATAACTCGGCGGAAGGCTTGGTAAGACTTTCGACGCTTCCGCCCGCCGCGACATTCGACCGAAAGCGCATGTGCATTTCTTGCGGCAGGGCAAAGTTCGCGCTCGGCGACAAAGTGAGCATTATAGTAGATAAAGTCGAGGGCGACCGCGTGGATTTCCGTTTGAACGGGTAACGGAATTAAGGTTGGGATGCTTAACATCGCAATCGAAGATTGATTTATGTATACGTTACGATACTAATTGTATCTGACTGCGCTCGCCCGTTAGGAATGACAGAATAATATTATGTTCGCGTTATTGCGAGGAGCTTCTCGCCGCAGGGCGAGCCGACGTCGAACAATCGGTTCGCTTTTTAATCTTAATCCATAAGATTCTCGCGGTCGAATAGCGGCGAGCGGAAAAAATCACACAAGGTCATTTCCAAATATTCGCAAATACCGTATATGGAAGCCGTACCGACCGACTTGTTTATTCTCATGGTCGCTACGGTCGAGCGCGGTACGCCGCTGTTTTTGGCGAGCTTATAGACAGAAAGTCCGTGAGAGTTCGCAAGCTCGCGTATGCGCAGAAATATCGCTTCGTTGAGTTTCATGGTTTTGTACCGCCTGTTGTCTTTCATTGACAATTATATTAAACTTTATTCGCAAAGACGTTCGTAATACCGTACGTACGGTTGACCGAACGCTTTCGGTGTAGTATAATCGTATTGAGGCGGGCGGTATGATCGTTGCTTTTATAGGTCACAGGAATGTTGACGACACCGAGCCGTTGGCGGCGCGGCTTACGGGTATTGTCGTTTCGCTTATACGTCGCGGTGCGGATACGTTTTTGTTCGGAAGCGGAAGCGCTTTCGACTCGCTGTGTCTTGAAACGGCGACTGTTCTTAAAGAAAAGTACAGGCACATTCGCAGAGTGTACGTCCGTTCCTCATTCGAGAGCATAAGCGTCGAATATAAAGACTATCTCATGACGTTGTACGACGAAACGGTATTCCCGCAGCAGGTGCGGCATGCCGGCATAAGTTCGTACATCAAAAGGAACGAAGCGATGATAGATATGTGCGACGTGCTCGTTACTTATTTCGACAGTGAATATGTACCAATGCGCAAGCGAGGGCGCAGCGGAACGGCGCTTGCCGTGGACTATGCGAGAAAATCGGGGCGTGAAATAATCAACGTTTTCGAGCGATGAGCGGCGCGGCGTACAATCGCACGGTGTTATATGCTTGACAAAATAAAATCACGCGTATATAATATAAAAAATCAATAAAAATGCAAGCGTTGCCGAGTGCTTGCGGATGCGTCGGCATTTTGTTCTATCGTTAGGTCTTTGAAGATACGAACAGAGTGCTATTTTTTTGAAAAACACCATGTCTAAACTTTCAGCATTTTTCAAATTCCTTACCCCGACCGAATGGATCATTTGGGGCTTGAGCACCGCGGCGACGATCGCGTGTTTTTTTGCGTTCGGCAATACGCAGTATCACTATCTTGCTGGGGCGCTTATAGGTTTTGCTGCGCTGGTATTGGTATCGAAGGGCAATCCGGTCGGGCAGGGGCTTGTTATCGTATTTGCGGTGTTTTACGGGATCATATCGTATTCTTTCGGTTACTACGGCGAAATGATAACTTATATAGGCATGAGCGCGCCCATCGCCGTTGCGGCGCTTGTGTCGTGGCTTCGGCATCCGTTTGACGGAAAGAAAAGCGAAGTAAAGGTCAACACGCTTTCGGGAAAAGAGTGGGGGATATTCGCGGCGCTGTCTGTTGCCGTGACGGTCGCATTCTATTTTATATTGCGTGTGCTCGGTACGTCCAATTTGGAAGTGAGCACCGCGTCCGTTCTGACTTCGTTTGCCGCGGCATATCTCACGGCGCGGCGCAGTCGCTTCTACGCGGTGGGTTACGCGGTCAACGACGTTGTGCTCATTGCGCTGTGGGCAATGGCGAGCGCGGACGAAATAATGTATCTGCCGATGGTGGTCTGCTTCGTCGCGTTTCTCGCGCTCGATCTGTACGGTTTTGTAAATTGGAGCAGAATGTACAAAAAACAACGCAGCATAGAACAGGCGAAAGGCGGCGAAGCGTGCGGTGCGCCCGCGCCCGACGGCGACGGCATGTGACGACGCATGGCTTGCCGATTATAGTATTTATTGTATAAAAAACGACCCGACGATAAAGCGTGCGGGTCGTTTATGTTAATGCGCGTGTAAAAGCGGAAAACGCTTAAAGCTCTTCCTCTTCTTCGTCGTCCTCTACAAAGTCGTTGGGGTCTACGTCGAAATCGAAGTCGTCGGGATCGTCGGAAACGGATTCGATATCTTCTTCCTCTTCTTCCTCTTCCTCTTCTTCGTCGATGAGTATTTCCTGCATGCCGTCGGGGATTTCTTCCTCCTCCTCGTCGTCAAACGGTTCCCAATCGTTCATGTTGTCTTCGTCCTCGTCCGGCGTTTCGCGAACTTCTTTTCCCTTTTCTTCGAGGTCTTTTTTGCACTCGATGCAGACTTCTTCGTCCTCATCCAAAAGATTGACGCGGCATATAGGGCAAATGCGTTCTTCCTGCGCTTCGTCCTCGTCGGGAAGCAGTATGGAAGGATCGCCTATGCCCAATTCGGCTTTACACACGGCACAATATTTGTCGCGTTTGTCGATGTAGTTGATCTCGCAACGGGGGCAGAGCACATATACGGGGCGTGCGTCTTGAACGTTCTTATCCTGTTTCTTCATAGCTTTCTCCGTTATTCGCTTAATGAATCGCACATATTATATGCGTTTTTGCTATTTTTGTAAACTGTTTGAGCGCCGTTTGGAAGATTTTTATGATTTATTTTGTAAAATTCGTGTAGACGGGTATAAAGCGGCACGGTCGCGTCCATAATTTTCGCGGAGGTAAAACCAATGAGACAGCGCGCAGTTTCCGTTGCGGAAGTAAAAGCCAAGATAATCGAGCTTAAAGGCAAGGCTCTATCCGTATCGGTCAATAAAGGCAGAAAAAAGACGGTAAGCTACGACGGGGTGATAGTCGATACTTTCCCGTCTGTATTCACGTTTCGGGCGGCGGCGGGAGATCTTGTGTCGTTTTCGTATTCGGACGTTATTTGCGGCGACATTATATTCACGAGAGCTTGATGGGTCGAGGCGCCGGCCGTTGTTTTCCATTATATGTATCGAGGCATTGACCGCGTTCGCGCGGTTTTTGTTTTGCCGTAAAACTTCGTATTTTGTCGCAAAAATTTTTATATGCTTCGAAAGTCTTATTCGTCTTGCATATTCCGTGCCTGTCGCGAATATCTTATAGCGATAACATAAACGCAAGGAGGCGAATATGCCCGAAACAAACAGTATCAAAAGCGACGAATTTATCTCGGTCGCACGCGGTCAGGCGGTGGTCGAAGCACGTCAGTCCGCAGAAGGCGAGTGCCGCATATTGTCGGCGGCGGCTAATGTGACGACGAGCGTGAGCGAGGTGTTCACCGGCGAGGTCAGATATACAGGCAAGGTGAGATTCGACTGTCTTATTCTTACGGGCGGACGCACGGAATGTGTTTCGGCGGTTGCCGAGTTTTCGGATAAGATCGCTTCGCCCTCGATAGTCGGCGGCATGAAGATCATGCTTTCGCCCGAAGTCATCAACTGCGAGGCTACGAGCGACGGCGGCGCGATCAAGCTCGTTGCCGTAATAGATACCGACGCGCTTGCCGTAGCGCATCACGGCTGCGATTGCATATCAGACACGGGCGACGGGATATACTCAGAAAACTCGGAGATCGGATACTGCTCGGTGATCGCCGAGCAGTCAGAGACCGTTTACGTCACCGACAGCATAACCGTAAAGCCGTGCGAGATCGTATGCGTTACGAGCAAGGCGGTCGTGACCGCGGTCGATGTGGGCGACGGCGACGTCAAAATTTCCGGCGCCGTTTACAGCAATGTTATCACGCGCGCTGACGATCTTATAGCGAGCAATCGCATAGTTACGCCGTTTGTCAAAAGCGTTGCCGCGCTCGGCGCCGATCCCGCGTGCACTGCCTATGCCGACGTTTGCGCGGTCGATTCCGCCGCTGCGATCAACGATGAAGGCAAGCTCGAACTTTCGGTGACTCTCGCGATAGATGCGGTAGTATTTGCGCACAGAACGGCGCAGACAGTGACCGACGTATTCTGTGCGGACAGCGTGCTCGAAACCGAAACTTCGGAGATACTGTGCTGTTCCGTCGAACCGCAGCAGACGGTGACGGACGCGGTAGACGGGCAGGTTACGCTCGCGCCCGAACGTCTCGCGGCGGACAACGTGCTGTGCGTGGCCAACACTGTGTGTTCGATAGGCGACGTGCGTATCGACGGCGGTAAAGTAAACGTAGAAGGACTTGTGGGCGGTGACGTGGTTTATTACAATGCCGAAAAGAACGCCGTGGATACGCTGTCGTTCAGGCTGCCGTTTTCAATGCCGTTGTCTTTGCATACCGACGCGACCGAAGTAAGAGCGCGCGCGACGGTGACAGACGTTACGGTAAAGATCAGGCGCGAATCGGTGTTCGACATAAAAGCCGAGGTGGCTTTCACGGTGCGTGCGTCGTCGTGCAAAACCGTGCCTGCAGTGGTGTCCGTCGTTCGCGGCGAAGCTATCCCCGCGCCCGATGCGACGGTGATCGTTCATATCGCCAAGCCCGGCGAAACACTGTGGCAGGCGGCGAAAGCGCTTTGCTGTTCGCCCGAGCGCGTAGCCGAGCAGAACGACTGTCAGGCACCGTTTGCGGGCGGCGAGCGGCTTGTCAATTTCTGTATAAAATAACAGAGACGGGTATCGAAAACGCGCGGCATTGCCGCGCGTTTTATGCTGCGTAAAAACGGATTGACAACGGACGTCGGCGGTGTTATAATCGAAACATGAGAAAATTAAAGTTGCGTGCTTTCGCAAAAGCCAATATATCGCTCAATATTACGGGCGCAGCGGGCGGGCTTCACACTCTCGACAGCGTGATGATGTCGCTCGACCGTTTCGATACGCTCACCGTGACGGAGCGCGCCGACGACAAGATCAACGTCGTGTTCGCAAACGCCGAAATAGGCGAGCAAAACACCGCCGCAACGGCAGCGCGCAAAATGTGCGAGCTTGTCGGCAGGCGCGGAATGGATATATTTATAGAAAAGGGTATTCCCGTCGGCGCGGGGCTCGGCGGTTCATCCGCAGACGGTGCGGCGGTCATACGCGCATTCGACGTGCTTTACGGCTTGCCGCATACGGCGGACGTGCGCAAAGCGGCGCTTTCGGTCGGATCGGATGTGCCGTTCATGCTTACGGGCGGTTTGGCGCGGGTACGCGGCGTGGGCGAAGACATGTTTTTTATGGAAAACAAGTTAAAAATATTCGCGGTCGGGTTGATGTCGGGCAGCGTTTCCACGCGCGAAGCGTACGGCAAGTTCGACGAGATGTACCGCGATAAACAATTCTGCCCGACGGATACTGAAAAACTGTGCGAGCTGCTTTTGTCGGGCGATCCCGCCGCGCTCGGACTTTCGGGCAACGCGCTTTACAAGCCCGTTTCTATGCTCGAGCCGTCGGTCGTGCATAATGCGGAGCTTTTGCGCGAATGCGGCGCGACCGTCAATATGACCGGTTCGGGCGGCATGGTTCTCGGCTACTTTACGGATATTGATAAATTCGCGGCTTGCGCGGCGCGGTTGCGCGGCGAGAACGGGTTTGCGGTGTTTGCGCCCGCAAAGGTCGGAGTCATGTACGAATGGATAGAAAGATAACGTCGTTTTTTTGCGTCGTATAGCTTATATAGTAACCTAAAACAAATAGGCGCTCAGTCTTCCAAGCCTATTAAATAATCGGCACTGCACGAAAAATATTTGCATAGTAATGCTAAACTGTCTATATTCGGCACGCGCAAATTGTTTTCCCAACGATTTATACACGCGACGCTTATATTCAGTTGTTTTGCCAATTCGTTTTGAGAGAGATTTTTCTCTTTTCTGAGTTCCGTCAGTCTTTCGGCAAACTTGTTCATAATATACCTCGTCCGAATATCGTTTCGCATATATTTTATACCAAACGGTAATAAAAACGGTTTACATTACCAAACGGTAATGATATAATTATATTACCGAATGGTAATATGGAGGAAATATTATGGAAAATAAGATAAATACCGAAAAAATTTCGGATTATATCGGCGCACACAATTTAACGAAAACCGCTTTTTGTAAACTTTGCAGAATAAGCATATCCACATTTAACAGAATTTTATCCGGAGAAAATTTTTTTATCAATGCGTTATTCAAAATAGCGAGAGTGATGAAAGTGGAAGTATATACATTATGTAATTAGGCGCATTTTTGTTTGCGGAATTTTTATAACACCGTATATATGTCATATCGGCGGGCAATAATCGTGTGTATGAAAAAATCGGTCGATATATTGTTGAAGATAATATCTTTGTTGGTGTCCGTCGCCATAATTTTTTGTATTCCGGCAATATTTTGCGCGTGTATTGACAATAATAATTACGACGGCGAAATGTTGCGTTTGCATATACGTGCAAACTCGAATTCGCAAGACGACCAGGCGGTCAAGCTCAAAGTGCGCGACGCGGTAAACGATTATATCGAAAACAATATCCGCAAAAGCACTTTCGACGAGGCGTACGCCGAGATTGGCGAAAGGCTGGACATACTGTCCGACATCGCGACCGGCAAACTTCGAGAAAACGGGTTTTCGTATTCGGCGCGAGCCGTGCTTCGTAACGAGTATTTTCCGTCGCGAATGTACAAAGACGAAGTTGTGCCCGAAGGATACTACGACGCGCTCATTATAGAACTCGGCGAAGCCGCAGGCGATAATTGGTGGTGCGTCATATATCCGCCGCTGTGTTACGGCGAAGAGTTCGTTTATAAATCGTTCTTTGCCGAATTGTTCGGCTGATTCGATCGTTGCGCCGTCAAGTACAAGAAAAACAAAGGAACCAAAGAAATGACAAAATCGTTAAGACGTACAGCCGCGGTCCTTGCCGCCTGCGTGCTCGTGATCGTGATCGCAACCGTTGCGGGCGGGATAACGGCATTCGCCGACGTAGCAAAAGGCAATACGTACGGAAACGTGGCTGCAGTTCAGACAAGGCTGTCCACTCTCGGCTATTACCGTTCGTCCGTAGACGGGATTTGGGGCAAAGGTACCGATTCGGCGGTCAAGCGTTTTCAGGCGGATAAAGGACTCAAAGCCGACGGAATAGTCGGCAGCGCCACGGAACGCGCGCTCGGCATAACTTTGCCTATTCGCGGCGGGATCACTTACGGCAATACTACCGCAAACGTAGCCGCAGTTCAGGCGCGGCTCAAGACTTTCGGATACTATAAATCAACGGTTGACGGCGCTTGGGGCAATAAAACGCTTGCCGCGGTACTGCGTTATCAATCGGATAACGGGCTTACGACGGACGGCAGAGTGGGCGGCGGAACTTCGCGCAGGCTCGGCGTGACTCTTTCTTCTGCGGCGCGAAGCGGCGGCATCACGCAAGGCAAAACGACCGCAAACGTAAAAGCGGTTCAGACTGCGCTCAAAAATCTCGGTTACTACACTTCGTCGGTAGACGGACAGTGGGGCAAGCGCACGATGTGCGCCGTCATGAGCTATCAATCGGACAGCGGACTCACCGTCGACGGCGTAGTAGGTTCGGCTACGGCAAAGAAACTCGGCATAACGCTCGGCAGCGGCGGATCGTCGTCGGGCGGGTCTTCGGGCTCTATAGGTAACGTCAGTCAGAGCGATCTCGATCTTTTGGCGCGGTGCGTGTACGGAGAATCGCGCGGCGAGCCGTATAACGGTCAGGTAGCGGTGGCTGCGGTCGTTCTCAACCGCGTGCGTTCGTCCAAGTTCCCGAATACAATTTACGGCGTCATATATCAGCGCAACGCTTTCACTGCGGTCAACGACGGACAGATCAATCTCACGCCCAACCAAACGGCATACAATGCGGCGCGCGACGCGCTCAGCGGCGTCGATCCTACCGGCGGATGTTTGTACTATTACAATCCCGCTACCGCAACTTCGAGCTGGATATGGACGCTTACAGTGCATATCAAGATCGGTCGGCACAACTTCGCTCTGTGATCGAATGGGCAGTACACGTAAATCAGCGGCGCGGTTTTGTACGGCTGTCGCATAAACTAAAAGGGGAAAAACAATGGTAAACAATTTGAACGAAAAAAAGAATACCGCGTTCATTATAGCAACTATAATAACTACGCTTGCGATCATGTTCGGCGGGGTCATATCCGGTCTTGTGCTTGCGGTGCGGGAAAGGCATATGCAAGACGCAGGCGGAAACAATATTTCGCGCCATTTGTTGGTGGACGCGGCGTACGGCCTGCGCGACAGAATGTCTGCGCTGAGGCTGTGTATCGAAGCGAAGCCCGCGGAAGCGATCAATAAAACCGCGCTCGTTCACGCCGTGCGCGCGGAAACGGCGCTCGAATGTGACGGCGGCGACTATGCCGAAAACAGAAGCAAGGAAGCGTTTCTCAACGACATATCGACGGTGCTTCATTCATACGACACTACCGTCACTATAGAAATGTCGGACAAACTGTACGAGCTTTCGACGCGGTTCTACGAAGCGGTGTCGGAAGGTGTCGAGTTCGTTTACGACGGCGAACTTATAACCGGCGAATCGGACGGCGAGCCGATCCCTCCGCCCACCGACGAGGAGATCGCGGAAGCCGCCGAATTCGTCAAAAAAGCGTTAAGCGCTTCTGTTGCCGACTATATCGGCGCGTGGGACGGACATATGGAGTTCAATACCGAACGCAACGGCAGAACGGGCTACGCGATAGTGTGCGGCAACAAGATAACCGAATACTCGTTTATGCGCACGGAAAGCGGAGATGAAACGGATACCGATCGCGCCAAGGATATAGCGCTCAAAGCCGCAGCCGCATGCGGATACGACGATCTCGTCGTAAAAGCGAGCGAGCGCGTCGGTCGGTCGATAGCTGTGATTATGTGCAGAGATTTCGACGGCGCACTCGCGGCGGACGATCTGTCAAACGCCATAGTGTACGGCGGCGAGGCCGTTATGTTTACGGCAGGCGGTTGCGATAGGGAGCATAACGATATCCCGACGGCAAAAAAGACGGAGAGCGAAGCAAGACGTTCGGCAGCGGGCGGCGGAGAGGGAACGCTTGTCGTACATTCGCTCGACGGCAGAGACCGAATTTGCTACGAATACCGTTACGAGCTTGACGACGGAGTGCATTACGTTTACGTGTGTGCCGAGTCAGGCAAACAGATAGAAGTCAAATAAAGCAAAAGCGGCGCTTCGGCGCCGCTTTATATTTGCCGTTGTAAATACCGTCACATTTCCGTACGGCAGAGCAGATAGTCTGCGGATACGCAGAAAAAATCTGCGAGTAAAACGATATAGCTTGCTTTCGGCTCGTTGACGTTGCGTTCCCAATAATCGACGGCTTTCTGACTGACGCCTATTTGCTTGGCGAGTGCGCTCTGCGACAGTCCGCGCTCATATCTGAGTTCCCTGATCCGTGTTCCTATCATCGTATATATTATATTAGAAAAAATCTTCTTAAATGACTTGACAAAGAAGAAAACTTCTTATATAATTGTCTTGAGTGCGAGTGTTCAGATAGCGCCGTACTCCGAGATATGATGGTATCGCAATTTATTGCGTTACCGGGTTTCCCCCATATTTACAGGGAGAGAACCGACGGCGTTACGTCGGTTCCCTTTCGTTTTGAGAGCGAACTTTCGAAATTGCGCCGTAACCTCGTTCTTCGCAGTTTGAAAAAACGCTTGATTTGCGGCGGAGTATGTGATAAAATAAATGCGGAGGACAACAATGGACAATACCGACGGTAGTTGTTATAAGTAGAAATTGCGCTCCCGCTTTTGCGGCGGGGCGTGACGCCCGTTGTTAAAGCGACTATGTTTAATATCTATGCAATGGAAAGCGGCAAGCGCGAACTCGCAGAGTGCGAAGCGATTGTCCCGGGCACTTGGATAAACCTCGAAAATCCGTCCGACCTCGAAGTCGAGCAGGTTTCAGCAAAGACAGGCATACCCGAAGTTATGTTGAAAGCCGCCCTCGACGAAGAGGAACGGGCGCATATAGACGCGGACGGCGATACCACGCTTATCCTTGTGGATATACCGGTCATAAACGAGGAAAAAGATTCGTCGTACGTTTACTCGACTTTGCCGCTCGGCATGGTGTTCAACGGCGATTATTTCGTGACCGTGTGTTTGCGCGAAACGTCCATACTCGGCGATTTCGTCAACAATGCGGTGCGCGCTTTCGACGTAAACAAGCGCACGCGGTTTATATATCAAATACTTTACGTAAACGCTACAAAATATTTGTCATATCTGAAACTCATAGACAAGGCGGCGACGCGTATTCAGCAATCGCTTCACCGCGCGCTTAAAAATACCGAGCTTATAAAACTGTTGGCGCTCGACAAAGCGCTCGTTTATTTTTCCACTTCGTTAAACGCCAATCAGGTAGTGATAAACAGATTGCGTTCGCTGCCGTCGCTCAAACATTACGACGACGATAACGATCTTTTGGATGACGTTATAATAGAAAACAAACAGGCGGTCGAGGTGGCGTCCATTCACCGTGAAGTTCTTTCGGGGACCATGGACGCGTTCGCTTCGGTCATTTCCAATAATCAGAATATAGTAATGAAGCTTTTGACGGCAATAACCATTCTCCTGACGATACCGACGCTTATAAGCGGATTGTGGGGAATGAACGTGCTCGTGCCGTTTGCCGAAAACCCGTACGGGTTTTGGATAGTGCTCGGCATAATAGTCGCGATTCTCGTGCCCGTCATCGTAATAATGATACGAAAGCGAATGTTCTGACTTTTTTGCATGTAATTGTCGCATATGCCGATTTTGGGATTGACAAAATATGCGTGCGGTTGTATAATTAAAGTATGATCGATTGGAAAATCACATTCGATATAGTTTTTGTCGGAGTGTCGGCAGCGCTTATTTTGTTTTTGTTCGCTTCGGTCATAGCGGTAGTTGCAAAGGGTAAGCGCAGATGCAACGCTTTCGATATTATCCTTAGGATAGTCGCTTCGCTCGTTTTGATAGCTTCGACGGCGCTGTTGTTCTGCGCTGTTTTGACGATGCTGTCCGGTTCGTTCAAAATCGTGATCGCGGACGGGGCGTGGCTCGTCGTCGGTTCGGATAGTTTCGCGCTTCCTATCGCTCGGCTGTTCGTTATACTCGCGTCGTCTTTGGGCGCGGTGATATCTTTCGGATTGTTCATACTGTCGCTGATAGCGCTCATTGCCGATTGCAAGCTGGCAAACATCAAGGGCGGAAAGAAGGCGGACGGCAAACAAAAAAAGACAAAAACCGAAAAGTCCGCAGAGGAGCTAAAACGCGAAGCGCAGCTTGCCAAAATAAAGCGTATCGCGGACGCGGCGGTTCAAAAGACGAGTACCGCCGCCGACCGCGCGTCGGAAGAGCCTGCCGTTTCGGAATCTGCGGAGAGCGAGGACTTCGATTGGCGTGTGGAATCCGAAAAAACCGAAAAGCATAGCGAGTTCGTAGGTCTGTCCGATACGACGGACGACGGCTTCGATTCGTTTGACGATATCGACGCGCAAGCGTCCGACGCGGAAAAATCCGAACAGTATTCGGAACGGACTTTAGACGAAGATATGCAGGCTTCAGATGACGGCACGGACGGGATCTGCGAAGAATCGACCGAGCGCGCGGATGATCGTGCGTCGGAGTCGGACGTGGAGTTTGCTTACGGCGGGGAACGGTCGGTCGAAGAAACTTCGAGCGTCTATGAGACGGAAGAGTATGCTTCGGAGAAAACGGACGGAGTAGAGACGTATGAGCGCTCAGCCGAAAAAGACGAGCCGTTCGGCGGCTACGACGGCGACGCGGCATTTTCGGTCGATGCGGAAAACGTCGGGGCAGAAGATTATGCTGACGGGAACGTAGAGCCGGACCGCGGCATATATATACCCAAAGTGAGAACCATAGTCAAACCTTCAGAGCGCGACGGTGCGGCACAAAAGCCGTCCGCAGAAACATCGGGGCGCGGTACGAAACCGCCGGTCAAGTCTGCCGCAAAGCCGAGCGGCGGCAAGGCGAAGTCGGGCAAGCCCAAAAATTCGGGCACGGGCAAAAACGGCGGGTCGCCCGGCGAAAACAAGAGGCTGCCCGTCAACCGCAGATACGTTATAATCGATAGGCACAGCGCCGTCAATATGTTCGGAAAATATCTCAAAGAACGCGACGTGGAGAACAAAGACAAACTCGAATCGTCGATAAACACCATAATAATCAAGTAGGACGGAAAAGTTATGTACTGCGTCGGAATAGATATAGGCGGCATGTCGATCAAGGCGGGCGTCGTAGACGAAAACGGAAAGATAAAAAAGCACGGCAGAGTCGTTACGGACGTAGACGGCGGCGCCGAAAAGATAGCGGACGACATTGCGGGGCTTGTGTCGAGTCTCGCGGATTTTTCCGATCCCGATTTCGCAGGCGTCGGCGTGGGCAGTCCCGGCGCGATAGATTCGGCGCACGGCATAGTCAACCGTGCGTACAATCTGAAATGGACGGACGTTCCGCTTGCGGACATGCTTTATAAGCGTTTGCGCAACAAGCCGGTAAAGATGAGCAACGACGCAAACGTGGCGGCGCTCGGCGAAACGGTTTACGGCGCGGGCAAGGCGTATTCGGACACCGTTACAATAACGCTCGGAACGGGCGTCGGCGGCGGTATCGTAATCGACAACAAGCTGTACGAGGGCTACGGAAGCAAAGGCGCGGAGCTCGGGCATATGGTCATAGTCGTGGACGGCGAACAGTGCAGTTGCGGCAGGCGCGGATGCATGGAAGCGTATTGCAGTGCTACGGCGCTCATTCGCGACACCAAAAAAGCTATGTTGGAGAATAAGTCGTCGGCTATGTGGAAATTTTCGCCGTCGCTCGACGACGTGGACGGACGCACGGCGTTCGAGTGCAGCAAGAGCGGCGATAAATCGGCTGTCGCGGTAGTAGATAATTTCGTCAAGTATCTCGGCGAAGGCATGCTCAATTTCGCCAATATTTTCCGTCCGCAGGCGATAATCCTCGGCGGCGGAGTTTGCGCGCAGGGCAAGTATCTTACAGACAAACTCGACGCGTACTGCAAGGCGCGAAACTACGGGTTCGAGGGCGTGCCCAAGTTCGACATTGCGGTTGCCGAGCTCGGAAACGACGCCGGCATAATAGGCGCGGCGGCGCTTATCCTCGCGGACGGCGTTGCGGTTTGACATTCGGCTACGTTTTTGCGGATGGCGTAAAACGGAAAAAATAACAAACGAACAATATTCGACTTAATGCGCGGAAGTTATACAAAATCATTCCGCGCTTTTGTTTTATAGTTACGGGTGTATCGACTGCGGGCGGTATACCCGTAAATTTTGTTTTCAAGGAGTTTATATGAATCTCAAGGGCACCAAAACGGAAGAAAATCTCATGACCGCGTTTTCGGGGGAAAGCATGGCGCGCAACAAATACGACTTTTACGCTTCCAAGGCGAAAAAGGACGGCTACGAGCAGATCGCGGCTATATTCGCCGAAACCGCGGCTAACGAGCGCGAGCACGCGAAAATCTGGTTCAAACTGCTGCACGGCGGGATAGCGAGCACTCCCGCCAACCTTAAAGACGCCGCCGACGGCGAACATTTCGAATGGACGGATATGTACAAAACGTTTGCCGAGGAGGCGGACAAAGAGGGTTTTTCAAACATAGCCGAACTTTTCCGCAAGGTCGCTCAGATAGAGCGCTCGCACGAGGAGCGTTACGTAAAGCTGTCCGTCAATATCGAGCGCAACGAGGTGTTCAAAAAGGGCGTTCAGGTCGTTTGGGTGTGCATGAACTGCGGACATATCGTAGTGGCGGACGCCGCGCCCGAAGTTTGCCCCGTATGCGCGCACCCCAAAGCGTTTTTCGAAATGAAAGCCGAAAATTATTGATTGCGAACAGAATGTTCTATGTCGGCTCATGCTTACTCGCAATAAAGTCGCTTTTGTCAATCCGAACGATGGCAGCCCGACGTGCAGAATCTCAACGGCAGAATCATAACGTATTATAAACGATGCAACGAATAGCGATCGCCGTGATCGAGCTGTGCGACGAGAACGGGAAAATAACGCCGCTCGCCGTCGTAAAGGACGGGAAGCGGTACGAAGTGGATAAGGTGCTGTCGAGTATGCGGCATGCGCCCGATGTGGAGTGCGTTTCGCCGACGCGGTACGACTGCATTGTGGAAGGGCGGAAAAAGACTATCTACCGCGACGCGTATCCGTCGCAGAAATGGTTTTCGGTTAGACATGACCGCACGTAGAGTGCGGTCTTTGTGTATTATGCCGCCGCATTGCGGCACGCAATTTAATGAACGCGAAAAATGCGATAAATCCTTGATTTTCGTCGGCGAGTGGTGTATAATCGTATGTGATGAAGAACGTGGAATCTGTTTGGCAGGAAATGCTGTCGGTATTGGAAGTCGAAGTCAATTCGCTCGGCTTCGACGTGTGGATCAAACCGCTGCGCGTTATTCGCGTCGAGGATAATATTCTCGGCGTTGTTTCGCCTACGCCCGGATCCAAGACGGAAGTCATAGCCAAGTATTTGCCTTTGCTTAAACGCACGCTTCGCGACATCGAGGATGCGCCCGCGGCGCTTATAGTCATTTCGGAAGACGAAGTGCCCGAGTATCTCGAACAGGCGGATAAGCCGTCGGCGGCTTCAGAGCTTTCGGGCGAGGACGATAAGCCGAAAACGGCTATGCTCAATCCCAAGTACACATTTGCCAAGTTTGTCGTAGGCGGGTGCAACAGGTATGCGCAGGCCATAGCGCGCGAAGTTGCCGAGCATCCCGGCGAGGCGTGCAACCCGCTGTTCATATACGGCGACGTGGGGCTTGGCAAGACGCATCTCATGCACGCTATCGGTAACGAGATACGCATGTCCATGCCTAACATGAAAATACTTTACGTTTCGTCCGATACGTTCATCAACGAATTTATCGCGTCGATACGTTCGCCCAACGGCGTCAATAATCAGTCGTTCCGCGACAAGTACAGAAAAGTCGATCTTTTGATGATAGACGACGTTCAGTTCATAAGCAAAAAACCTGCTACCGCAGACGAGATATTCCACACTTTCGAGGCGCTCAAAAGTGCGGGCAAACAGATGGTGTTCGCGTCAGACCGTCCGCCCAAGGATATTCCCGATCTCGACAGCCGCGTGCGCTCGCGTTTTGCGTCGAGCGTTATAGTGGATGTTCAGGCGCCCGACCTCGAAACGCGCGTGGCAATACTTCAAACCAAGGCGCAGGACGTGCCGATCAACATAGGCATGAACGAGCTCATGTACATAGCCGAGCGCGTAACCGACAATATCCGTGAAATGGAAGGCGTGTTGACCAAGGCGGTGTTCCTGTCGCGGCTGTACGAACGCAAAGTCGATATAGCCATTTGTCAGGAAGCGTTGCGCGATTATCAGGTGCAGGAGCACGACGAGATCAACGCCGACGAAATAGTTAATTGTACGTGCCGATACTTCAACGTCAAAAAAGACGACTTGATCGGAAAAAAGAAGAACAAAGAGATCGTCGAGCCGCGTCAGATAGCCATATACATAATAAACGAGCTGTTGCCCAATCTTCCGCTCGCGTCCATAGGCGAGTTCTTCGGCGGCAGAGAACACACAACCGTTATGCACGCGCGCGCAAAGATAGGTTCGCTCATTGCGACAGACGCCAAGATCCGTACGGCGGTCAACGACATAAAAGCTATGGCGCTCAGAAAGTAGCCGCCGATTTGTTGACATAAAAATAAATATAGTGTAGAATAAAACCATCATGGACGGTTCGGACAATTCCCGAAGTAGCAAAATACCAATAGAAGCGACCGTTGCGTCGGACGGAGAACCGCTCGTTTTGAGCGGCGGGTTTGTTCCGCGCGCCGACGGGTTCGTTTTGGACTTCGCTATCGGTGAGGATAAATATACGGTGGATCATTCGAAGCTCCGCACGCGGTTGTGCGCGTCGGGGTTACTTTCGTATACCGTCGAATTTTCGGACGAGCGCGCCGAGTCGGTGCTCGAAACGCCGTTCGGCGGCATGAACGTGACCGTCGTTACCGAATCTCGCGTCGTCGAGGTAAATGGCGACGGCGTGGAAATAGCGCTTAAATATTCGCTCGAAGCGTCGGGCGAAGTCATCGACCGAGCCGTAAAAATTTCGGCGCGGTTCGTTAAGGACAGACAAGGGGTAAATTAAATGAAAATCAAGTGGTTGGGACATTCTTCGTTCGTTCTTACGGAAAGCACCGGACTTTCGGTGCTCACAGACCCGTACGATCCCGATATGGTCGGATACGCCGCCGAACCGCAGTCGGCAGACGTCGTGACCGTATCGCACGGGCACGGCGATCACAACTTTCTTAAAAGCGTTCGCGAGTACAAGAGCGTGTTCGATAAGCCCGGCAAGTTCGAGTACGAGGGCATACATATAACGGGCGTGCAGACCTTCCACGACGACAGCGAGGGCGAGAAGCGCGGCAAGAACATTATTTACAAGTTCGGCATGGACGGCGTCAATATTTGCCACATGGGCGATATAGGCGAGCCGTGTTCGCCCGAACTTATCGAGCGGCTTTTGCCCGTCAACGTGTTGTTGATACCCGTCGGCGGCAATTATACGATCGACGCCGAAACAGCCAAGGAATACGTCGATAAACTGATGCCCGATATCGTGATCCCCATGCACTACAAGATAAAGCATTGCGAACTCGATATAGACAAGGTAGAACCGTTTGCGCGCCTGTTCGACGACGAGAACGTCGAAGAGGACGTGGACGAACTCGAACTCGACCGCACGGACTTCGACGAAAGTTCGGTCACGCGGCTTGTCGTTATGAACAAGCGGTAAAGCGAAACCGCGCTTGATGATTATGTTATTCGTTGCCCCGCATGCGTGCGGGGTTTTTGATTTGAGTATTTTGACGGAACAGATAAAATTAGAATTTAATTAGAAATGAGCGCGTCGCGGCAATACGTATTGACATCGTGTGTGCGTTTTGTTAAAATATATGTATCGAAATTCCGTGCGAAAGGAGGCGGCAATGACAAGCGTAGAGATAAAGCGCGTTGCGATAGGACTGTCGGCGTTAGCGGTGATTCTGTTTGTCGCGTTCGTGCTGTCGCCGTTTACGGCATGGAAATTCCGTCAAAGCAAACCCGTTGTGTACCACACCGTCACGTACGGTGCGTACGACGGCGGCAGCGTGCAAGAGATACCTTTCGGCTATGCCGAAGGAAGCGGAAGATCGTACAAGAGCGACGAGAGATACCACCAAAACATCGCCGACGGCGAAAAAGCGTGCAAAATAAAAGCCGTCGCCGACCCCGGATATTATTTTTTGGAATGGTCGGACGGCGTGAAAGACGCCGAGCGCAGCGACTCGAACGTCAAGTCGTCGTTCGCGGCACTCGCTGTTTTCAGAAAGATTTCAGACCCCATAACCGTTGCATACAAGACAAACGGCGGCGGCAGGATAGATTGCTATGCCGACCAGACCGTGCAGGCGGGGTACGACTGTAAAACGGTCACGGCGATCCCCGACGATAATGCGGTGTTCATGTATTGGTCGGACGGCGTAAAGACGGCGAGCCGCACCGATAAGCGCCTGCTCGAAGACAAGACGGTGTATGCCGTGTTCGGCTATACGGTCAAGTACGACGCGGTGGGCGAGGGTTCGGTCTTCGGCGCGACAGAGCAGACTGTGGCGTTCGGCGATTGCGGCACGACGGTCACTGCGTTGCCTGCGAAAGGCTACAGGTTTTTGCGTTGGTCTGACGACGAAACCGCGCCGTCGCGCAGCGAGAAAAGCGTGACTGCGCCCGTGTCGGTTTCCGCGGTGTTCGTCAAGGACAATTAGATTTATAGATCGACAGAGAGATATTCGTACGCTCGTTCGGAGAGATAAAGACCGATACGCCGAAAAATATTAAGAATGTTTCCGAATTTGTTGCAATTTGTGTCTATATATGTTATAATCGGTAAAAATGTCGAAAGGGCGGTGTATACCGAATGCACAATGACATAGAGCGTATCGTAGTGACCGAGGAACAGATCCGAGACAAAGTCAAGTCCGCCGCCGCATGGCTCGACGAAAAATTCGCACATACGGAAAAACCGCTGCTCGCGATAAGCGTACTCAAGGGCAGCGTTATGTTTTTTTGCGACATTGTTCGCGCAATGACGATTCCCGTTCAGCTCGACTTCATGACCGTGTCGTCGTACGGTTCGTCGTCTCAAAGTTCGGGCATACCCAAAATAGTGATGGATCTCGCCGCGTCGGTCAAAGACCGCGACGTCTTGCTCGTCGAGGACATAGTCGATTCGGGGCATACGCTCGTGACGATGAGCGAGCTTATAAAAGGCCGCGGCGCCAAGTCGTTTACCGTCGTGTCGCTTTTCGACAAACCGTCGCGCAGGCAAGTTCCCGTTTCCGCCGATTATTCGTGCTTCGAGGTCGGCGACGAGTTTATAGTCGGCTACGGGCTCGATTATGCGCAGCAGTACCGCAATCTTCCGTACATAGGCATACTCAAGCGCGAGATCTACGAGAATAAATAGACTTTTCTTTCCGCACGCATTTATTGCGCGGCGGTTTTGTTTTTTGTAATAACCGATGACAATCGGTAAAAAATAAAGGAGAGTATATGGAAACTGAAGAAAACAAAGACGTGCAAGCGCCCGAACAGGACGTAGCACAACCGGAAGCCGAAAGCGCACCCCCCCCCACGCCTCAAGCGGACGGAGCGGCGGTCGCGACCGTGCCGACGCCGTACAAAGGATTTGCGGGCAAGCTCGATAAATTCTTCGGCATCAGCAAAGCGGGGTCAAAGTTCCGCACCGAGATCGTCGGCGGTCTTGTCACGTTCATGGCGATGGTTTACATACTGTTCGTCAACTCGGACATGCTCGGAGAACTCGCCGGCGTATCGCAGGGTGCAATATACATCGCGACGGCACTGTCGGCGATCGTCGGTACTGTGCTCATGTCGCTTCTCGCTCGTATGCCTTTGGCGCAGGCGAGCGGAATGGGACTGAACGCATTCTTTACGTACACGATATGCTTCACTTTCGGGCTGTCGTATGCAAACGCGCTTCTCCTCGTTTTGATCGACGGTATAATCTTTATTATCCTCACCGTTACGGGACTTCGCAAACACTTGTTTAACGCGATCCCCAAGGCGGTTCGCGTGGCTATTCCCGCCGGTATAGGTCTGTTTATAGCGTTTATCGGTTTCCAAAAATCGGGATTGGTCGTAAACGACGATGTTACGTTGGTTAACCTCATTTCTTTCAACTTCCTCGGCAGCGCGACTTACGGCTCTGTAATGCCCGTGCTCGTGACTGTGATCGGCGTAATAGTCGTCGCGGTGCTCGCAAAGCGCGGCGTCAAAGGCGCGGTGCTGTGGGCGATACTCGGCGCGGCAGGTCTTTACTGGGTGTTCATGGGTATAGGCTACGGCTACGGCGACACGACTTGTATCGAAATAATAGACGGCTTCTCGCTTCTCAATCCCATTGACGCATTCAAAGATTGGGGCACGCAGTCGGTAGGTCAGGTATTCGTTAAGGGCTTCGATTTCAGCGGCTATCTCGCCACGCACAACGGCGGACAGCTCGCTCTCGTTATAATCACGTCGGCGCTTGCGTTCTGCATGGTAGACATGTTCGACACGATGGGCACGCTGTACGGCGCTTGCGCGAGCGGCAACCTGCTCGATAAAGACGGCAACATCCCCAACATCAACAAGTCGATGCTCTGCGACGCTATCGCAACTTCTACCGGCGCTATCGCGGGTACTTCCACCGTCACGACGTTTGTGGAATCGTCGGCAGGCATAGGCGCCGGCGCAAAGACGGGCTTCGCTTCGCTCATAACCTCGCTGTGCTTCGTCGTTGCTATGTTCCTCAGCCCGCTTGTTTCGATAATTCCCGGACAGGCGACCGCCGTCGCGCTTATCTACGTAGGCGTGCTCATGATGGGTTGCGTAAAAGAAATAGATTGGAAAGATCCCGCTCAGTCTGTTCCCGCATTCCTTACTATAGCCTTGATGCCGTTCACGTACAACATTTCGTACGGTATCGCGTTCGGAATCATCGCGTACTTGCTCATCAAACTGTGCACGGGCAAGGTAAAAGAAATACACCCCGTGACGGTCGTTATCGGCGTGCTCTTCGCGCTCATGTTCTTCCTTACTCACTGATTCGGTAAATCGGTCGGGGACTATAGATTTACTCTTAAAGGCGTGACTTTGTGTCACGCCTTTTCGCTTGCGTGCAACGAGCGTCTCTGCCGTATGTCTGTTTGCGCGTCAGAATTATCAAAACGTCGTAAGCGCGAAGATCGTAGCCGCGCCAATAGGGGAAATGAAGTTCGAGCGTGTCGTTTCCCGTTACTTCGAACGCGAGCCCCTCGCTTCGCACGAAATACCTGTCGCCGCTTTCGCAAAAATATTCGACGTCGTCGGTTATGTAGATTTCAAAGCTGAACAAATTGCCTCATTCCGTAAAAGCGTCGCCGTCGTTAATGATATCGTCGAACCCCTTTTTTTGCACCTCGTCCGTCAGTTTGTTTGTGATCAAAGCATATTCGAAACCGTAGACTCCCGTTTTCAACGAATACGGTCTTTCGGCGCATGCCGAACAGCAACACACCGCAGCAAACGAGATTGCGGCAAGCAACACCGTAAATAAAACCTTTTTCATATTGCCCCACACAGATTGTTATTAGTAACAGTATATAAAATAATTAGTATAAAGTCAAATATTTAGTTTATACTAATCATCATAATGTTTCTTAATAATATTTGTATGTTTTTACTAATAACACGAAAACACGGCAGACACTAAACTGATATCGACGGGGTGTCTACTATGAATTTGAACGATTTGGCTTTTCGAATAGGGTATTTCAGAAACAGGAAGAATCTGTCCGCAAGGGAATTGAGTTTGCGGCTCGGCAAAAGTCCGACGTACATCAATCAGATAGAGAGCAGAAATTTCAACATTTCGCTTCCCGTGCTGTTGGATATTATCGACGTGCTCGAAATTTCCTGCGCGGAGTTTTTTGCCGACAATTATGCGGATTACAGACAGGACATGGAGATAATTTCCGTCCTTGCCAAGCTGCCTGCCGACAGAAAGAAATCTTTCATAGATTTGATGAAGAATACCAAATAAAAATCCTCAATCGGTTGATTTTATTATTCATCGGTGGTATACTACTTATTGACGAATAATACAATGCAAAGGAGAAAACATGGCTCGAACCAATGTTTACGCTGACGAAGATTACGTCGAGGACGGCTTGACGTTCCGCAAAATAGGCAAGTTTATCAAAACGGGCTGGTTGCGTATGCTCATATACGCCGTAATAGCGGTTGCGCTCGTGTCGGTCGTCGTGCTTCCGATCAAGTTTTTTTATAAGACGGAGCCGGTCGCTCAGACCACTATCGAATTTATTTACGACGGTATAGAAAACGGCGAAACGCCCAACGGCGGCACGCTCGATACCGATAATATTATATCGACCGTCGTGCTTGCAAACGCCGTGGAGTCGGCGGGGCTGGGCGGCAAGATAAAGGATATATCGTCGCTTCGCGCACAAATGCGCGTGTCGGCAGTGGAGACCGAAGAGTACATTCGGCTCGTAAATGCGGCAGCCAACGGCGACAATTCGGCGAAAGAGCAGCTGCGCACCTACGTAATGCACCCGACGCGGTTCGACATAATCATACCCAATCCCGATTCTTTGGGGCTGTCCGACGCGCAGGCTCAAAATCTTTTGAATAAGATCGTAAAAAGCTATCAGGATGATTTCAAGTCGCGCTATTCGATCACCGAGATGTTCCCTGCGGATACGTACGTGCTTTCCCAAAGCGAAACGTATGAGTTTACTTCCGTTTACGATCTGTACACGGCTTCGCTCAATTCGATAGAACAGATAATAGAAAAATATACCGAAAGTGCGCCCGACTTTATATCAACGCTCGAAAACGGGTCGTTCGGTACGCTTGCAAGCGCGCTCGAGGAGTTGCGTATGCAGTACAATCTGTTCAACAACTATATCATGATCAACAATGTGTGGCGTCAGCCGGATGTCGCGGAAGATTCGCTTAAAGCCGAACAGTCGCTCATAGAAGTCAAGCGTACCAACCTCGAAACGTATATCGCGAGTCTCAAAACTCTTATCGCAGACATTAAACCGAATACGATCACGTCTACCGATTCGAGCGGTAAGACAGTTACGACGGAAACGTTCCCCGCCAAATATTACGAATATATCGACAGGCTCGACACGTCCAACCGTGAACTTCTGACCTATGCCGATCAGCTTTCCAACATACAGTTGAGACTGCAAAAGCTGGGTGACACAGGCTTGGCTGCGACGCCCGATCAACAGCGGGAAGCGGTGGCAATGCTCGTCAAACTCGAAGAGGAAACGACCGCGTTCGTCAAGAAGGTCAATAATCTCATATCCGATTACTACGACACGACGTTCGTTTCGTCGTCTGTTCGTCAGATACGTCAGCCCGTAGTGTCGCGCAAGTCGTCGAGCATGAATCTTCTTGTTGTGTATGCCTGCGCGGTCATCGCGGGGCTTCTTGTCGGCGGTATCGTTACGGGCGTCAAGATAGGCAAGGCCAATGCGAAACGCGCCAAATCGGCAGTCCGAGCCGATATTGCGGAAGCGCCTGCCGATGCTAATGCGGAAACGGTTGTTGATGCCGATGATAAAGAGGAAAGCAAGAAATAAAAAATTCGAGCGTTAGACAGGAGGGCATACTATGTCAACTTGGTTGAAATCGGCTGTGTTTTACGAAATATATCCCAATTCGTTCAAAGACGGCAACGGCGACGGTTACGGCGATTTTAAGGGTATGACCGAAAAGCTCGATCATATAAAATCGCTAGGGGCGAACGCCGTATGGCTCAATCCGCATTACGATTCGCCGTTTATGGACGGCGGATACGATGTGCGCGATTATTTTAAGGTATCCGAACGTTTCGGCACGGAAGCCGATTTCGACGAGTTTATAAAATCCGCACACGCCAAAGGAATTAAAGTGATCCTCGATCTCGTGCCGGGTCACACGTCCGAACAGAACGCAGACTTTTTGCGTTCTGCGGAGAGTACGCCAAACGAGCTCAGTGACAGATTTATTTGGACGAAAGGCGAGTGGGATTTCCCGCAGGGGTTCAAGGCGATATCCGGTCGGCACGACCGCAAAGGCAATTATGTCGTAAACTTCTTTTCCACGCAGCCGTCGCTCAATTACGGGTTTAACCGTGTGGACGATCCGTCGTGGCAAATGCCTCACGACAGCCCCGCGGCGCTTGCTACGCGCGAATGGCTTAAATCGGTAATGCGGTTTTGGCTCGACCGCGGTGCGGACGGGTTCCGCGTGGATATGGCGGACTCGCTTGTCAAGAACGACGGCGATAGGAACGAAAAACCCAAAACGAGCGAGATATGGCGCGACGTGCGCAAAATGCTCGACGATGAATATCCCGATACCGTAATTGTTTCGGAATGGAGCGATCCGCAGGCTGTATGTGCCGGATTCCATGCCGATTTCATGCTCGATCACCACGGCAATCCGTACAATCTTTTGGTGCGCGGCGAGGAAGAACCGGGCGTCTACAGTTATTTCGACGCCGAAGGCAGAGGTGATGCGGCGACGGTTGCCGCGGGATTTTCGGAATGGTACGGCGCTGTCAAGGGCAGCGGATATTTGGGTATCATAAGCTGCAATCACGACACGCCGCGGCTTGCGCCTTATTACACGCAGGAGCAGCTGAAAGTCATTTACGCCACGCTCTTTACTCTTCCCGGCGTGCCGTTCGTATATTACGGCGACGAGATAGGCATGAAGTATGTAAAGGATCTGCCGTCCGTCGAGTGCGGTTTTGCGCGAACGGGTTCGCGTACGCCCATGCAGTGGAATCTCGAAAAGAACGCGGGATTTTCCGACGCGGAAAAAACTTTCCTGCCGACCGAGCAGGATAAGCAAGTAAACGTTGCGTCGCAGGAAAAGGACAAGAAATCGCTTCTTAACGCGCTCAAATCGTTTTTCGCGTTTAGAAAAACGCGCAGGGAATTTACCGAGCCCGATTTCGAGTTTGTTCATGCCAAGGGCGCCGAGCCGCTCGTGTACAAGCGCGGAAATCTTTTGTGCGTGGTCAATCCGTTAAAAGTAAAACAGATAGCGCCGCGCGTGATTCCGCAAAAATCGAAAACGCTTTTCGCGGTCGGCAAGGAAGCCAAACCGACCAAGACGAACATAACGGTGCCGCCGCTGTCGTTTACGGTTTTCGAAGTTATAGGCGGATAGTATTGCAGACTTATAAAGAATAGGGGTGAGATTCTTCACGTCGCTCGTTGCGCTCGTTCGTTCAGAATGACAAGAATATATTGCGGCTACGCCGCCACTCGTAACCTCTGTGTCATTCCGAGCGCATGCGAGCAATCTCGTGCGCTACGCCGTTTCGAGTAGTTTCTCGCCGTAAGGCGAGCCAACGCCAAGCCTCCGGCTTGTCATTCTGAGCGAAGCGAAGAATCTCTTAAGCAATTGCGTACACGCTTCGCGGTGAATAAAGTTGGGATTCTTCACGTCGCTCGCTTGTTCGGAATGACGCAGAAGAACAGTTTTCGCCGTAAGGCGAGCTAACGCCGATCATTCGGTTCGCATGACAGAGAAAACCGAATTGCAACTCAGCCGTTTATTGTGTTATTGACGTAGTACAGCCGCGATATCTTATTATTATAATGTCGATCGTACGTGTCGAGTACGATTGACATCTTTTTTGCATTGTAGTAAAATAAAGAAAAGTTTTTAGGTGAGGTCATAATGGTTAAAAAGATCAAGGATTACAAGTACGAGCGCGCCGACATCGAGGCGGCGTGCGCATATCTCGACGGGGCTATCGGCAAGATAAACGACGTAAAGAGCGCGGAACAGCTCGCTTCGCTTCGGGACGGAGTTAACGAGTATTTTGCGGAGTTCTACACGGCCACGTTTATCGCGATGATCCGTTACACGCTTAACGTAAAAGACGAGTTCTATGTGGGCGAACAGAATTTCTACGACGAGAACATGCCGGCACTTTCCGCCAAAACAGCAGAATTCAACCGCGCGCTCATGGCTTCGCCGTACGCGAAAGATCTCGGCAAAGTCATAAATCCGCTTATAATAGACAAGCTGCGCGCGGCGCTCAAGATCATGGACGATAAGATAGTGCCCGACCGCATAGAGGAAAACAAGCTCGTTACGGAGTACGAAATGCTCATGGCGGGGCTTACTTACCCGTGGCATGGTAAGCAGGTAACGCTCAGCGAAATGCGCGGTTTTGCCAAAGATCCCGACCGCAGTGTGCGCAAAAAGGCGTGCGCCGTTATAGGCGAAACGCTTGCGTCCGTTTCGGACAAGCTCGACGATATCTTCGACAGAATGGTCAAGGTTCGCACGGCTATGGCAAAGAAGATGGGCTTTAAGAACTTCGTGGAAATGGGCGATCTCGGAATAGGACATATCGGCTACGGACGCAAGGAGATAGCGATATTCCGCGAATCGGTCAGGAACGACGTTGTGCCGACGCTCGCGCGGCTCAAAAAAGAGCTTTGCAGAAAGCTCGGCATAGAGAGTGTGCATTTTTACGATAACGACAATTATATAGCGGGCGGAAACATAGATCCCGTGGGTAGCGCTTCGGACATGTTTGCCGCAGCGCAGCGCATGTACGACGATATGGACGCCGAAAAACTCGGCTCGTTCTTTAAGCAGATGTGTGATGCCGAAGCTATAGATTACGAATCGCGCGCAAACAAGCAGGGCGGCGGTTATGCCGAAATGCTTTACGCATACGGTCAACCGTTTATTTTCGCCAATTTCAACGGCACGATGGACGACGTCGGCGTTCTTACGCACGAGTTTGGGCACGCATACGCGTTTAAGCGTGCGGACGTAAACAAGATAGATCTCGATCTCTTTGTGGGCGGCATGGAAACCGCGGAAACTCATTCAATGAGCATGGAAGCGCTCGCAAACAATTACAACTCGCTTTTCTACGGCGACCGCGCCGAACAGGCGACCTATCAGCAGATATTCGACGCGCTCAACTTCTTGCCGTACGGCGTTATCGTCGATTACTTCCAAGAACTCGTTTACACTCATCCGGATATGACGCCTGCGGAGCGCAAGGCGCTGTGGCTCAAGCTCGAAGGCGAGTTCCGTCCGTACGTGGATATGTCGGACGTGCCGTATATAAATATCGGCGGAAGATGGCAGTATCAAAAGCATATTTACGAATCGCCGTTCTACTATATCGACTATTGTCTTTCCACATGTCTCGCATTGCAGTTCGGCGAGCTTGCCGAGGAAAATTTCGCAGACGCGCTCTCGCGGTATCTCCGTCTCGTGGAAGCGGGCGGAACGAAGAACATAGACGTGCTTGCGCATGAAGCGGGACTTAAAAGTCCGTTCGATAAAGGCGCGCTCGCCGAGCTGTGCAAAAAAGTCGAGGCTCATCTCGTCGGGATAGGCGGTTGACATGAGCGATCGTAAAAACGTTTTGATCGTAGACTGCGACGAATTTTTGCGCGCGCCGCTTATAGACACGTCTTTTGCGCTTCGGCTGTGCGACGTCGATTCGAGGTTCGACGAAGTCAAACGCAAGCTCGCTAAACTGTACGGCGAGGACGTTGCCGTATCGGCCGACGGCAAGACCTCGGCGCTTAAAGATCTTACCGCGGCTAAAGAAATAAGTATCGACGGCGCGGCGGACGGGTTTAACAAACAGAGATACAACGCCGTTGACGCGCTTCGCGTTATAGCGCGGCTTACCGAGCCCGACGGCTGTCCGTGGGACAGAGCGCAGACGCACGAAAGTATTCGTATCAACATGATAGAAGAAGCGTACGAGGCGGTAGACGCTATAGATAAGCGCGACGTCGCCAATATGCGCGAGGAGTTCGGCGACGTATTTTTGCAGTCAATATTGCAGTCGGACATAGCTCGGCGGATGGGCGAGTTCGATTTCGACGACGTGTGCGACGAGCTTTGCAAAAAGCTCATAGGCAGGCATACGTTTATATTCGGTACGGAAACGGCAAACAACGCCGACGAAGCGCTTATGGGCTGGGAGAAGGCGAAAGCGAAAGAAAAGCATTATACGAGCGTCGCCGATCAGCTCAAAAAACTGCCCGATAATTTCCCGTCGCTTTTGCTCGCCGAAAAGGTTTACAAAAAGCGCAAAAAGGCGGGGGATACGTTCGATCCCGAAAACGAGCTGAAAGCAGCCGTCTCGGAAAAGGACTACGTAGGTGCGATCATTGCGGCGGTCGAGCTTTTGGCGGACGGCGGGCGCGATGCGGAAGTCGAGGTCAATCTCGCCGCAAAGCGGATTATCGCGTCGCTCGAATAAACGACGGCTTTTATTACGGTGTCAAACGCAGGAACGGTGAAGATAGGTAAATACGAAGTCGGCAGACTGTGGCTTGCGCCCATGGCGGGTTATACCGACATCGCGTTCCGCGAACTGTGCAAAGGCTGCGGAGCGGGGTTTACCGTGACCGAAATGGTATCGGTGCGCGGGCTTGTTTACGGTAGCGAAGCAACGTCGGAGCTTATGCGCGTTTCGCCCGTCGAAAGCCCGTCGTGCGTGCAGCTTTTCGGCAGCGAGCCCGACGATTTCGCGCGGGCGGCGAGCCTTGTGCAAAGCGATATCATCGACGTTAATATGGGCTGTCCCATGCCCAAGATCGTAAAGAACGGCGACGGGTCGGCGCTTTTGCGCGATCCGAAGCGCGCGGGCAGAATAATTGCGGCGCTCGCCGATGCTACCGATAAGCCGATCACCGTCAAAACGCGGCTCGGCTTCGGCAACGGCGACGACTGCGCGGGCGAGCTTATAGAGCGTGTGACGGAGGCGGGCGCTTCGGCGGTGACCGTTCACGGCAGGTATGCCGAGCAGCGTTATTCGGGCGTGTCCGACGTAGCCAAGGCGGAAGCGCTGGCAAAGTCCGCGCGGATCCCGGTCATTTACAGCGGCGACGCAAACGCGGAAAACACCGAGCGGCTTTTGAAAGTTTTTTCGGCGGTCATGATAGGCAGAGCGGCGCTCGGCAATCCCGCCGTGTTTACGGGCGGCGTGTGCGATCCGTTCGAAACGACGCGGCGGCACGTGCGGCTTTTGTCTCAATACTTCGACGAACGTTACACGGTAAATCAAGCGCGAAAGTTTTTCGTGCACTATTTTAAGGGCGTGGCGGGCGGCAAGGCGCTGCGCGCCGCGGTCAATGTCGCAAGCTCGGTCGCGCAGGTTTACGCGGCGCTTGACAAGGGCATAAATCCGTGTTAAACTGTTATATATAATACAAAGGAGAATGTGTTATGGAAAACATTGTCAAAGCGAGAATCGAGTTTGAGGATGGCGGTATTATCAATCTCGAGCTTTATCCCGATATAGCCCCGATCACCGTAGCCAACTTCGTTAAGCTCGCAAAGTCAGGATTTTACGACGGGCTGTGCTTTCATCGCGTTATAGACGGGTTTATGATACAGGGCGGCGGCTTTACCTATGACGAACGCTACGGGCTCATTCCCAAGCAGGCGGAGACCATAAAGGGCGAGTTTGCGTCCAACGGCGTGCCCAACAATATCCGTCACGAAAAGGGCGTGATATCAATGGCGCGCACGGCTGTCAAGGACAGCGCGTCGTCGCAGTTCTTTATCTGCGTCGCCAATACGCCGCATCTCGACGGCGAGTATGCCGCTTTCGGACGATGCGCCGATGACGCGAGCGTAAAAACCGCGGTCAAGTACGGAAAAGCAAAAACGGGCAGATGGCAGCAGTTTTCCGATATGCCGTTCAATCCCATCGTCATAAAGTCCGTAACGGTAGTGGACTGACGACGTATAACCGTGCATGGGAATAAGTATGAATAACGAGTAAGGAGATATGAGTGAGATCGGCTTCGATGAGCTGTTAAAGCTGGCGGAAAACGGCGACGTAGAGGCGCAGTATAAGCTGGCACTATGCTATCACAAAGCCAACGGCGTAGAAGAAGATTTCGAAAAGGCTTTATATTGGTACGAGCAGTCGGCAAATCGGGGATACTTAAAAGCGCAGTCGTGGTTGGGCTGTAATTACAGAAACGGCTATAACTACGGTATGTGCGTTGAAAAAGATTTCGATAAGGCACTGTATTGGTACGGCAAAGCCGCCGAACAAGGCGACGGCGAAGCGATCGAAGAAGTCAAAACGATACGCGAAATAATAAGATTACAAGAGGAACGCAAAAGAAATAACGGGCTTGATATCGATTTGGAAGAAGAGTTAAAAGCCGCCGAACAAGGCGATCTCGATTCGCAAATGAAAGTCGCCCGATATTTTGGAAACGCCGGCTTAGGCATAAGCGGTCTCGAAAAAGCCTCTTACTGGTATGGGCAAGCCGCCGAACAGGGAAATGCAAAAGCGCAGTATGAGTACGGCTCGTATTGCGAACGGAACTTGGCAGACGAAACGGATTGCATTGAAAAAGCATTGTATTGGTATGAGCAATCGGGAAAGAACGGTTACGCCAAAGCGCAATACCGTTTGGGGCTTTGGTATCAGACGGGATATTACTCCGGTCGGGACTTGGAAAAGAGCGTTTATTGGTACAAGCAAGCCGCAAATAGCGGAAACGTAATAGCGCAGAAGCGTTTGGCGATCTATTACGCAAACGGCGAAGTCGTAGAACAAGACGACGCAAAAATGGCTTATTGGTACGGTCAGGCGGCGATTGGCGGCGATATGGAATCACAATACCGCTTAGGTATTTGTTATGAAGACGGCGTGGGCATAGAAAAAGACGTCGAGAAAGCCGCGTATTGGTACGAGCGTTCGGCGGAACAAGGCGATGATCGCGCGCAGTTTAATTTAGCCGTATGTTATGAAGACGGCGTGCGCGTAGAAAAAACCTTAAAAAGGCCGTGCAATGGTACAGAAAAGCGGCAAGACAGGAACATATACTTGCGCAATACAATTTAGCCGTATGTTTGGAACTCGGCAGGGGCGTGAAAAAAGACCTTGAAAAAGCTGTGAAATGGTACAAAAAAGCAGCCGAACAGGGCGACGAAGACGCCGAAAAAGCGGTCGAACGGCTAAAGAAAAGTTAAAGTCGATTTATAAACACGTTTGACATGCTTGTAATAAAAGGCTTTCGGATAGAATACCCGAGAGCCTTTATTTTGCTTAACATGCGCAGTATCGATTGTTTATTTATCGAAATGCGTAATGACGGTTTTTGTTTTATGCCGTAACACGGCAGAGCGCGTTTCGGTCACAGGCGATAGCAGTCTATGATTTCTCCCGCAAAAAGCGTATGCGCGCGGCCTTGCGGCAAAAGTCCGTCGGTCACTTGACAAACGGCTTCGGGCGGAATCGACGCTACGAGGGTACATTCTACGACGAGCCCGCTGCCGCCGAGCACGTATGCGTCAATCGACCGCGCGCGCTTGGGATGAAGCCCGAGCGCTTCGAACTTGTTGCAGTTAAAGCCGGACAGCGTGTCGCACAGCGCTATCTCCGTTCGCATATCGCGGGCGGGGATGTTCAGCGCAAAACTCTTTGTCTGCGATACTATTTGGTACGAATACTTCGAACTGCGTATGGGCAGCAAAAATACGTTGCGCCCCCACAGCTTGCCGAGCGTGCCCCAATGCGCTACCATGACGTTGGGCGTTTTCCGTCCGCACGTCGCGAATATGCCTGTCGAATTCAGCGCTTTTAATAACGTTGCCGCGTCCTTGTCGGTAAAAATCCCCTTCATCGTTACCTCTGTTACTGTTTGTCTTACAATTATATCATATGCGCGCAAGTTTTTCAATAGCTTTCGATAATTTAATTTGTCAAAGCTGCGAGATATTGCGTGCGATAAAGAAATCTTGACAAAATAATTCGAGCGATATATAATATATCGGTATTTATACAGCGTTATAAGCGGAGGTATATATGGAACAGCTATTGCTTAAAGCGTGCCAGAACGGGCAAAAGGGCGTGGTCATCGCGTTTTTGAAAAAGGACGGGATAAACGTCGACGCAGTGGACGGACAAGGCTTTTCGTCGCTGCACTACGCTTGCAAAAAGGGCTATAAGGATATCGTCAAAATGCTTCTCGACAAAGGCGCGAACGTGAACGCCGTATCCAATACGAGCGTCACCCCGTTGCACTTTGCAGCTGTATCCGGAAACAGAGAGGTCATAAAGCTCGTCGCCGACGGCGGTGCCGATGTAAACGCGGCGGATAAAGAAGGTAAAACGGTGCTCATGTATGCGGTGGAAGCCAAAAAAGCGGAGGCCGCCAAATATATTTTGGAACTCGGCGCGGATACATCTGTTGCGGACAATTCGGGACATACCGCGTTCGACTACGCAAATGCGTTCGGGCTTGTACAGCTGATAGACGCGATGTCGCCCGACGCCGATACTGCTGACGCTTACGGAAATACGCCGCTGCATCAGGCATGCTACAACGGGCAGAGCGAAGTCGTGAAAGCTATGCTCGCAAGCGGAAAGTGCGATGTTAACGCGCGCAATGACGCAAAGTTCACGCCGTTATGCACCGCTGCGGAAGAGAACAATCTTCTCATTGTCGAGCTTTTACTCGATGCGGGTGCGGACGCGAATATATGCGGAGAGTACGGAAACGCGCCGCTGCACTTCGCGGCGAAAAACGGCAACGAGCGGCTTGTCAAAAAACTTTTGGCGGGCGGCGCCAAGCCCGACGAACGCAACGATTCGGGTGAAACGGCGCTCATACTCGCGACGCGCGGCGGATATAATTTTGTCGTCGGGGCGCTTCTCGACGGCGGAGCGGACGTTTCGGCGTCCGATCTCAACGGGCACACTGCGTTGTATTACGCTGCCGAAAGCGGCAACAACGATATTGTCGAAAAACTTATCGTCGCCGGTGCGGAAAACTGAGGAGCGGCGGCAATGGATATTAAAGAGCTTACCGAAATGCTCGTTAAATCGGGCGAGAGCAACCGAGGCAAGTTCGTTCCGTGGTGCGGCGAAGATCCGAACGGAATGTACCGTTACGATATGTTTTCGTCGACTGAAATTGCGGACGTAGACAAATGCGCCGCGGAGTTTGACGTCGATCTGTTTACCGTGCCTGTCGGAACGAGCAAGCATACGCTTTTTCACTTGCTCGTGTGGCATAATTTTTACAATGCGGTAAAAACGCTTATCGGGCGTAAGATAGACGTAGACGTCGCGGACGGCGGGGGCAAAGGCGTAATGTCGCTCATGCTCGCGTGCAGCCGCACCAATCTCGAAATGGTAAAGCTGCTTATCGACGGCGGTGCGGACAGGTTGCGCGCGGACGCTTCGGGCAAAACGTGTTATCATTACCTTGCGGGAACAAGACCGCCGCTTTCGTTCAGTTTTCATTGCCGTGACGAGAGCAGAAATCAGTTATTGCCCATAGCGCGTCTTTTGGGCGATAATTTCGATGTCGCGGATGCGGACGGGAAAACGCCGCTCATATACATTATTACGGGCAAAGACAATTCCGTATCGAGCATGCTTATAGATTTTCTTTTGAGCAAGGGCGTAAAAACGGATTACATGGACGACGAAGGCAATACGCTGTTGATGCTTGCGATAAAGTATAATCACAATACGGCAGCGCTTCGGCTTGCCGGCAATAAACAGCTTGTCAACGTAGCCAATGCCAAAGGCGAAACGCCGCTCAAAATCGCGGACGCCTACGGAAAGGACGCCGTGTGCATGGAACTTAAAAGCAACGGCGCAGAGGGCGACAGCAAGTTTTTGAACATTGACTTGCCCAATTTTCGCCGCATCACTTCCAATGCGTTTGCTTTCGGCGACGAAATCGACTTTCTCGCAATCGGTCTGTATCTCGCGCAAAAGCTGATAAACACCGTAGACGAGGACGATGACGACGAAATAGGCTATATAGCCGACATCCTGCCCGACGCGCTCGGAAAAGACCCGACCTGTTCGGTACTCGACATGGTGGTCAAGGCGGGCATAAGCCTTACCGACAAGATAAGCAGTCGCGGAAGAGTGATGTGCTTGCGTGATAAATGTTTCTGTTTGCGCGCAGGCGTGGGCGCGATAGAAAAACTTGTATCGCTCGGCGTCGATATAAACTCTGCGATAATCGACGGCAAAACGCCGGTGCATATTTTGGCGGAAAATCCGGTACCTATGAGCATCGGCGGAAAAAAGATAACATACTTCGAGGACGCTGCGCGGCTGTTTGACGCTCAATCGGCGACAGTGCTCGACAACAGCGGCATATCGGCAATGCATACAGCGGTGCGTTACGGACATGACGATTTGCTCAAAGTCTTTGCGGAAAACGGCGCCGATATAAATGTTACGCAGGACGCTCCGTCTAAGGCAGGCAATACGCCGTTACACGTTGCGTGCGAAACAGCCAATGCCAAAGCGGCTAAAGTTCTTATCGAACTCGGCGCGGACGACGGAATAAAGAACGTGGACGGCGAAACGGCGGCGCATATCGTCGTCGCAAAAAATTATATCGGCGGATATTCCGAGCGCGAAAAACTCGAAAATGACAGGATAGAGATCCTCGGTATGCTCAAGGCGATCGACGAACCGCGCAACGACGGCATGACTCCGCTCATGCTGCTGCAGTACGAAAGCGGTTGGTTTGCGGAGCGTGCGCAGCCCGTTATTCTCGCCGCAGGCGCGGACGTAAACCGTAAGGATGCGCGCGGCAGGACTGCGCTTATTATAGCGGCCGACCAACACTCCAACAAAAACGTGATAAAAGAACTTTTCAGAGCGGGAGCCGATATATGTGCCGCGGACGTGTACGGCAAAACCGCTTTGCACTATTCGTTGAGAACAGGGGATCAGGATGTTGCACGTTATTTGATCAAGAAGGGTGCGGATTATAACCGTGCGGATAACGAAGGCGTAACGCCGGCCATGATAGCGGCGGAAAAAGGTTACGATAACGTGCTCGAGCTGATGACCGATATAAAATAAACTTACCGTCCTTATGGGCGGCGGCGTTCATGTATGCGATCGAAACGGTAAAATAAAAAAGATGCTCGATAGCATAGCTGACCCCGGACGCTTTTAAGTGCGCTTGTAATCGTCTGTGATTTGCGGAATTTCCATTTCTATATGTACCGATGTTCGGCAGCCGTGCGTTAAAGAAATAACACTTGTCGTGCATCATATTAACGTACAGCGATTTGAATCCGTCAAACAATTCCTTCGCTTCGCCGTCGCATACCCATTTAAGCGTTCTTTCCGCTTGCGCTATTTCGGCAAGAGTGGAACAGCCGCTTTCGCGCTCGATGTCGCGCAGCCGCTTTTCTGCCAAACAGTCGTCTATAAGGTCGAATAACGCGGTTTCGATCAGGCATCTCCTTAAAACACACGATATATCGTGGTGATTGTGCAATATTACGATATATCGTGTTTGTAGAGCATTTTGCGTCAGCACATTGCATTTTTTCGTGGTTTTTTCTATAATTGATTAGAGGTGTGCCGTTATGGATCTTGATATTTGGAAAAAGCGTAAAAAGGAAATGAAATGCACTTTCGATATGCTTGCTAAAAAATCGAATGTTCCCAAACGCACACTCGAAGACATTTTTTCCGGAAGAACGCCTTCGCCGCGGATAGATACGGTTCAAGCCATAGAAAAAGCGCTCGGACTTTCGGAGTGCGACTGCGACGGCGATACGGGCTTGTCGGACGCTCGGCTTTCCGAGGCGGAGCGGCATATGCTTGATACGTTCAGGAAGGTGGGCAATCGGTACGGCGAGAGCGGTCAGGAGCGCGCCGTCGCTATCCTCGAGTTGGCGTTTTTGAGCGAATAAAAAAATCGGCGATTTCTTGACTATAACAGCCGTCGATAGTATAATAATATCATAGGAGGAATTTATGAAAATAGGCATACTCACATCGGGCGGCGATTGCCCTGGATTGAATGCTGTAATACGCGGATTCGGCAAATACGCGTTCGAAAACATAAAGAACGTTCAGCTCATCGGAATAGCGGACGGGTACGGCGGACTTATACGCGGCGAGTGCCGCGCGCTCAAACCGCAGGATTTTACGGGGATACTCACGCTCGGCGGAACTATACTCGGCACGAGCCGTCAGCCGTTCAAACTGATGACCGTCGAGGACGAGAACAGCGTTACGCGGCTCGAACTCATGAAGCAGAATTACAAAAAGATGGGGCTCGACTGTCTTTTGACGCTGGGCGGCGCAGGCACGCACAAGACGGCTGCGCTTCTTTCCGCCGAAGGGTGCAACGTGATCGGGCTGCCCAAAACTATAGACAACGATATTTGGGGTACGGACGTGACGTTCGGATTCCATACCGCCGTAGACATTGCGACGGAGTGTATCGACAGGCTGCACAGCACTGCGGCGAGTCACGGCAGAACAATGGTGGTGGAGATAATGGGCAACAAGGCAGGCTGGCTTACGCTGTACTCGGGCATAGCGGGCGGTGCCGACGTTATCCTTCTTCCCGAAATACCGTTTTCTGCGGATAAGGTGGCGAAAGCCGTTGCGCGCAGAGCCGATTCGGGCAAGGCGTTCAGCATAGTGGCTGTAGCCGAGGGCGCAATGACGGTAGAAGAAAGCAAGATGAAAAAGAAAGAACGGCTCGAAAAGCGCGGCGGCGACGCAACGGTGACCAATGCGCTTGCGAAGTATATAGCCGAAAAAGCGGGAGTGGAAACACGTGTCGTCGTGCCCGGGCACATTCAGCGCGGCGGCAGCCCTTCGGCGTACGACAGGCTTCTATCCACCGAGTTCGGAAGTTTTGCGGGCAAGCTCGTGGAAGAAGGCAGATTCGGCGTTACGGTAGCGATGGTGAAAAACCGCGTTACGTACAATGCGCTCGCCGATATAGCGGGGAAAGCCAAGCTTGTTCCGATCGACTGTCAGGAAATCGAAACGGCGGAAAGCATAGGCGTGTCGTTCGGACGGTAGACCGATTGCGAGCGTTTGCGCAAGCGTAGAATATTTAATAACGTCTGAATGTACGAACATACTATATAAAGCAAGGAGATGCGGATATGTTTCGCGCATCGACTGCACGGAGGGATATAATGAAGTGCGCAGTAATTGATATGAGCTCAACGGGCGTGTCTACGGTGATCGCAGAGGGCGACAAGGCTACGGGCATATTCGAAGCGGTGTATAAAGAGCGTATAAACATCGCCGTCGCCGACTATTTCGACGGCAGGTCGATAGGGGCGCGTGGGATAGAAAAACTCATCGACGCGCTCATCACCGCGCGTTCGACGGTAAAAGCCATGGGCGCGGAAGAGTGCTACGTCATTTCCACGGCGGCGCTCAGAAACATCGACAACATAGAAGAAGTCGCGGTCAAGATAAGAAAGCGCACCGGAATAGTAATAAACTATCTCGACGGCGTGACCGAGGCTTACTGCGACTTTATGTCCAACCGAAAATATGCGGCATACGACCGCGTCGTGCTCATAGATATCGGCGGCGGAAGCGTAGAGCTGTGCGATTTCTCAAAGGACAGCAAGGACGAAATGGTGTGCCTCGATTTCGGACCTATCAAACTGCGCAACAAGTACGTAGCAGATATATTCCCGACGGACGAAGAAGCGAAGCGGATCAAAAAGTTTTTGCGCAAAAAGTCTGATGATGCGAAACTCGCAGGCAAAGGCAAGTTTTCCACGGCGGTGCTCGTCGGTTCGATAAACGACGCGGTGTACGCCACTTTCCGCGAATACTGCGAACTGAAAAAAACGAACACCGATTTTACGTACGACAAGTTCAAAAAGTTTGCGGGTTGGCTTATGGAATCGCCCGACCGTACGCGGCTCGTAATGAAAACGGCGCCCGAAAAAATACACGTATTGCCCGTGGCGACGCTCATACTCAAAGAGCTGTTAAAGCGGTTCAAACTCGACAATATAGTCGTGAGCGACAGCGGCGTTAAGGAAGGTTATCTTTCGCTCGTTGCGAGCGGGCGCGAGCAGGGTATTCCCGTAAATTTGGATATGTCGGTGCCGCACTACGGTTTCGACGAACCCGAACCCGAAAAAAGCAAAAAGAATAAACCTACTGCGAACAAAAAGTCGGATAAAAAGTCGGGCGGCAAAAAGCAGTCCGATGCAAAGACGGGCAAAAAGAAATCGAACGGCGAGAAGCAAGCGACCGAAAAAGCCGCGGCTAAATCGCCAGAGAAGTCCGCAAAACGTACGGTAAAGACGGAAGCGGAAGGGAAGTGAGATCATGAGCAAAGACTCCGAATTCATAAAGGGCGTATACGTCAACCGCGAATATTCGTGGATGCAGTTTAACGGGCGGGTGCTCGATCAGGCGACCGATCTTACAAATCCGCTTTTGGAGCGGTGCAAATTTCTGTCCATTTTCCATTCCAATTACGACGAGTTCTTTATGGTGCGCGTGGGCAGTCTTATAAACGACGCAAAGCTGAACGGCGACGCCAAAGAAAACAAGACCGATCTTACCGCGCGCGAGCAGGTGGACGGAATAATGCGGCTGTCCAAGAACTGCTTCCGCGCGGCGGACGGCGTTTATTCCAAACTGAAAAAAGAACTGTCCAAAAACGGACTGTGCATAAAGACGGGCGACGAGCTGTCCGCCAAACAGCGGCAGAAATGCAAGGAATATTTTCAGTCGCAAATACTCCCGCTTCTGTCGCCGATGGTGCTCGACGCGAAGCACCCGATGATACGCTTCGAGAACATGAGCTGCTACATGGTGTTCGAGCTGACGCGCTCGGACAGACTTATGTACGGAGTGATGGCTATCAGCCATAAACTTCCGCGAGTGTACCGTATAGACGGCGGCAAAAAAGCAAACATTATAACCGTCGAAGAGCTTATTCGCACGTTCGGACGCACGGCGTTCGACGGGTATCAGATTCGCAGTCAGGCGATGTTGAGATTGACGCGCAACGCCGATTTCGACGCGAACATAGACGATGTGGATATAGAACGCGACGTCGATTTTTCCAAATACTTAAAGCATAAGGTGGAGCTTCGCGGCACGCAGGACGCCGTTCGGCTCCAAATAGACGAGGGCGCGGACGATATAAAAGCGTTCGTGCTCAAAACGCTCGACATAAAAAAATCGTACTGCTTCGACGTTAAGCACTGCTTCGATTACAAGTTTATGATGTCGCTCGCAAACTACGTGCCGGAAGACGCGCTGCCGCGGTTGCGTTATAAGCAGCCCCGCCCGCTCGCAAGCCCCGTACCGCACGAATCGTCGGTGCTCGAAACGGTGCTGTCCCGCGACGTGTTTTTGGCGTATCCGTTCGAGAGCATGGATACGCTCGTCAGGCTTTTGGACGAATGTGCGTCGGACAGCCGCGTCGCGTCGATAAAAATAACCATTTACAGACTCGACAGTCGTTCGCGCATAGTGGACGCGCTCAAAAAGGCGAGCGAGAACGGAAAGGAAGTCACCGTCGTTATAGAACTTTGCGCGCGTTTCGACGAAGAAAACAATCTGTACTTTTCGGAAGTGCTCAAAGACGCGGGCTGCACGATAATCTACGGCATGGGCAATTATAAAGTTCATTCCAAGATAATATCTATAGTGCTGACGGACGGAGAAAAACTCAGGTACGTCACGCACCTCGGCACGGGCAATTACAATGAGAACACGTCCAAGCAGTATACCGATCTCAATATAATCACTTCCGACGAGGCGATAGGCAGAGACGGTGTGGCGTTTTTCAGAAACATAGCCATATGCAATACGGACTTCAAGTACGACAGGCTTCTCATCGCGCCTAAAACGCTCAAAAAAGGACTCATAGAATATATCGAACGCGAAACCGAAAAGGCGGAGAGCGGCAAGCCCGCGTTTATAACCGCCAAGATGAACAGCCTTACAGATAAGACCATAATCGACAAGCTGATAGCGGCGAGCAAAGCCGGCGTCGTTATAAAACTTATAATCCGCGGCATATGCTGTCTTGTTCCCCAAGTAGCGGGCAAGACCGAAAACATTACTGTGACGAGCATAGTGGGCAGGTTTTTGGAACACTCGCGCATTTACTGTTTCGGTTCGGGCGACGACAGAGCGATGTTTATTTCGTCCGCCGATCTTATGACGCGCAACACCGACAAGCGCGTGGAAATAGCTACGCCCGTTCTCGACAAGCGTATAGCCGACAGGATATTCGGAATGTTCGGCGTAATGCTCGCCGACAACGTAAAGGCTCGGCGTTTGGGCAGCGACGGCAAATATTCCGCGCCCGATACCGTGGGCGAGCCCGTGAACAGTCAAGAGCTGTTTCTCAAAGGAAAATTTTCACTGTGATCGGTTCGACAGTTACCGAAAACGCAAGAGGAAAAAATGGCAAAACTCAAATCGGCAGATGACATTATAGCCGCGACCGACGAATACGGAATACTTCCGTTCTGGACGGATACGGGTTTTTCGGCGTGGATGATGTCGGGCACTGACTTTAATACGTTTTGGGGATTGCGCGAGAAAGCAGTCAATTCCCAAAAGATAGCTTACGGAAAATTCGTCAATAAAAAAGCGACGTTTGTTTCGCTGTCCGTGTTTCCGTATCTTTGCGCGCTGCGCCGCGACGGCTACGACTTCGATTCGCTCGAGGACGAGGGCAGGGCGCCGCGCCGCGAAATAACCGTAATGCACGCTGTCGGCAATGTCCCCACGCCGTCGTATACGCTCGGCAAATCGCTCGGCATGAAAGGGTTCGACGGCACGGTGACGTCGCTTCAAAACAAAACGTATTTATGCCTGAACTTCAAAAAGAGCGCTATGGGAACTGCGCTTTTATGCCGACCCGAGGATATATTCGGCGCGGAATTCGTGCGCGGCAAGTATTCGCTTACGGCGGCTGAAAATGTTGCGGAAATACAAAAACGCGCGGCGGGCTTGATCGAATTCGGCGAAAAGGACAGGATGAAAATTCTTTCGACGGCGGTGTAATACGCCGTCTTTTTTATTGCGCTGTATTCGCACCTTCGCGCGAGGCGGGGTGCGCTTTTTCGACAAATTACGCATGTGACGCAAACGGGTTTTGTGTTGACAACAGCGAAGCGGGCGTGTTATAATTTTGTTATGGACGAAGCGCTCTATCTAAGCTATAAAGCTATAGCGATATTCAAAAACGCCGCGGCGGAGATCGCTCCGCTCGCTGAGTTTTTGTGCGCGCGCGACAGGGTGCGCAGGATAGAACTTTGCGCTAGAATATTCGGCGATGTGTACGCGAGCGGCAGCTCGACTACCGGCGAGTGGATAAGAAAAGCCGTCGAGCGCGACGGCAATGCGTTCAGCCGCGCGGCGGCGTGCGGCGAGCGTATTCCCGACAGGATAAAAGCGCAGATACACGCGGAGCTTCTCACTTTCAAGCGGCTTTCGCTCGTCCGCCCCGAGGACGTTTGCGGCGACGACGCCGACATTGCGCCAAAGTTCGTGTGCGGCGGTTTTTCGCTCACGTACGACAAGCTCGTCAGGTTTTACGCAGCCGAGAGCTTCGGCAAGTTTTCGCACGGCAGTGCGTTCGTATACAGAAACGGCGCGCTGTCGCCCGTGTTTGCCGAACCTATTAGGCTTGCCGATCTTAAAAACTACGCCGAAGAAAAAGCGGAAATAGTAAAGAACACCGAAAACTTTTTGAACGGGCTGCCCGCATTCCACACTTTGCTTTACGGCGATCGCGGCACGGGCAAGTCGAGCACGGTCCGCGCCATTGCGTACGAGTTTCGCGACAGACTGAAAACGATAGAGCTCGGCAAAAACGATATACGCGAACTGCCTGCGCTTTATGCGGAGCTGCGCGGACTCAAACAGAAGTTCGTTCTTTTTGTGGACGATCTCGGGTTCGACGAGTCGGACGGCGGCGCCGACGAACTCAAAGCCGCGCTCGAAGGCTCGCTCGATTCGGGTGCGCCCAATGCGATACTGTACTGCACGTCCAACCGCAGGCATCTCATAAAGGAAACTGACAAGTCGTGGGCGCGTTCGGCGGAGGACGAGCGTCAGGCGGAGCTTGCACTGTTCGACAGGTTCGGACTCGTGGTTACATATCTTAATCCGAGCCGTGACGAGTTTATAGACATTCTCAAACAGATAATGCGCTCGCGCGGAATGAAATGGCGTGACGAATATGCGCAGATAGCGGAACTTTCGGCGCTCAAAAAGGGCGGACGGTCGCCGCGCGCCGCCAAGCAGATCGCCGATCTAATCGAATCGACTTACGTCGAAAAGCGGGGCGAATGATGAGCGACGTCTTTCTCGACGCGTTTTTGGATACGCTCAAAATCCTGCCTTTTCTGCTCGTGATGAACTTTGTCATTGAGCTTTTGGAGTATACGAGCAAAGGGCTCAAAGCGGACAGAATACTCAAAGGCGGAGGCGCGCCGCTTATCGGCACGCTTGCCGGTGTAGTGCCGCAATGCGGATTTTCGGTCGTTGCGACCGAGCTGTACGGCAAACGCAGGATAGCGCTCGGCACGCTTTTGGCGGTGTACATAGCCACGTCGGACGAAGCGCTTCCGATCATGCTGTCGAGCTTGGACGGGCTTACGAAGATACTGCCGCTTCTTATTATCAAGATCTGTTTCGCGTTTGCTGTGGGATATTCGACGTTCGGAATAGAAAAGGCAGTCGCGGCGGTCAAGCGCAAAAAAGCGGCTGCAAACGCGGACGCATCGCACGTCGAGACCGATAAAGCCGCGCCCGTAAACGCGGACGATGAACATTCGCATGAACACGGCGACGGCGTCGAACAAAATCGCAAGCGGCACGGCGAGCACAGGATACATGTACACGGCTGTCACCGGCACGATCTTTGCGGCGAGGAATATTCGACGCCGCAAAACCCGACCAAAAAGCAAAAAGCGGCGCGTGTGTGGAACGTTTACTTCAAACATCCGCTGTTGCATACGGCAACGGTGTTTTTGTACATTTTTGTCGTAAACGTAGTTTTCGGAATAATCGTGTATTACGTAGGCGAGGACAGGCTCGCCGCGTTCATACATTCTACGGGATACTTTCAGCCGCTTCTCGCCGCGGTGGTCGGGCTTATACCCAACTGTGCGGCTTCGGTGGTCATAACCGAGCTGTACGTCGTGGGCGGACTCAGTCTGGGCGGCGCGGTCGCGGGGCTTTGCGTCAGTGCGGGAATAGGCTATGCCGTGCTCATAAAGCAGAACCGTCCAGTGCGCGATACCGTAATGATAATCGCGTTGATGTTCGTATTGTCTACGCTGCTCGGCATAGGCGTAAACGGCGTAATGTCGTTGTTGTAGCGCTATATTCTTGACAAAAGTCTGCGATAGTATTATAATCGAATCATGGCAACGCTTTACAGAAAGTACAGGTCGCTGAGATTCGATGACGTGATCGGGCAAGAGCCTATAGTCACGACGCTTACCAATCAGATCAAGCTGAACCGCATAAATCACGCGTATTTGTTTACGGGCAGCCGCGGCGTGGGCAAAACCACGTGCGCGCGCATTTTTGCGCGTGCCGTCAACTGCGAGCATCCGCAAAACGGCAGTCCGTGCGGCGAGTGTGCGGCGTGCAAGGCGCTTGCCGCCGACAATGTGGATATTATTGAGATGGACGCGGCGTCCAATAACGGTGTGGACGACGCGCGCGACATTCGCGAAAAAGTCAAGTATCTTCCCGTTTCGTGCAGATATAAAGTTTATATAATAGACGAAGTTCATATGCTTACGGGCGGTGCGTTCAATGCGCTTCTCAAAACCATAGAAGAACCGCCCGAGCACGTAATATTCATTCTTGCGACGACCGAACCGCAAAAGTTGCCGCAGACCATACTTTCGCGGTGCATACGGTTCGATTTCAAACTCATTAAGACAGACATTCTCGCGGCGCATATCGCGAGAGTTTACGACGCGGAAGGCATCAAGTACACTAAGGAAGCGGCGGAAGAAATAGCGCGGCTCGGCGACGGCAGCGTTCGCGACGCGCTTTCTGTCGCGGACATGCTCGCTTCGGCTGCCGACGTCATTACGCCTGAAGTGGTATTGGCGCTCACCGGCGCCGGCGAGTCGTCGGAAGTAGCTCGGCTTTTCGATTTTACCTGCGCGCGCGATCTCGCGGGCATGCTTAATGCCGTGGACGGATTCGCAAAGAGCGGCAAATCCATGGCTGCCGTCGCGGGGCAGCTTACCGACTATGCGCGAAACGTTTTGGTCGTTAAGTCCGTGGGGCGCGAAAAGGCGGTAGGCGGCGGATTGGTAAACACCGATCGCGCGTCGGCAGAACATCTTGCGGCTTCCGCGGAAAAGTTTTCTATGCAGTGCATAGCGGGGGTGCTCGAAAATCTCGCGGCAACGGAGAGCGGACTGAGATATTCGGTCAATCCGCGCGTGTATCTCGAAACGGCGCTCGTAAAGCTAATTTGCGGCGAAAAGAGCCGTGACGATCTGATAAAAAGAATAACGGCGCTCGAAAACAACTCCGTAGCTTCTACGGAGCAAAAAAAAAATAAAGTAGAAAATACGTCAGGTGTGCCGAAGCAGGGGCAAAGCGTAAAGTCTGCGGCGGCGACGGATGAACCCGAAACGGAGTTCGCCGAACGCGCAGTCGGCGTTGTTTACGACGAACCCGAACCGCCGCCCGAATACGGCGACGGGTTTTCTTCATCCGATTTCGGCGGCACGGGCGGCGGATATGCCGTGTCTTCTCGCCGCAACGACAGCGCTCCGTCTGGCGCAAGCAAGGCGCAGACGTCCGCTCGGAAGCAGTCCGATGTGCCGAACTCCGTCCAAACAAAAGCGGAAACCGCTTTGCGTAATCGAGACACTGCGGCATCCGCCGCGCATGCCGCCGGCGTAAACAGTGCGGACGAGGGCGAGTTCATGCATAAGTCCGCTGTCAAGCTCGAGGGGCTGGAGCTGTTCGGCAAGATAGTGTCGTATCTGCGCAAAAAGAATACGCCTGCGGCTGCGCGTGCTCGCGAGCTTTTGTCGCGCGGCGTGGCGGTTAAAGAACGCGATGACGCGATGGCGTTTGTGGCGCCCGACGACTGCTATCTTTCGGTCACCGATCCCGCGGTGATCGCGGAATATAATGCGGCGCTTGAATCGGCAGGCGTAAAAAAACGCGCGCGTGCCGAGCAAACGAAAGAGGATATTCTCGCGGAAGACGTTATTCGCGCAAAAGAACTGTTCGGCAAGGACGGCGTCAGAGTCGGATAGTTTTCAGGTAGGAGAACCGATTATGAAATTCGGAATGGTTCGCGCGGCGGCGGTAACGCCGTCTATAAGGGTAAACAATCCCGAGCACAATCAGGCGGTCATCGTCGCGCAAATAAAAAAACTCGCGGCTGCGGGTGTGGAAATAGCGGTATTCCCTGAGCTGTGCATTACGGGTTACACCGCGGCGGATCTGTTTTTTACGCGCGCACTCATAGACGGCGCGGCGGACGCCGTGCAAAAAACAGCGGCTGCCGTACCCGAAAACATGCTCGTGTTTTTCGGTGCGCCGATAGAACTCGACGGCAGGCTGTATAATTGCGCCGTCGGCGCTTCGGGCGGAAAGGTGCTCGGCATCGTGCCCAAGACGGAACTGCCCGAATATGGCGAGTTCTACGAAAAAAGGTATTTCACGCCCGCGTTCGACGGGGTGGCGCACTCGGCGCGTTTCGATGCGCCCATGGGCAATGTGATATTCGAATGTCTGTCATACGCGGGGCTTAAGGTCGGCTGCGAGATATGCGAGGATATGTGGGCGGACGTTCCGCCGTCGGTCGAGCTTGCACGCGCGGGTGCGACGGTCATAGTCAATCTTTCGGCGTCGGACGAGGCGGTAGGCAAAGCCGAGTATCGCAGACTGCTTGTTTCGAGCGCGTCAGGCAGAATGAAGTGCGCATATGTTTACGCCGACGCGGGGCAGGGCGAATCGGTGACAGACACGGTGTTTTCGGGGCATAATATCATCGCGGAAAACGGAACGGTGATAGCGGAGAGCGCGCCGTTTGCAGACGGACTCGCGGTCAGCGAGATCGATGTGGAAAAGCTGATATCAGAGCGCCGACGCTTGGGGCTTAAAATGCCCGTGAAACAGTTTGCCCGCGTCGGTTTTTCACTCGGCGGTGCTTTGGGTGGTAAAGACGGGGGGCTTGTGCGGCGTATTGAAAAATACCCGTTCCTTCCGTCAGAAGGGAACGTCGACAGGGCAGAGCTGATACTCAAAATGCAGAGCGAAGCGCTTCGGTCGCGGTTCGACGCGATAGGCTGTAATACGGCGGTAATAGGCGTTTCGGGCGGACTCGATTCTGCGCTCGCGCTTATGGTGTGCGTTCGTGCCGTCGGAAAGGATAGGGTCACCGCGGTGACGATGCCCTGTTTCGGCACGACGGCAAAGACAAAGAGCAACGCAGACATGCTGTGTTCGGCGCTCGGCGTTCGGCTCGTTTCGATAGACATAAAGAATACGGTTTCCGCGCATCTTGCCGATATATCGCACGACAAAAAGGACGTTACGTACGAAAACGCGCAGGCGAGAATGAGAACGATGATACTTTTCGATCTTGCAAACAAGACGGGGGGGATGGTCGTCGGGACGGGCGATCTCAGCGAACTTGCGCTCGGGTTCGCCACATATAACGGCGATCATATGTCGTCGTACGGAGTAAATGCGGGCGTGCCCAAAACGCTTGTCAAATATCTGGTGCGCTGCGAGGGCGAGCGTTTAGGCGGTGACGCGCAAAAAGCCGCCGAAGCTATCCTCGGCACCGATATTTCGCCCGAACTTCTGCCGCCGGACAACGGCAATATCGCGCAAAAGACGGAAGATATTCTCGGCGGATACGAGTATCACGATTTCATTATCTATTATTACTGTCGGTATGGGTTCGGGCGGGATAAACTGCGGTTCTTGATGACGCAAGCGTTCGGCAATGAAAATTCGGCGGCGATACAAAAAGCACTCGATCAATTTTTCAAGCGTTTTAACAGGAGTCAGTTCAAGCGTTCGTGTCTGCCGGATGGTGTCAAGATAGGAACGGTGTCGTTCTCGCCGCGGTCGGATTGGCGTATGCCGAGCGACGCCGACTGCATCGAGTGACGGTGCGTCGTATCGGCATATGCGCAGATACGCCATTATCGGTTTCGGCGAAGGAACGCAAACGCGCGGGCAGCGTCGAGTAAAAAATTCTAATCAAATTTTAATGATAGATACATTGTTTACTAATCTTGACAATGATATAATATAATTGCCTAATATGGAACAGGTGAGATGCACAAACTGCGGAAGCACCGCGATCATACCGGACGGAACAGGCGAGTTTTGCAAGTGCGAGGCGTGCGGGAGCACGTTTGCCGTCGCGCGTGCAGCGGCGTTTTCCAAAGTCGTTCTCGACCATACGCAGGATATCAGAGCGTGGCGCGAGTATCTTGCAAAACAGCTCAAACTTCAGCAGGATAGCACCAAGGCTCGCGACTACGGCGGAGTAAAGCTGTTTGCGCAAAAGATACTGTCTGTACTGCCCGACGATTTTCGCGCGCAGTATTATTCGGCGCTTGCCGATAGGTTCGACGGCAACGACACCGCGTTTACCGAGTTCGTAAAAAACATAGGATTCGCGTCGGTCGCGCCCGAGGAGATTCGCGACGTAACGACGTCGCTCGTGGCGACGGTCGAGCCCAAGTACCTCGACGCCGTTAAAGATTTTATCAAGCGAGCGTATCCCGCTACCGCGGCAAACTTCGACGCGATACTCGACCGCAATATCAAAGTATACATACAAAAGCTGCGCAACGCCAAAGTGTCCGAGCGCGACGTGTTTATATGTCATCGCACGGCGGAACCCGATCAGGACATAGCCGACGCTATATGCACGCGGCTCGAAGAGCGCGGACTGAGGTGTTGGATAGCGCCGCGCAATATACTCGCAGGCTCGCAGAACTACGAGCGCGATATACTGAAAGGCGTGGAGAACAGCCGTATTTTTCTGCTTGTTTCGAGCTTTAAGTCCATATATTCGGAAGACTGCGAAATGGAGCTTAAAGCGGCGGTGCTTGACGGCAAAGCGCTTTACAGCTATCGTATAGACGATACGCCGTACGACGGTGCGTTCGACAAAGCGCTTTCGGGCGTGCAGTGGCTGGACGCGTCCGACGATCCGTATGCGCATCTCGAACAGCTTGTTATAGATATAAAGGGCATACTCGCCCGCGACGAACGCGAAAAAGCGGAGCTAGAAGAAAAACGGCTCGCCGCACGCGAAAAGGAACGCAAGGAGTCGGAGGCGCGGCGCACCGCCGAACAGCAGCGGCTCGACAGGCTCGAACAGCTCGTGTCGAGCGGCGTGGCGGTGAATCCCGTCGCGGCGCACGGCAACATGTCTAAGTCGCGGCTCAAACGTGCCGAGATAGAAGTGCAGTCCGAAAATTACGACCGCGCGATGTCTATAATCGACGAGGTTCTCGACGTAGATCCCGAAAACGGACTTGCTTGGTGGCTTTCGATACTGTGCGAGTACAGATTGCCGACCGACGAAGATCTTTTGAAAAGCGGCGTGGATTTTACCGCGCACAAATATTACAAGACGGCAGAACGCTTTGCCGTCGGCGAGTTTGCAACCCGCTTGCGCGAAGTGACCGAAAGATTTCAGACCGTTGCCGTAAAGTCTGTCAACGACAGTCTTGCGTCGGCGACGGCGCGGCTCGGCTTGGAAGACTTCGACGGGCTCAAAACCGAGCTCGACGGCTGCGCTGCCGCATTTTCGGACGAAGACAGCATAATTTTCAGGCGTTTTCCCGATATCGCTAGCAGATATTATTGGTTGCGGCTGTGGTGCAAGTACGGTCAGACCGAGCTTGTGTGCGTGGAGGATATAACGCGCGAGCGCGAGTACGAGCTTGCGTTCAAGTACGCTTCGCCCGCACAGGCGCGCGAGTATGCCGCGGCGCGGCAGACCGTTTCCAAAAACGCTCAGCTGTTTTTGCGCGAGCGCAGTAAAAACAGAAGCAACGACGGTAAGCTCGTCGATTATCTCGTAGACAACAAAAACATACTGCCGATAGATATTTACAACTACTATTCGTCGCTGCTGTATTTCCGCAAAATGCTGTCGCAGCTCAATATGACGGAAGTGCAACTTCGCGCGTCGGCTGTGGATATAACAACAAACGAATATTTCATGCTTGCGCAATCGCTTGCGAGCAGCGAGCAGAAGCGCACGTACGACGCGCTTTTGCAGACGCTCGAAAAGAACCGCGCGGATAAGGCGCGGCGCGACGCGGACAGCAAGGCGCGGCACGAAGCGGCTATGCGCAGGGCAGCGAGCAGGGCTGTCGGGTCGAAAGCCGCAAAAACGACGATCGCGACCATACTCGGGTCGCTGTCGCTCATGCTGTTTATCGCGGGGCTTGCGAACATATTCGGAAGCTCGGAGAGAATGACGTCGATCATGCTGTTCTCGGTGCTGTTCAAGCTTGCGAGCGATATAATAATACTCAATACCGACAGCAAGATGCTTAAAATTCTTTCTTCTTTTCTTCTCGTTTCGAGCATAATCACGTTGTGCGTGTCTGTAGGCGCGGGCATGTGCGGAGCGTGCATAGAAGTAATATTCGAATCGGAAGAAGACGCGCTCGTGTCGATAGGGCTTTCCGTTATAGTAAGTTTGCTGTCGATAGCGTGTGCTGTGCTCGAAATAATAGGGCTTGCGAAATCGCATAAACCCAAAAACAACGGAGGTAAGCAATCATGACCGAGCTTGTAAAGTTTACCGGCAGCAATCTCGAACTGTTCTGCCGCGAAAGTGCGGATAATCTCCACGCGACGGCTCAGGTGGTAGTACCCGAAACGCATACCGTTCTGCTCATCAAGGACGGAGTGGTATCCGAAGCGCTCGGCGCGGGGCGGCACGATATATTCGATACCGAAAACGGTCTGTTCAGAACAAAAAAGGACAGCGACGTCGCTACCGTCGATTTCGTGTTCGTTTCCAAAACGGCAAAGCTGCCAATGCTGTGGGGCACGCACACGCCGATGAAAACGCGCGACGCGGTCACGGGCGTACCTGTTTCCGTCGGAATGAACGGCGAACTCGAATTTCGCGTAAAAACGCCCAAGCAGTTTTATCTCGAGCTTGTGGGCGCGGACACCGAGTACAGCGTGGATAAGCTGAAAGGCAGGATCAAGTCGCGGCTCATGAGCGTTGTTGAGCCGACGGTTGCGGAGCTTATGCGCACGCGCAGGATCAGCTATACCGAGTTCACTGAAAACAAAGGGGTAATATCGGAGCTTCTCAAAACGAAAGTCGCCGAAGTGTTCGCCGCAGAATACGGTCTCGAACTATGCTCGTTTACGGTGAACGGCGCTTATATTTCGGACGCCGACATAAACGCCATCGAGAAGAAGCGCGCGCAGCTCGAATCCGCGGCAGCCGTCCTCAAAAACTGTCCGCACTGCGGCGCGGCCGTAAACGGCGGCAAATTCTGTCCGGAGTGCGGCGGTTCGCTCGTGCCCGAAACGTGTTCGGGTTGCGGCGCGGCAGTAGTCCCCGGCGCCAAGTTCTGCCCCGAATGCGGAAAACGGCTCTGACGGGTACGTTTTGCAATATCAATATAAAAGAAAGGAGTTGCGATCACGATCATGGGACTTTGCTTTTCCAAACCCGATAAAAAAGACATACTTAAAGACAGCCGCGAAGCGATCGAATGTAACGCGCGCAGTCTCGCCGTTTGCACCGAGCTCGCCGAAAACGAACTGAAAACCAAAGTCGCGCGGCTGTGCGACGCCGTCAAGTATATGACGCCGACGACGTCCGAGGGCGCTATGCGTATGGATAAAAAAATAAGCGCGCTCGCGGGCGATCTAAAGATAGTGCTTAGCAAGGGCAGCGAGCGGTCGCTCGTTCAAGCCGAGGACATAGTGAAAGACTTATCCAACGCGATAGCCGAGAGAAATACTTATACGGCATAACAACGCGCCGCGGGCGATTTCACGATTGTCCCGCGGTATTTGTATTTTCGTATTGACAATATATTCGCAATGGGTTATAATATCATCAAAACATAAAGGAATTTACTTATATGTTCGGAAGAAACAAGTTTAAGAAATTGAAGCGCGAAGAGGTCGTGGACGCTATCATTGCGCTCACCAAGCAACAGGACGATCTCGAAACGGGCGTTCTCGCCAAGTCTGAAGAAGTAGAAAAGTTGATGGAGCGCGGGCGCAAGGAAAAGAACCGCGACATCAAGCTCTTATGCGCCAAAAAGGTAAGCAGCCTTCAGGACGAGATCAAGCGCGACAGCAAGCGCGCGGCGTTTCTTCTGTACAACGTCAAAATGCTCGAAAAGCTCAAAGCGGCTATCGACGACAATAAGTTTGTCGAGAACACGACCAAGATACCGCTCAACAAACTTTTGAGCGATCAAAAATCGCTCGCGCAGTTTTTGGAGTCCGCCGTTCAGAATCGTACCGCCGCCGAAAACACGCTGGTCGAAGCCGATCAGCTGTTCGAAGCGTACGAACAGGCGGCGGAATCCGATTCGAGCCCTATCTACGCCACGAGCAAGTCTGACGACGAACTTTTAGCAATGTTCGAAATGCAGGAACAGCTCGATTCGGAAGCGAATATAGATTCGGATATAGCCGGCGGAACGCAGCTCGGCATGCAAGCCGATACGGAGTAACAGCGCATGACCGAAGACAATCTCTTACGCTCGTTCGAAACTATATACGCTTCGGCGCAAAATTCGCAAAATTCGGGGCTGTACAACAAAGCCAAGCGCGACTATTACAAGGCTGCGGAGCTTATGACCGAGCTTGCCAAGCTGTCGGGCGAAAAGCTCAAAGCAGCGCGTGTCGAGCGTGCCAAGCGAATAATGGCGATCGCCGACTCGCTGCCCGAGAGCGCACCCAAGAAACCCGTTCCCAAACGCGAAGTCGGGCGCGGAGGCAAGGCCACCGAAGCGGACGGCGACGACGGCGCCGAGTTTAAGACGGCGGAGATACCCGACGTGACGTTTGACGACGTTATGGGTCTTGCCGACGCAAAGGAAGCTATCCGCATAAAGATGATTTATCCTATGGAGCATGCCGACGTGTACGCGGCGCTCGGCAAGAAATCGGGCGGCGGAGTGCTTTTGTACGGTCCGCCGGGGACGGGCAAGACTATGCTCGCAAAGGCGGCGGCGCACGAAGCCGGCGCGGCATTTTATGCCGTAAAGTGCTCGGATATAGTATCCAAGTGGGTGGGCGAGTCGGAAAAGAATATAGCGTCGCTTTTTGAAACGGCGCGCAGGAATAATCGCGCCATAATATTTTTCGACGAGCTCGACTCGCTGTTTTTCAAGCGCGGACAGGACGTCCACAACGACAGGCGCGTCAACGAACTGCTTCAGCAGATAGACGGCTTTTCAAGCAAGAGCTCGGGGCTTATGGTGCTCGGCGCCACGAATAATCCTTGGGCGGTGGACGAGGCTGCCATGCGACCCGGGCGGTTCAGTCAAAAGATATACATTCCTCTGCCCGAGGACGGCGCGCGCCGCGCGATGATAAATTCCAAGCTCGCAAAAACGCGCGTGGACGGCGACATGGACGTGGAATATATAGTCACGCTGACGGACGGGTATTCGGGCGCGGACATTGCGGAGCTTTTCGACCGTGCAACCGATTATCCGCTCAGGCGCTCGCTTGCGGGCGGGAGCATAAGCGGACTTACCATGCAAGACGTCGAAGCTGCGCTCGGTTCCGTCAAGCCGTCGGTGGACGAGAGCGCGCTCAGGCGCTTTGAGGCATACGAAAACGAATGAACGGGGAGCACCGCGGTGACGGGTGCTTCTTTTATAAGTAGGTCGTGTGAAAGCGTGCGTAAGGCGTTGCAACAAACGCGCTCAAACAGACACATACAACACTTGATTTTTTCGGACTGCCGTGATATAATAACAGCGAGGTACATACTATGGATATAGCAAAGCGAGCAAAACAAATATCGCCGTCGTTGACTTTGGAGATAACGGCGCGCGCCAAAAAGATGAAGGCGGACGGTATGCGCGTCGTATCGTTTGCTGCGGGCGAGCCCGATTTCAATACGCCCGATTATATAATCGAAGCGGGGCATAAGGCGCTCGAACTCGGTCTTACCAAGTACACGCCCGCGGCAGGTACCGTCGAGCTTCGCACGGCTATCTGCGAAAAACTCAAAAGCGATAACGCGCTCGAATATTCGCGCAGCAATATCGTTGTGTCAAACGGCGGCAAGCACTCGCTGTTCAACGCATTCATGGCGGTGCTCAATCCCGGCGACGAGGTTATTATCCCGGCACCGTATTGGTTGAGCTATCCCGAAATAGTCAAAATGGCCGGAGGCGTTCCCGTATACGTGGAAACCAAGCCCGAAAACAAGTTTAAGATCACGGCGGCGGAACTCGAAGAAGCCATAACTAACAAGACCAAAGCGTTTATACTCAATAACCCCAACAACCCTACGGGTGCGGTGTATACTCACAGCGAGCTCAACGCGCTCTCCGCCGTTATAGAAAAGCACGAGATATTCGTTATTTCGGACGAGATTTACGAAAAACTTACTTACGAGCGCAGACATCACTCGATCGCGGCGTGCTCGGATATTTTGAAAGAGCGCACCGTCGTTATAAACGGCATGTCTAAAACGTATTCGATGACGGGCTGGCGCGTGGGCTACGCAGCCGCCAACGAGCAGATAGCTTCCGCTATGGCGAGCATGCAAAGCCATTCCACGTCCAACGTAAATTCCATAGCGCAGTACGCGTCGTACATTGCGCTCAGCGACAGGCTGCACGGCGACGCATTCCTCGAGGACATGCGAGCTACGTTCGATGCGCGGCGCGCGCTCATGATGCTCAGGCTCAACCGTTTGGGAATGAAGTTCGTAGAGCCTAAAGGCGCGTTCTACATTATGGTATGCATAAAAGATTTTATCGGCAAGAGCCTCGAAGGACAGCGCATACGCTCGGCGTACGACTTTGCGTCCATTCTGTTGGAACAGGCGCAAGTCGCGGTAATTCCGTGCGAGAGTTTCGGCGCGCCCGACTATGTACGTCTTTCGTACGCGGCGTCCGAAAAGGATATAGAGCGCGGACTCGACGCGATATCGAGCTTTCTCGCACAGCTTATAGACTGACAAAAAACCTAAAAGGAGAATATACATCATGATTTCCGTTATCTACGGCGCAAAAGGCAGCGGCAAAACCAAACGTATCATCGACTCGGCGAATGCGGCGGGCGCAAATGCGTCCGGTCAGGTTATTTACATAACGGACAACGAAAAGTCGCTCGCAGTAAGCAGCGATGTCCGTTTCGTCAATCTCGGCGAGTACGGCGTGAAAACCGAATCGGAATTTATAGGATTCTTAAAGGGCATGCTCGCTACGAATTTCGACATTCAGAAAGTGTACGTAGACAGTCTGAGCAGACTTCTCGGCAAGTCGGCGGAAGAACTTTCCTCGGCGTTCGCGGCTATCGAAGCGCTGCCCGGCAATATCGACTATATTGTAGCCGTGTCTGCGGAAACGCTTCCCGCATATCTTAAAAAGTACGCAGCGAAATAACTTAAACAACTTTGGCGGCGGCGGGCTTTTGCCCGCCGATCCGAACTCGGTAGTGCTATGAAATATACTTCGACCCGTGCCGCAGACGTCAGAGTGTCGGCGGCGGAAGCCGTAGTCCGCGGATTATCGGACGACGGCGGTTTGTTTGTACCCGTCGAGCTTCCCAAGCTCGATTACCGTACGCTTATCGACCTCGACTATGCGGGGCGCGCCGACGCGTGCCTGCGCGCGTTTTTCGACTTCGATACGGCGGGGGTGGCGAAAGAAGCATACGCTACGTTCGACGGCGATCCCGCGCCCGTAGTCAAGCTCGACGACAGTCTGTTTGTGCTCGAGCTGTGGCACGGCAGAACGCACGCGTTTAAGGATATGGCGCTTTCGGTACTGCCTCGGCTTTTGCCCCGCGCCAAATCGTGTGTCGGCGAAAAAGACAAAACTCTTATTTTGGTCGCGACTAGCGGCGACACAGGCAAAGCCGCGCTCGACGGATTCAAAGACGCCGACGGTACCGATGTATGCGTGTTCTATCCGACAGACGGGGTCAGCCGAGTGCAAAAGCTCGCCATGCAGACGCAGGACGGGGAAAACGTCCTCGCGGTCGGCATAGCGGGCAATTTCGACGACGCTCAGACCGCGGTCAAAAAGGCGTTTGCCGACGCCGAACTTCGATCGGGATTGGCTGCGGCCGGCGTAAAACTGTCGTCTGCCAATTCGATAAACATAGGCAGGCTTGTTCCGCAGATAGCGTACTATTATTCGGCGTATTGCGATCTTATAAATTCGGGCGAGATAAAGCCGGGTGAGAAGATAGATTTCGTGGTGCCTACCGGCAATTTCGGCAATATTTTGGCAGGTTGGTATGCGCGCGAGATGGGCGTGCCGATCAACAAGCTCGTTTGCGCGTCCAATCGAAACAACGTATTGACCGATTTTATACGATCGGGCGTATACGACGTCAACCGCGAATTTTACAAGACAGAAAGTCCGTCGATGGATATTCTTGTTTCGAGCAATCTCGAACGGCTGATATTCGAATTGTCAGGACGCGACTGCGCGCTTGTCGGATCGAGAATGAAAGAACTTGCGGAAACGGGCAGATATTCGGTGACGCAAAGCGAGCTCGACGCAATACACGAAGCGTTCGCGGCGGGATTTGCAGACGACGAGGATACGGAAAACGCAATTGCGGACATGTTCGACGAATACGGGTATCTTATAGACACGCACACGGCGGCGGCGTATCATACGGCGGTACAACGCGAGTTTTCTCGCCCTACGGTCGTCGTTTCTACGGCCAATCCGTTCAAGTTCGCGCCCGCAGTGCTCCGCGCAATAGGCGAAAGAGCGGACGGACTGTCGGACGAAAAGCAGATAGAGGCGCTCGAGGAAGCTACGGCGGCGGAAGCGCCCGAGTCGCTCAAAGAAGTTTTCGTTAAGCCGGTGCGGTTCGACGAAACGATCGCCGCAGACGAGATAATACCGTTTATACAAAAGCGTTTCGGCGCATAATCATAAGGACGATACAATGGAAGCTGTTCAAAATAACGAAGCCGCGCCGCGAAAGCGGGTGTTTTCGGCGATAAAACCGACGGGCAACCCCACGCTCGGCAATTATGTAGGCGCTATGAAGTATTGGGGCGGCATGGCGGACGAATACGACTGCCTGTACGCTGTCGCCGATCTTCATGCGATAACGGTGAATATCGAGCCAAAAGAACTGCGAGAAAACAGCAAAAGGCTGTTCGCGCTGTTGATTGCCATAGGCATCGATCCCGACCGCAACGTACTGTTCATGCAGTCTCACGTGTCTGCGCACGCCGAGCTCGGTTGGCTGCTCAACAATTACACGATGTTCGGCGAAGCGCGTCGAATGACGCAGTTCAAAGAAAAGAGCAAAAAAGCGCCGGACAATATCAACGTGGGGTTGTTCGATTATCCGGTGCTTATGGCTGCCGACATTCTTCTGTATCAGGCGGACATAGTGCCCGTCGGCGACGACCAGATGCAGCACGTCGAGCTGTGCCGAACGATAGCGCAGAGGTTTAACAACAAGTACAGCCCCACGTTCAAAATGCCCGAAGGACGAGTACCGAAGTCCGGCGCGCGCATTTATTCGCTTGCAGATCCCACCGCCAAAATGGGCAAGTCGGACGGCGACGGCAGCGGTTCTGTGTTTATCCTCGACAAGCCCGAGGACATAATGCGCAAGTTCAAGCGCGCAGTGACCGACTGCGACAGCAAGATAAAAGCGTCCAAGGATAAGCCGGGCATAACCAATCTGCTCAATATATACGCGTCGCTTTGCGGCATTACCGTCGCCGCCGCCGAAAAAGAGTTCGAAAATTCGGATTATGCCGCGTTCAAAACGCGCGTCGGCGAAGCCGCGGCGGAAACACTCAGACCTATCCGCGAAAAGTACGAAGCGCTTCGCCGCGACGACGTCGCGCTCGCTGAACTTATGAAGGCGGGTGCGGAACGCGCGTCGCGGATCGCGCACAGGACCTTGGAAAAGGTGTATAAAAAAATCGGGTTCGTGCGCGTCTGATGTACGGCTATATTGTTCCGCAAAGGTCCGTGCTCGGCGCGAGCGATCACGTACTGTACAGAGCGTTTTACTGCGGCTTGTGCTGTCAGCTGGGCAAGCTGTACGGGCAGCTTCCGCGGTTTACCACAAACTACGACTTTGCTTTTCTGTCGGTGCTTTTGCACGATGTGGCGCAGGCGGATATAGTGATAGAGGAGCGCGGGTGCGTGCTTAACGCGGTGACAAAAAAGGCTATACTTCAGCCGAACCCGCTTCTCGAGCGGCTCGCCGCGGCGAACATCATTCTTTCGTATCAAAAGGCGGACGACGGAGTTATCGACAGGGACGGGTTAAAATACAAAGCCGCAAGGCGCGTGCTTAAAAAACCGTTCGAAAAAGCCAAGACCCAATGTCCCGAAATTTACGATGCCGTGGCGGCGTTCTGCAAGAAGCAGCGCGCAGTGGAAGAATCGGGCGTCGCGAGCGTAGACCGCGCCGCAGATCCGTTCGCAAGTCTGCTTCGCGATCTGCCCGAACTTATTTTGGGCGGCAAAACAGATGACAATCTTAAAGGCTTATGCTATAATGTAGGCAAGTTCGTATACCTTGCCGACGCGCTCGACGACATAACGGAGGACTTTAAGCGTAAGCGATACAATCCGTTTTTGGCGGCATACGGCGGATTCGAGGACAGAAAGAGCTTTATCGCGGCGCATCGCGACGACCTTGATTTTTGTTTTAAGTCGTGCTACATGCGCGCCATGCAGTGTTTGGGCGATATGAGGCTCACTCAGAGTTACGGTCTGATAAAGAACGTGGTTTGCGACGGTATGCCGAGCAAAACGCAGGAACTGTTGGATTCCGTTACCAAACTCAGATCACCGCGGATATAGTATCCGAACGGACATATAGTATATGTTCCCCCATAACAGGAGGTCGAAATGAAAGATCCGTATGCGGTTCTCGGCATAGACAGACTTGCCGGAGCCGAAGCACTCAAAGCCAAATATCTCGAACTGCGCGCCGTATACGGCGAGCAGCGTTTTAAGGCGGGCGAAGAGGGCAACGAGGGCGCGAGAAAACTGCAAGAGCTTGAAGAAGCGTGGGTGATAATAAGCGCCGATATAGAAAAAGAAAACATGGCGACTGCGTTCGGCGGCGACTACGGTCAGATCGACGGTCTGATACGTCAGGGCAAGTATAACGAGGCGCAGGACCTTCTCGACTCCATAAGCGACAGAAACGGCGAGTGGCACTATATGCAGGCTATTGTTTTTTATAAGCGCGAATGGCTTACGGAGGCAAAGACGCAGCTCGAGATCGCAGTGCGCGAAGACCCGTCCAATCAAAAATACCGTTCGTCGCTCGACAAGCTCAAAATGGCTATGTCCAATCCTCAGACGGCGCAGTCGGCAAACGGACAGGGCATGCAAGGTCAGATGCCCCCGCAATACGATCAGGCTCAGCCTCCGCAACAGGCGGAAAACATGTCCAACTGTTTGTCGTCGTGCTGTTGCGCGTACTGTCTTACGGACTGCCTTTGTAATTCCATGCGCTTCTGCTGCTGATGCGCGCCGCTACGAAAAAACTGACAACGGCGGCGGTTTGTACCGCGCTTGCAGTTATAATGTGCGTTATGACCGCGTATTTACCGCTCAGCTTTATGCCGTTATATTTAGCGGCATTTTGCATATTTTTGGCGGCTAAGCGCGGCAGCCTGCCGTACGGGATACTTTGCGCGCTCGCCTCTATAGGACTGATGTTTCTGATGACGGGGCTGTCCGTAAAGTGGCTTCTTCTCGTGATCATGTTTGCGCCGTACGGAATACTTACTTATTTTATCGACAGGTTCAATTACTTCAAGTGGAAAAAGGCGCTTATCAGGATCGCGATCGCGGCGGTGTTTTTCAATGCGACGTTTGCCTGCGTATATCTTATAGGTACGCGGCTCATTACGATCGGCGTAGGCGATATAAATATCGGCGAATGGGTGCAGAAAGTGGGCGGCTATGCCGTGCTCGCGCTTGTCGCGACCGTCATTCTCATGCCGCTCGATTTCATTTTTTCGTCGCTGTCTATGGTCGTGCTCAAAAAACTGCCCGCGGCGACCGTCACGCGCAGATCAGAACGCGCATATTCAAAAGCCGTGCCGCCCGTTTCCGAAGCAAAGCTCGAGTATGACGATGTTTTCGGTTACGAGATATACGAAAAACATAAAGAGGACGGCGATAGTGCGGACAAGCCGCAAACCGACGGCGGCGGCGCAGACCGAAACGAAGAGTGAGCGATATGTCGAAGCGCATATCGGTGCGAAAGGATTAAAAAACGATTAGAAATACGCACGGTAATCTTTTTCGGGTTGACAAATCGGGTTTTTGCGTGTACACTGTAAAAGTAGAATATTGTATATTCGGGGTGTTTTCGCATGGCAAAGAAAACGGTAGTTACTGTAGACGAAGCTGAAAATAACGACGGTAACGGGAAGAAAAAGATAAAAAAGCGCAGTTGGTGTTGCACGTGTCTTATAGTGCTCGCCGCGTTTTTTATGATAATTTTCGCGCTTGCGTTCAGCGCGGGCTGGGTGATAGGCGATATGGTATCCAAGCAGTACATCGGTATGCCTATCGGAAAAACGTTGGGGCTTGTCAACGAACTTTATTGGACGGACGACGGCGACGTCGTTACCAACCCGTACACCGCCGCGGATAAACAGGGCTTTTACAACGAGATCAAAGGCAATATCCTGCTTAAAGCGGACGCCGATATCGACTTCGACGCGGCGCTCGAAAATGCGCTCGAGGAATATCTCTCTGACGGCGGACAAGGAGAGAGCAAGAGCGTCGCAAAGCTCAATGCCGACGGGAGCTACGATTACGGAGAGGGCGGCGAACCGTCGGGCGATCCGTCCGTCGGCGGCGACGGCGATGACGGCGGAAAAGAATCGTCCGTTGCCGACGTGTTTATGGGCATGATAGCCGAAGTGTTTACACGCGACAATATAGACACAGTGCGCCTTTCCGAATACGACGAAGATAACGATACATACGTGTTCAATCTCAACGACAGACAGCTTGCGGCGTTTATCGACGGGGTTCTCCGAATAATGTTGAAGAAAGGTATGCTCGAATCGCTCGGCGAGTATGCCGACATGATCGACTTTTCCAAAGTCATAGCGTTGAAGCAAATCAAATTCAATGCCGTTACGACTGTTAATGCTCAAAACGAAAAGATCATAACGGCGACGACCGCGGACGTCACGGTTTGGGTGGGTTTGCAGAGTGTGGCGCACCAAGCGCTGTCCAAGCTTGTAGACGATGCCGGTTACGGCTGGTCGAGCGGGCTTGTCGGCTGGCTTGCCGACGTAATACTCCCAGAAAATCTTTTCGCGACGATAGGCGTGCCGCTGTACGGCGAAAACGCGAAAGCGAGCGTTTCGCTCAACGCCATGACCGACGAGCAGCGCGACGCAATGTATAAGCTCGTCGATAATTTCATGAACGGCGAGGGCGGTTTGGAAAAGATGCTCGGCGAATACGGCGACGTTATCAAACCGTATCTCGAAAAGGCTAAGGATCATATAGACTTCACGTCGGCGTCGCAGGGCACGATACAGATAGACCTTCTCGGCGCAATGGCGAACATTGCAAGCGAAGGCCTCGAGGGCGAAGAACGACTCGAAAAAGCGGACTTTATGTACATGCTTCAAGCGGTACTCACGTCGAGCGAGGAGGCGCGGCTCGTTCAGTTGCAACCTTATCTGTTTGATAAATGGTATAGAACGCCGACGGGTGATTTTGAATACGACCCCGCAGACAAAACGGGTAAAACGCCCGTCGATTACGAAAAAGAGTTTGTAAATGCGATAGAGGATAAGTACGCGGTGGATTTCGGCGAGGACGCAAAGCTCGCGGACGTGCTTAAACTGTTCGGTATAGATCTCGCAGGCGGCGGCGAGGGCGGAAGTTCCGTCAATCCCGACGACATGCTCGACATGATAAGCAAAGAGCGGTTCAAATCCAATCTGTCCAAGACTACCGAAGAATTGAAGCTGTATGTTTCCGACAGAATGCTCGCATCGGCGCTCGGCGGACAGATGTCCGCGCTTACGGGCGATATAGGAATGGATATGACGCTCAAAGCGCTCACGTTTGTGAGCGGTTCTGGCGAAAAATCGCACCGCACTTACGCGCTTTTGGCGGTGGAAGCGGATATAAGCGGTATGCTCGGCGGCGACAACATGCTTATGCAGCTCGCATCAAACGTGCTTCCCGAAAAACTGCTGCTCAGCGTGACGATAGACGTAACGCGCAGTCTCGCGAGCGGCGAAACGTATGACGGAATGTCGTTTATGCTTAACGATTACGAGAATACGGACAGAGTTATATCATCGCTTCAAAAACTTGCGGGGATAGATCTCGCGTCCAATCTCGGCGAAGTGGAAACCATGTTCCGCGACATGATGAACGAGATGTACGAAAAGCTCAACATCACCGTCGTTCCGTCCGTGGTCGAGAGCGGCGACACGTCTTCTGGCGCGCTTGTGCTCCCCGATATTTTCACGATGATCAATTCCATGGTCATAAACGATCCCGACATCGAGGCGGAGGAATTGCGTGTCGTGCTTCAAGCGCTTGTCAATCCGCCGCGCGAAATAGCGCCGCAGCCCGCGGATAATTACCTCGGCGATATCATAGACAAATATTACATCGACGCAGACGAAGAACCCGCCACGTTCGACGATCTCGTCGATCTCGTGTCATCGTTTGATACGAACACGTTCAGACTGACTCCGCCCGAAACGGGCGCGTCCGACAAGCCGTATCTCGCGCACGACGCCAGAGAAGCCGCGCAGCTCCACCCTGTGATTTCGGGTGCCGAACTTGCACGACTTATTAAAGAAAAATCGGGCGGCAGTGCGACGGAGGGAACGCCCGACGGCGGAGCGACAGCCGCGTCGCCTACGCAAAACTACGATATCATCCGTGTGGATACGTCGGCGTCCGAGCTGACCGTTACGCTCGAAGTCAAAAACATAGCCGAACTTTTGCCCGAGGATATAATGTCCATCCTCGATATAGAACGGTTGTATGTTACCGCCGAAGTCGATGTATCGAAAGATCCGGATATAACCGCTTATCCCGTGAAAGTAACGGTCAACGACATGGACGAAACGACGTTCGCATCCATGATGAAGATAGTCAACCACTTCTCCGACGGTTCTTTCGACCTGCAAGGTCAGGTGGACGATTTCGGCAGAATACTTTACGAGCAGATATCTTCGCTCGAGAACGGACTCGGCATGAGTATAGACTTTACGGACGAGGGATTGGAGCTTGCGAGCTTTTATGAATTCCTTGCGGTAAAACTCAATATACGCAAAGCCTCGGTCGCCGGCGAAACGGATGAGTACGTGAACGAAGAAACGGTAAAAGCTGCGCTTCAAGGCATGTTCGAACGCCCCGAAAGCGGAGCATACAGTCCATATAACTATGTGCGCGACGATTTTGTCGTAAACGCACCCACTGCCGACACTTCGTATGATCCAGATAAGTTCGGCGATCCCGAGTTTGTTGCGGGAACAAAGAACATAACGTTTACCGACCGCGAATTCAACGGTTATTTCGAATCGCTTATGATAACGGGCGGGCTCAACGGCGCGCACGTAGTGCAGACGATAGCGCTCGATTCGGCAGATCCGAGCGCCCGCGCGAAAGCCGTTCGCGACAAGTTCAACGAAAAATGCGGCGAAACGGCAATCTCTACGGACAAAGATTATTTATTGCTCACGTTCGAGCTAACCGTCGAAAAGAGCGACGCCGAGGACAAATCCAACGGGTTCCTGCCGTCGAACGTGCTCGTGACGGTAGCGCTCGAAAGAAACGTTTCCGCTCTCGATCCGGATAAGGACGAATTTGTCAGCCGCGGCATAGTATTTAACGATATGTCAGCCGACGCCAAAAACGTACTATTGCAGCTTATGAATCTCAGCGAGGATTCTCAGGACGAGAGCAAGGTCAACATCAACAGCGTTCTGAACGAATGTCTGACGGCGCTCAACGGCAACGGTGCGGACAGAAAGGGTCTTACCGACGGGTGCCGAATATTCGTCAAAGCTTCGACGGCGGCGGACTGCTACGGCGAGATCGAGTTCGAAAACAAGCGGAATGTGTCGCTGCCCGTTTCGTTGTAATATGTCGGTTTATGGAAAAAAAGAGATATAACAGAATAATATTGTTTTGCGATTACGGTATCGACGACGCCGTAGCCACATTGCACGTTTTGAAAAGATCGGAACTGTTCGGCAAGATCGATATTGTCCCGATAGGCGGAAACGTGGACGTCTCGACCGCATACCGCAACGCGCATACGTTGCTTGCCGCGGCTGACGTTAAAGCCGATATTCGCATTATTGATACGCGCGGAATCAATCAGCCGTCTGCAAGTATTCCCGATATTCACGGCACCGACGGTTTGGGTGATTTTTTGGAACCCCGTACGAGCAATATTAAAACGGTGGGGTTCGACGCGTTTGCCGCAGAACTCAAAGCCGCAGCGACGCCCGAACGCGACTGCGTGCTGTCGTTGGGCCCGTGCACCGTGCCCGTGCTTTTGGGATATGTTCCGTTCTGTACCGTGCTTATGGGCGGAGCTGTAAAAGAGCCGCCTAACTACGGCGATTACGAATTTAACGAAGCGCTCGATGTCGAAGCGTTTAAGCTGTTTTCTTACAACGCAACGGCGGTAGCGACGCTCGACACGTGTCACGATAAAAGATTCGACTTCGAGCACATGAAAAGCGGCGACGCATTGCAAGACAGGCTTATCGAAAGGTGTCTTACGCTATGCAGGGCGCGCGGCGCGGAAAAGCTCGCCGTGTACGATTACGTTGCGGCGCTAGCCGTGACCGATCCCGAACGATTCGACGCGGTGCGGATTCGACGCGCCGACGGAGTGGAGTTTAACGAGCTTAGGCTTGCCGATTGAATTACTAAAGCATTGCGACGCCGTTGCAGTGCTTTTTTGTTTGCCGCAAACCGTGGAAGCGAAACGAAAGCTGTGTCCTACGAAGCAAGCCCGAATGGCTTATTCCGAGCGAAGAAGGCAATCTTATAAGTAATGCCGTTTACGCTTCGCGCGGAAAAAGGTTGAGATTCTTCACAGCGCTCGCTACGCTCGCTTGTTCAGAATGACAGAGAGATATTTGTTTGGCACGCCCATAAGCTGTGTCATTCTGAGCGAAGCGAAGAATCTCTTGTGCAGCGCTATATGCGCTTCGCGCGGAAAAAGTTTTAGATTCTTCACTTCGGGCTTCGCCCTCGTTCAGAATGACAGAGAGTAGTGTTTGTACGCTCGCTTATTCCGAGCGCAAGCGGGCAATCGCATAAGCGTTTATTTTGTCGATATATACATTTTATATATCTTCGCTGCACATTATATAAATATTATCCCGAGATCAGGTTTCGTACGGCGTCGGTATTTACATTAAAACGCCGATTTCGACAGAAAACTCACCATATTGAACAATAAACCGGTTAATTTATGTACAAAATTCATAAAATTTTGAAAAAACTTTACCGAAAACTATTGACAAGTACGGGGGGGGGTGATATACTTTTATCAAGTCTAAAATCAAATCTGGAGGAAAGTTATGAAGAAAGTTCTATCGGTTTTACTTGCGTCCGCAACGGCGCTTACGGCTCTCGGCGGTCTTGCCGCGTGCGACGGTGACGGCGGAAATGCAAACACCATAACCATTTGGGCGCCTCAGGAGTCCGTCGCTTGCTATCAGAAACTCGTAGACGAGTTCAAACAGCAAGACGCATACAAGGGCTATGATTTCAAAATTGTGCCCAAGGGAGAGGACAAGGTTCAGGCGGCGCTCGCTACCGACCCCGCTTCGGGCGCAGACGTATTCTTCTTCCCGTCCGATCACATGGATAAATTCGTTCAGGACGACGTTTTGCTTACGCTCGGCGGCGAAGTCGGCGCTAAGTATTCGGAAGCGATCAAAGCCCGCGATTCCGAGTTTACGTACGAATATGTTCTCGACGACAACGGCAACTGCCGCGCGTTCCCCGCAACTTCGGATAACGCGTTCTATCTGTGGTATGACAGCACTTACTTCGACACAGACGAAGTCAAGTCGCTCGACACAATGCTTGCGAAAGCCAAAGCGGATGACAAAAACATAATCTGGGACTACGGTACCGGTTGGTACACGAATATGTTCTTCTTCGCGAACGGCTGCAAAGCCGATTACGAAGGTTCGAAATACGAGATAGACTACGACAGCGCAAACGGCAAAGCTGCTGCGGAAGCTATGATAAAATATCTCGTAACGGACAACGTGATGGCAAATAAAAAAGAGTGCATCATCAAGGGCGCGATAGGCGACGATATAGTAAAAGGAATGCAAAACAATACGTGCGTTGCCGGTATCGGCGGCGGCTGGTTTGCCGATCAGTTGCCCGAAAAAGCAAAGGCGACCGTGCTTCCCAAGGCGACCATCGGCGGTGTGGAAAAGCAGTTGGTATCGTTCTACGGCGGCAAATACTGCGGCGTCAACTCCAAGAGAAAGCACCTTGCCGTTTCTGTCGCACTTGCCGATTATTTGACCAACGAAGCGGCGCAGAAAGCGCGTTTCCAAGCCACCAAGACTGGTCCGAGCAACAAAAAAGTTGCGGAACTGCCCGAAGTACAGGCTGCTCCTACCGTAGCTACTATAATGGACATGGTAAAAGCCAACGCGGTTTACGTGCAAAAGAATCAGGATCCGCTGTGGGAACCCATGCAGGATTTCTGCACCGGTATCACTAAAAAAACCGTGACCGTAGCCAACGTTCAGGCTAAATTGGACGATCTTGTCAAGACCATAAAAGATAAGGCGTAATTACAATGTTCGACGTGCTTTGCCGAGCCTGTTTATAGGCTCGGCAAAGTTATGTTTATAAATAACACGGCAAATTTCTGTTAACGGAGTGATTATATGGAATCGGATAAAAAAGTCACGCCTAGCTGGAAGTTATATAATAGACCCTGGTATCAGAAACTCGGACTTGCGGTTTGGAATTATATCAAAAACGTCGGCTTGTTGCTGTGGAGCGTTATAAAAGCGATCCCGCGCAAAATATGGTCGTTTATACGCGCTGTGGGCGGATGTTTTGCGGGTTTGTGGTTCAGATTCGTAAAAGGCGATTGGCGCACCAAAATATCGTATCTCATCATGGGATTCGGTTGTTTTTCGCGCAGTCCCAAACAGTTTTTGAAGGGCTTTTTATTACTTGCGGTAGAAGCGATATTTATCGTATTTATGATATTCTTGGGCGCGCCCAATCTCGCATTGTTCGGGTCGCTCGGAACTGTTGCGAAAGTTACCGTCACGGAAGGCGGATTCGAAACGAGTAAGTATGTTCATAACTCGTTGTCTATACTTATTTTCAGCGTACTTTCGATAATTTTCATGCTGTTCTTTTTGTATATGTGGATACTCAATACGAAGATCGCATACAAAACGCAGCAGCTTGTAAAAGATGGCAAGCCGCTTACCGGTATTAAGCAGCAGTTCAATTACGCTATGAACGACGGTTATCATACCACCGTATTGGCTTTGCCTATACTCGGCGTGTTGCTAATAACCGTGTTGCCGCTTACGTGCAATATCTTGGTCGCGTTTACTAATTACGGCAGAGTGGACGGCGTAAATTACTACCCGCCTGCGAGTCTGTTTGATTGGGTAGGCTTCGATGCTTTTGCTCACGTATTCGGTGCGACATACGGTTCGATCATTTGGCGAGTGCTCGGCTGGACGCTTATTTGGGCGTTTTTCGCAACGTTCACCAACTTCTTCTTCGGCATGTTCCTCGCCATGATGATCAACAAAAAGACAATAAGGCTCAAAGCGGTTTGGCGGACGTGCTTTATAATCGTTATAGCAGTGCCCGATTTCGTAACGCTGCTTATGATGAGCAAGTTTTTCGGGTACAGCTCAAACGACGGGCTTACCGGAGCGTTCAACCAAATACTCATAAAACTTTTCGGCATGAAAAACAGTATAGATTGGTTGGGCGGCAATTATCATCTCGCGCGCGCTATGGTAATTATCATAAATATGTGGCGCGGTATGCCGTATACCATGCTCGCTACGTCGGGAATACTTATGAATATACCGGCGGAGCTTTACGAGTCGAGCAGGATAGACGGTGCGGGTCCGGTGCGTAGGTTCATTTCGATAACGTTCCCGTACATCATGTTCGTCATGGGACCTCAGCTCATCACGACTTTTACCGGCAACATAAACAACTTCAACGTAATATTCTTCCTTACGGGCGGCGGTCCCAACATATTGATGGACGGCGGCGGTTCGTTGAGGACTACCGACTTGCTTGTCACTTGGCTGTATTCGCTTACGGTCGGCAGACCGAATCCCGAATATAACTACGGTGCGGTCATCGGTATATTTACGTTCATAATCACGAGCGTGTTTGCGCTTATCGTATTCAACAGTTCCAAATCTATCAAACAGGAGGATTCTTTCCAATGACGGGATTAAGATCTAAGAGAATCATTTCGGATACCGTTATTTATATCGTTCTGTTGGTAATGGTATTCATTTGGCTGTTTCCTCTCGTGTGGATGATATTGAGAGCGTTTGACGCAAATACGTCGTCTACCTCGCTCACCGTATTTCCCACGGAGTTTACGTTTGACAATTTCCGTAATTTGTTCCCCGGCGGACCCGGCGTTGTGTCGGGCGGCGTACTTACGCCCGATTACAAAAGCAATCCGTATATGACCTGGTTCGTCAACACCCTGTGTATCGCGTTGGGCTCATGCGTTATTTCCACGCTTTTCGTGCTGATGGTTTCTTATGCGCTCTCGCGCCTGCGTTTCAAGATGCGCAAGAAATTGATGAACATATCGCTCATACTCGGGCTGTTCCCCGGCTTCCTTTCGATGATAGCCCTGTACTACATTTTTAAGCAGTTCGGCTTGGCGAATAACGAGGATACGCCGTTCCTGAATCTTGTAGGACTTACGCTCGCATATTCGCTGGCGTCGGGTACGGGATTCTATATCGTAAAAGGCTTCTTCGACACGGTACCTATTGCGATAGACGAAGCGGCGCGTATCGACGGCGCGACGAAAAACCGCATTTTCTGGCGGATGATAATTCCGCTCAGTAAGCCTATCATTATTTATACCGTGCTTACGTCCTTTATCGGACCGTGGTGCGATTACATTCTGGCGAGCGTTTTCGTCAACGACCCGAAGCAATATACCATAGCGGTCGGAATACGGCAATGGGTGACGGAGCGCGAAATGGTCGGAAAATACTTCGCGCGGTTCTGCGCCGGAGGCGTGTTCGTTTCCGTGCCGATAGTCATCTTGTTCTTGTTCATGCAAAAGTTTTATGTCGCCGGTATCACCGGCGGCGCAGCCAAAGGCTGATAAATCGTCATTACGCAAACAGTATGCGGTTTCCGTATACTGTTTGCGTATTCGATGATTTTAACGATCTAAACTATAATTTAATAATATAATCACAAAGAGGATCATATGAGAACCAAAAAACTGTTTTCGGTATTGGCGGCGGCAGCGCTGTCCGCTATGCCGCTTATAGGGTGCGGCGGAGATCCTGTAAATCCCGCTACGCCCGAGAACACCGATCCGTATAACATTCCGCAGGACTACTGCCGAACATACTACGAAGTGTTCGTACGCAGTTTCTCGGATGGCAACGGCGACGGCATAGGCGACATAAAAGGGCTAATAAACAATCTCGATTATCTCAATGACGGCGACGATTCAACGACGTCCGATTTGGGGATAAACGGCATATGGATGATGCCGATCAATAGCTCGCCGTCCTATCACAAGTACGACGTCGAGGATTATTGCAATATCGACGACGAGTACGGCACGCTCGAAGACTTCGATAAACTCGTAGATGAGTGCAACAAGCGCGACATTTGGTTGCAGATGGATTTGGTTCTTAACCATACGTCCATAACTCATCCGTGGTTTAAGCAGGCGCTGAACGACGCGCGCAACGGTAAGTCGCCGTCCGAAAGCAAATACATGCGAATGTATAATTTTTATCTCAAAGACGACAGACCGAGCACGGGAACGTTCTATGACGTGTCGCGCAGCGAGTACTGTTATCTCGGGAACTTTTCGTCGAGCATGCCCGATCTCAACCTTGCAAACGAGGACGTTCGCGCCGAGATCGAAGATATAGTCGATTTCTGGCTGAACAGGGGTATTCGGTCGTTCCGCCTCGACGCCGTTCCGTGGGCGTTTGCAGACGACACTGTCTATACGGAGGAAAACGGGGAGTTCTGGTCGTGGTTTAACGACTATTGCAATACCAAGGGCGCGGAAGTCTACGGCAAGGAAAACGACGGCATCAACAGTTACTGTTACAATGTGGGCGAAGTATTCACTTCCACGTCGAGCACGGTGAACGAATTTTTCGGCACGGGTATGAGTAATTTCAACTTCACGCTCGCGGGTAACGACAATATGAGCTTTGTCGGCGTGGCTAAGAACAGTACGCGCGCTTTGAGATTGGCGTCGTACGTGCAATCGCTGCAAGCCGACGCGCTCGTAAAAGACTCCGACGCGCTGCTTTCCAATTTCCTGTCCAATCACGATACGAACAGGTCGGCGGGATATATGAACTACAACGTTACTCAGATCAAAAAAGCGGCGGGACTGTATTTGCTCATGCCGGGCAATCCGTACATCTATTACGGCGAAGAGCTCGGCGCTCTCGGCAGCGGCAAAGACGAGAATAAGCGTTTGGCTTTTAACTGGGGCGACAAAAGCAAAGGGCTTGCGTCCGATCCCGCCGACGCCGATTACGAGTTTGCACAGAAGCTCGGAACGTGGAAAACGCAAAATTCCGATCCCGATTCGATCTTAACGTATTACAGAAATGTCATAAAACTACGCAACCGTTTCCCCGAGATCGGCCGCGGCGTCATGAAAACTTATGCGCTTAACGCGCAAAGCAAACTTACCGCGCTCGATAATTTCGATACCGAAGAAATCGATATGACGGAAGTAAACGCTTTGAACAAAGCGGTCGCGGCATATACGCTCACATGGAAAGACAGCTCGGTGCTTATTGTGCAGAATATCGGCAATTCCGCCGCAGAATTCGATATTTCGATGTTCGCGGGATACGATATAGCGGGACAAGTGTGCGCTACCTCCAATAAGTCGAATGCGATTTTGCAAAGCGGCAAGCTGAGTATTCCCGCAGGCACGGTCGCGGTATTGAAAACCAAATAAAATATAGGAGGAGAATATGAAGAAAGTAAGATACGATTTAGCAAATTTCGTCAAGCCTCTTTTGTTGGTGCTTATCGCTCTCGCACTGGCGGTTGCGGCGCTGCCTTTGGGCTTTATTGGCGCGGCGCGAGGGACTGCCGCGGCTGCGGAAACGGACGTCGCCGTCGCTCCGCGTGCCGAAGCGACTATTCCCGATTTCGAACTGACCATCAATTATTTCCGCGGCGACGGGAATTATTCAAAGTGGAACATGTGGTTGTGGACGTTAGGCGGCAAAGCCATAACGGATAAAAACGAGTTTACGGCTGACGTTCAAATCGGCGGAAAGACATGGAAGACTTTAACGGTGACGGTGTCTGGAGCCGAAGCGGATGCAAACGGAAATGTCGTAGGTTTTATAGTTCGCACCGACAATTGGGAAAAAGACCCCGATGGCGATAGGTTTGTGACTGTCGACGCTATCGTGGATAACAAAGTAACGCTGTATCTCGTAACCGGCGACGCAGGTATTTATTTTACGGAATCTGCCGGCGAGGATGCAATGATCGAATCTATGAGAAAGAAAATCAGTACGGCATACTTTACTTCGACTACTAATGTCCATATCGATGCGAGCGATGCAATAACCGCAGCTTCGTATTTTAAGGTAAAATCGGACGACGGCAAAATTATCGGTGAATTGAATTGTAAGACGTCATCCGATGTCGTCGGGGGCTTTGGCGCGGATATTGCCGTCTCGAACGTAGACTTTACACATTCTTATACGGTAGTCGACGAACCTGCCGTGGTAGACGACAACGTTAATTTCGCTAAGCGTCAAGTAGTTATGTCCGCTCTTTATTCATCGGACGAATTCAACGCCAAATATAGCTACGACGGCGTGCTCGGCGCCGAATATTCGGCAACGGAAACCAAGTTTACGGTTTGGTCGCCCGTAGCGTCGGCAATGAAGCTTAATATCTATTCGTCGGGCGAGGGCACCGATCAGGGGACTTCATACGATATGACTGCGGGAGATAAGGGTACGTGGACGTACACTCTTTCCGGCGATCAGAAGAATAAATATTACACCTATTCGGTAAAGAACGGCGATACGTGGACCAACGATATAGTCGATCCTTATGCGAGAAGCGGCGGAAGAAACGGCAAACGCGGCATGATAGTCGATCTTGCCGCCACAAACCCGACGGGATGGGATACGCAGAACATGCCGACGCTAGCGAGCAATTCCGAAGCGGTCATTTGGGAAGCACAGCTTCGTGACGTCACTATTCACGAAAGCTCGGGCGTTTCGGCAGCCAATCGCGGTAAGTTCCTCGGTCTCACCGAGACGGGCACTAAAAACGCAAGCGGCAAGTCCACGGCTCTTGATTATCTTAAGGACCTCGGCGTAACGCAAGTGCACTTCCAACCGCTGTTCGATTTTGCGACTGTCGACGAGAGCTTCGCCGTGGCGACTTACAATAAGGAAGGCGAGTATAACTGGGGTTACGATCCGCTCAACTACAATATGCCGGAAGGCTCGTATTCGTCCGATCCGTCCGACGGCAATAAGCGCGTGAACGAAATGAAGCAATTGATCATGGCGCTTCACAATGCCGGTATCCAAGTGGTTATGGACGTCGTGTATAATCATGTCAGCAATGCGCAGGCTTCCAACTTCGAAAATCTGATGCCCGGTTACTATTTCCGTGTTACGGACTCCGGTAATTATTATAACGGTTCCGGTTGCGGTAACGAAACTGCGTCCGAGCACGCGATGTTCAGAAAGTTTATGATCGATTCGGTCGTGTATTGGGCAACCGAATATAAGATCGACGGATTCCGTTTTGACCTTATGGGGCTGCACGATATAGATACCATGAACATGCTCTACGACGAGCTTGCAAAAGTAAATCCCGACGTCATTGTGTACGGCGAGGGTTGGACGGGCGGCACTTCGGGACTTTCGAGCGACAGACAGGCGCTTTTATCAAATGCTAAGAGAATGCCTAACATCGCGTTCTTCGACGATGTGATACGTGACGGTCTGAAAGGAAGTTTCAGCAGTCTTGCCGATAAAGGGTTTGTTCAAGGTAAGGCAGGGAGTGACAATGCTGTTTATGTGGGAGCGTACGGCGCAACGGAAAATTTCGCTGCAAGCCCGACGCAAAATATAAATTACGTTGCGGCTCACGATAATTCGACGCTGTGGGATAAGCTCAATGCTTCCGTGACTGTTGACAAAAATTCGATAAAGGCTATGAATCGCTTGGCGGCGACCGCTGTGCTTACGAGCCAAGGTATCGGGTTTATGTTGGCGGGCGAGGAAATGATGCGCAGTAAGCCTACGACAAAGACAAACTCTTACGACAACCGTCCCAATGCTTACAAGACGGATAAGTCGTACTATTTCTCGGATAACTCGTATAAATCTCCTGACTCGGTCAATGCCATAAATTGGAATCTTCTCGATGACAACGGAGATATGGTGGAATACTATAAAGGAATGATCGCAATTAAAAAATCGTTCCCGCAGTTCCACTTAACTACCAAGGCGCAAATTGACAAATGTGTTACTGTAAACGACGAAAACCGCAGAGACGGAATTGCTTCTTATGCGGTAAAAGATCCCGCAAGCAACAAGTACGCATTTGTAATTCTCAATAACAATGACAAAGGAAAGACGGTCGATGTTCCTCAAGGAACATATGATATATTTGTCAGCGGGAATAAAGCGTCTGCCGAAAAGTTGAGTACGTTTACGGGGAATTCGATAAACATTGCGGCACGTTCGGCTATCGTCATGGTTGCGGAATTGGATGCCTCGGCTGTATCCGGTTGGAAATATAGTGTCGAGGATGTTGCGGACGAACCCGATGACAACGGTCTAGCCATAGGTCTCGGTATAGGTATTCCCGTTGCGGTTTTGGCGGCAGGCGGAATTGCTGCGGGCGTAATTCTCGGAAAAAAGAAGAAAGGCAAAAAAGCCGACGGCAATACTTCAGATGATTTGAACGATAAAGCCGAAGCAAATTCGGATTCCGAAGAACCTAATGCCGATGACGAACAAGCAGACGGTGTAACGGAATCTTAATAACACACGCATTTTAGAGCTGCCGTTGTAAGTATTGTCTTGCAGCGGCAGCTTTTGTTTGTGATATTTATTCAAAACGGGGAGAGTACGGCGGGATATATGTATTCATGCGCATATATGGTATTTCAAGCTGCGTGATTCCTACGTATGTGCATGTGCGCAAACGTTAATCGGAGTGATCGGCGTTATTTTCCCGCTCGTTTCGGCTCCCGTAATGCGTCAAAAGAGTGTATGATAAAAAAATTATAAAAAAATTCGCAAAACTGCATAAAAATATTTGACACACTTGACGAGCTATGATAAAATAGGAAAATGCGTTAGTATGCCTTGTTGTGTGCGGCGTAACTTTAATAAAGAGAACAATGTCGATTTGCAAATCACGGTTCTAATCTGATATATTCGGTATTCGCGGTGCGGCGGAAAGTCGCTCCGCTTTTGTGCGCGCTTTTTCGGCGGCGTGCATGTTTGTATTTTTGTCCGACTGAAAAAAATAAATAACCTTTTTAGGAGTTTATATGGCTGAGAGAAAAATATCCAAGGTTAAGTACGGTAATACGGAGCGTATGTCGTTCGCGCAGATCCACGAAGTGATCGACATGCCCAATCTCGTCGAGGTGCAGAAAAAATCTTATAACGATTTTATCGATAACGGGATAAAGGAAGTCCTGCGCGATTTTTCGCCGATTACCGACTATTCCAACCGCGTCGAATTGTTCTTCGAGGATTATTCGCTCGGCTATCGCGACGGCAGCAATCAGAAGCGCAATTATACGGAAAAGGAATGTAAGGATCGCGACGCCACGTTTGCCGTTCCGCTGTACGTAAAGGTCAGGCTTCGCAACTGCGAAACGGACGAAAGCGTGCGTTCCGAAGTGTACATGGGCGATCTTCCGCGCATGACCCCCACCGGATCGTTTATCATAAACGGCGCGGAGCGGGTCGTTATAAGTCAGCTCGTGCGTTCGCCCGGCGTGTACTTCGATTACAAAAAGGACGTCAAGACCGGACAAGCGCATTACAGCGCGCAGAATATCCCGTCGCGCGGAGCATGGCTCGAATTCGAAGAGGATTCTTCGGGCGTGCTTTGGGTGCGCGTAGACCGTCAGAAAAAGGTGCTCGCGACAGTGCTTTTGAGCTGTCTGTCGGCGGTCACCGACGGCGGCTTCGGCTCGGAAGAGGGGCTTAAACGTATATTCTCCAACGATCCCATGATCGAGCTTACGTGCGCGCGGTACGGCGATAAAGAAGATAAGTCGGCTATCGACGAGGAGCGCGCGCTTTACGAGCTTAACCACAAACTCAGAAGCGGCGAAACGCCCACCATTGATTCGATCAAATCGTTTATATACGGCATGTTCTTCGACCGCCGCAAGTACGATCTTTCGCGCGTAGGCAGATATAAATACAATAAGAAACTTCATCTTCGCTACCGTGCCGACGGCTACCGCGTCGCGCGCGATATCGTGGATGAGGACGGAGTGGTTTACGCCCGCGCCGAAAACAAAGAAACGCATACTTCGGCGGACGTATTGACCGAGGAGCTTGCCGTCAAAATTCAGAATGCGGGTATCAACAATATTTGGGTGCTCACCGAGGACGGCGAAGAATTCAATATCATATCCAACAACCATGTCGATCTTGCGCAGTACGTGGATTGCGATCCGCGCACGCTCGGTATCAACGAGATGGTTTATTATCCCGCGCTCAAAAAACTTATGGACGAGGCGGACGGCAACCGCGAAAAACTCGCGGAGTTGTGCTCGCAGAACATTGACGAGCTTATAGTAAAACACATCGTAGTAGAGGACGTTATCGCAACCGTAAACTATATAATGGGCTTGCATCGCGGCTTCGGTTCTTGCGACAATATCGACCACCTCGGCAACCGCCGCGTACGCAGCGTAGGCGAGCTTTTGCAGAATCAGTTCCGCATAGGCATGTCGAGATTGGAGCGCGTCGTTCGCGAGCGCATGCAGATACAGACCGAAACGGAGCTTTCGGCGCAAACGCTTATAAACGTCCGACCCGTATCGAGCGCCATAAAAGAATTTTTCGGATCGTCGCAGCTTTCGCAGTTTATGGACGAAACAAACCCGATAGCCGAACTTACGCACAGACGCAAACTGTCGGCGCTCGGTCCCGGCGGTCTTAACCGCGAGCACGTTACGTTCGAGGTCCGCGACGTTCACTATACGCACTATTCGCGCATGTGCCCGATCGAAACGCCCGAAGGTCAGAACATCGGTCTTATATCGTCGCTTTCGAGCTTTGCGCGCATTAACGAGTACGGATATATCGAAGCGCCGTACCGCAGAGTCGATAAAGAAACGCATTGCGTTACCGATATAGTTGACTATCTGCCTGCCGACGAGGAAGACAGATACATGATCGCTCAAGCGAGCGAACCGCTCGACGAGAACAACAGATTCGTCAAGGAGCGCGTCATGATGCGCTACCGCGACCTTATAGGCGAAGTTTCGCGCGAACGCATAGATTACGTGGACGTTTCGCCGCGGCAGATGGTTTCGGTCGCAACCGCGCTCATTCCGTTCCTCGAAAACGACGACTCGCACCGTGCGCTCATGGCGTCCAACATGCAGCGTCAGGCAGTTCCGCTGTTAAAGACGGAAGCGCCTATCGTCGGAACGGGCATAGAACACAAAATCGCGTACGACTCGGGCGTTATGGTGATAGCGCGCGAGGCGGGCGTTGTCGATTACGTGGATGCGGAGCGCATAATCGTATTGGAAAACGGCGAAGGCGGAAAGCCCAACCGTCAGATGTATTTGCTTAAAAAGTTTGTCGGGTCCAACCAGGGCACTTGCATAAATCAGCGCCCGATCGTGAGCAAGGGCGACAAGGTAACAAAAGGACAAGTCCTTGCCGACGGACATTCGACGTCGCAGACGGAGCTTGCGCTCGGAAAGAATATCCTCGTCGGATTTATGGGCTGGGAAGGCTACAACTACGAGGACGCTATTCTCATCAGCGAACGCATCGCCAAAGACGACGTATTCACATCCATTCATATCAATAAACACGAGACGGAAGCTCGCGACACCAAACTCGGCGCCGAAGAGATCACTCGGGATATTCCCAACGTCAGCCCCGAAGCGCTTAAAAATCTCGACGAGGACGGCATCGTACGCGTCGGCGCGGAGGTCAATGCGGGCGATATTCTCGTAGGCAAAGTTACGCCCAAGGGCGAAACCGATCTTACGCCCGAGGAGCGTTTGCTGCGCGCTATATTCGGCGACAAAGCGCGCGAAGTCCGTGACACGTCGCTCAAAGTTCCGCACGGCGAGGGCGGTATCGTAGTAGACGTCAAAGTGTTCACACGCGCAAATCGCGACGAAATGAAGCCGGGCGTAAACAAGCTCGTCCGCGTATATATCGCGCAGAAGCGTAAGATTTCGGTCGGCGACAAAATGGCTGGACGTCACGGAAACAAGGGCGTTATTTCGCGCGTGCTTCCCGAGGAAGATATGCCGTTCATGGCGGACGGCACGCCGCTTCAAATCGTGCTCAACCCGCTCGGCGTTCCGAGCCGTATGAACATCGGTCAGGTGCTCGAAGTGCACTTGGGACTTGTAGCCAAGGCGCTCGGCTGGAAAGTATCGACGCCCGTTTTCGACGGCGCGATCGAGTCGGATATAGAAAAACTTCTCGCCGAAAACGGTTACGTCAACGAGGACGGCACTGTTGACGGCAAGATACAGATGTACGACGGCAGAACGGGCGAACCGTTCGAAAACCGCGCTACCGTCGGTTATATGTACATGCTCAAACTGATCCACCTTGTAGACGACAAGATGCATGCGCGCTCCACAGGTCCGTACTCGCTCGTTACGCAGCAGCCGCTCGGCGGCAAAGCGCAGAACGGCGGACAGCGCTTCGGAGAGATGGAAGTTTGGGCGCTTTACGCATACGGCGCGGCGAACGTGTTGCAGGAGATCATGACCGTCAAGTCGGACGACGTTGCGGGCAGGTCCAAAACGTACGACAGCATCATAAGAGGTATGGACATTTCCGAGCCGGGTGTTCCCGAATCGTTCAAGGTCCTTATAAAAGAATTGCAGGCGCTCGCTCTCGACGTTAAGGTTCTCACCGAGGATAAGGAAGAGATCGGCATAAAAGAACTTATGGACGACGAACCCGTCATGTACGACGCGGAGCCTACTCAGAAGCATTACGACAGCAGTCTGTTTGCGAACGACGGCGACGAAGCGGACAGCGTTGCGGACATACTCGGCGGGCTCGGCGACGACGATGTAAGCGACGAACTCGACGACAACGGCAGTCTGTTCGAGGAAGACGTAGACCTTGCGGATCCGTTCGACGGCGGCGATTTCGACGACGATTTCGACGATTCGGACAGCGAGGAATAAAGGAGAGAAGCGATGTTTGAACTTAATAATTTCGATTCGATGCAAATCCAGCTAGCAAGCCCCGACAAGATACGCGAATGGTCGTACGGCGAGGTGACCAAGCCCGAAACCATAAACTACCGTACGCAAAAGCCCGAAAAGGACGGCTTGTTCTCAGAGCGTATTTTCGGACCGACCAAGGATTGGGAATGTTACTGCGGCAAATACAAGCGCGTCAGATTCCGCGGAGTTGTCTGCGATAAGTGCGGCGTAGAAGTCACAACGTCCAAGGTGCGCCGCGAGCGCATGGGGCATATAGAGCTTGCCGCGCCCGTAACGCATATTTGGTATTTCCGCGGCGTGCCCAGCCGTATAGGGCTTATTCTCGATCTTCAGTTGAAGCAGCTCGAACAGGTCGTGTATTTTGTCAATTATATAGTTCTCGATCCGGGCATTACCGATCTTCAATACAAAGAGATAATCACCGACGACAAACTGCGTCAGTATCAGGAGCAGTACGGGCCCAAGGCGTTTAAGGTCGGTATGGGCGCGGAAGCTATAAGACAGCTTCTCAAAGACATAAACGTTCAGGAAGAATACGACGCGATGCGCAAGGTCGTGGAAACATCCACCGGTCAGAAAAAGCTCCGCGCGATAAAGCGTTTGGATATTCTCGACGCGTTCATGAAATCGAATGCCGAACCCTCGTGGATGGTTCTCGACGTGCTTCCAGTGCTGCCGCCGGAGCTGCGCCCGATGGTGCCGCTGGACGGCGGACGTTTTGCGACGAGCGATCTCAACGACTTGTACCGCAGGGTGATAAACCGCAATAACCGTTTGCGCAAACTCATGGAGCTCGGCGCTCCCGATATAATCATTCGCAACGAAAAGCGCATGCTTCAAGAAGCCGTAGACTCGCTTATAGACAACGGCAGACGCGGAAAAGCCATATCGGGTGCGTCCAACCGCGAGCTTAAAAGCCTTTCCGGACTTCTCCGCGGCAAGCAGGGGCGTTTCCGTCAAAACCTTCTCGGAAAACGTGTGGACTATTCCGGTCGTTCGGTTATAGTAGTAGGTCCCGAACTCAAATTCTATCAGTGCGGCGTGCCTAAAGAAATGGCGCTCGAGCTGTTTAAGCCGTTCGTCATTAAAGAGCTTGTCGCGCAGGGTAAGACTCACAACGCAAAGACCGCAAAGCGCATAGCGGAGCGTGCCGACGCCGAAGTGTGGAACGTACTCGAAAAAGTTATTAAAGATCACCCCGTGCTTTTGAACCGTGCCCCTACGCTTCACCGTTTGGGTATACAGGCGTTCGAGCCGGTGCTCGTTGACGGCAGAGCGATTAAACTCCACCCGCTCGCATGCGGCGCGTTCAATGCGGACTTCGACGGCGACCAAATGGCTATCCACGTCCCTCTGTCCGTAGAAGCGCAGGTGGAAGCGCGCGTGCTCATGCTTTCGCCCAACAATATACTCAAACTGTCCGACGGTGCGCCTGTGTGCTCGCCGACACTCGACATGGTTATGGGCAGTTACTATCTCACCATGGATAAGCCCGGTTCGAAAGGCGAAGGTATGACTTTCGGCGATACGGACGAAGCCAAGATGGCGTACTTTAACAAAGAAATCGAGCTTCAGACCAAGATTAAGGTCAGATTGGAACGTCCGGCGGAGTTTGTGGAAAAGAGCGGCGTGTCGATCCCGAAAAACGTTGTGCCGGTAGACGGGATGTACCGTTCGACGGTTACTACCACCGTCGGCAGGCTCATATTCAACGAGCCTATTCCGCAGGATCTCGGCTATGTCGTTCGCGATACGTATGAAAAACTTTTCGAGCCCGAAATCAATTTCTGCGTCAGCAAGGACATAATCAAGAGCATAATCAATACCGCGTTCAAAGTAAAGGGCGCGTCTACGACCGTTGCCGTTCTCGACGCCATAAAGGACATGGGCTATAAGTATGCGACCGTCGGTTCGATAACCACGTCCGTATTCGATATGCACATTCCTCAGGACAAATACGATATTCTCGAAGCGGCGGAGCAAGAAGTCGTCAAGATCGACAAGCTGTTCGACCGCGGGTTCGTTACCGAGGACGAGAGATACAATTCAGTCGTCAATATTTGGAACAAGGCTAACGACAAGGTAACGGCGTCGCTGCAAAAGACGCTCGACGCGTACAACCCGATCAACATGATGGCTACTTCGGGCGCGCGCGGTAACATGAAGCAGATAAGCCAGCTTTCGGGTATGCGCGGACTCATGCGTAACCCGCAAGGTAAAACGCTCGACGTTCCGATCAGATCGTCTTTCCGCGAGGGCATGACCGTTTTGGAATACTTTATATCCACTCACGGCGGACGTAAAGGCTTGGCTGATACGGCTCTCAAAACGGCTGACTCGGGTTATCTTACGCGCAGGCTCGTAGACGTCGCGCAGGATGTTATCGTCAGAGAAGACGATTGCTGTGCCGACGGTCAGCCGAAAGGTATCGACACATACGCGATCATGGACGGCAATCAGGTTATCGAAAAGCTCGAAGACCGTCTTGCCGGCAGATACAGCGCGGAACGCGTGGTCAATCCCAAGAATCCCAAAGAAGTGCTCGTAGACGTCAACGAGATGATAAGCGAGAGCACCGCAAAACGTATCGTCGAGTGCGGCATTACGCACGTGGTTATTAGAACGGTTCTTACCTGCAAGAGCAAGCACGGTGTGTGCGCCAAGTGCTACGGCAGGGATATGGCTGCGGCAACCCCCGTCAGAATAGGCGAAGCTGTCGGTATCATCGCCGCGCAGAGTATAGGTGAACCGGGTACTCAGCTTACGCTCCGTACGTTCCACATGGGCGGTGTTGCATCGGCGGACGATATAACGACCGGTCTTCCGCGCGTAGAAGAACTTTTCGAAGCGCGTAACCCTAAGGGTGTGGCGGTGCTTTCCGAACACGACGGCAAGGTCAAGATCGTAGAAAAAGACGGCAAGCGCGACGTAATAGTCAAGTGCGACGACGGCACCGAGGACTCGTATTCCATTCCGCACGGTGCGCGGTTCAAACCGAGCATAGTCAACGGCGCACAGATCCGTACGGGCGACCCGATCACCGAGGGTCCGCTTAATCCGAGCGATATACTCCGCACAAAGGGCAGAAACAACGTTCAGGAATATATAGTCAAGGAAGTACAGTCCGTTTACCGTTCGCAGGGCGTCGATATAAACGACAAGCATATCGAAGTCATCGTAAGACAGATGCTCAAAAAAGTTCGCGTCGAAAACAGCGGAGATACCGATCTGCTTCCCGGCGAGCTTATTGATCTCGCAACGTTTGACGAAGCCAATACCAAAGCTATGGAAAATTACGGCAGACCGGGCATAGCCAAGCACACGCTTTTGGGTATAACCAAAGCCGCGCTTGCAACGGATAGTTTCCTGTCTGCGGCATCGTTCCAAGAAACGGCAAGAGTGCTTACCGAGGCGGCTATAAAGAGCAAGGTCGATCCGCTTATCGGTCTTAAAGAAAATGTCATAATCGGCAAACTCATTCCTGCAGGTACGGGCGTAAAAATGTACAGAAACATTTATCCCGTAGAACGTGCGATCACTCTCGACGACTATTCGATACCCGGATCCGAAGTCGAAGAAGAATAATAGAGTATAACGCTGATAAGATCCCCCGAACTTGACGTTCGAGGGATCTTTTTTAGGCGAGGCTTGCGCTTCGCACATTAAGGTCGAGATTCTTCACTTCGCAATCGAAGATTGATTTATGTATACGTTTCTAATTGTATTTGACTGCGCTCGCTAAGAACGACGGCGTTATTTAAGTCGTGCGCAACGATATTAACGTTGTTGTTGACTTATGATAGTAATTGATGTATAATTTGACCGTGGAAGATTTGCTTTCGAAAGTTTCGGCGGCGCTTGCCGAATATACGGACAAAAAGCTCGCGTTCGGAGTATCCGGCGGGCGCGATTCGATGTGCTTGCTTCATGCTGCGGTTAACGGCGGCGTGGTAAATAAAGATAATATTATCGTCGTTCACGTTAATCACGGATTGCGTGACGAAGCGGATTCGGACGAAACATTAGTACGCGAATATTGCGCCGCGATCGGCGTTCGATTCCGTGCCTACCGTGTGGACGTTATGCGCGAAGCCGCCGAGAAATCGCTTACGATCGAGCAGGCGGCGCGCGATTTGCGTTACGGTATATTTTACGGTCTGATAAAATCTCGTGTCGCAGACGCCGTGCTGACGGCACACCATGCGCTCGATAACGCCGAAAGCGTGCTTATGCACCTGTTCCGCGGCGCGGGGCTCGACGGGGTGTGCGGTATGAAAACGCACGGAGGAAAAGTCGTAAGACCGATGCTCGGCGTTTATCCGTCCGAGCTTGAAGAATACAGCAAAGCGAACAATATCGAATATGCCGTGGATAAAACAAACTTCGAGGACGACGCCGACCGCAACTTTATACGGCTGAACGTCATACCTATGATAGAACGGAGATACCGCGGTGCGGTGCGTGCCGTCAATGAGTTTTCACGGGAATGTCGCGAAGCGCGCGATATGCTCGAAAACGCGCTCGATATGCGCAATATAAGATATTCGGACGGTGCGGCTATCGTTAATGACTCGGCGCTGCGGTCGGATCTTGCGGCGCGGTACGTGCGCCGTGCACTCGGATATTTTTCGCTTACGGACGTCACGCGCGATATGATCGCTCGCGTCGTAGCGCTCGCAGACAAGCGTACGGGCGCCGTCGTCGAGCTTTGCAACGGAGCGGTTGCCGCGCGCGAGTACGGCGAAGTAGCCGTGTATGTGCCGCGCTTGCCGTGCTCGACCGAAATCCCGTTCGGTATGGGATCCAACTTTTTGGACGGTATCGCAGTCGATTTCAGGCTCGACGATACACCGCCGCTCAAAGCCCCCAAGGGCGGCGCGGCGGACGCCGATAAACTTGGCGGCGCTACTCTCAGGTTTGCGCGCGACGGGGATACTTTCATGCCGTTCGGCGCGTCCGCGCGAAAAGGGCTTAACAGATATTTTATAGACGAAAAAGTGCCGGCGCGGCTTCGCGGCAGGATACCGCTCGTCTGCCGAGGAAACGATGTGCTCGTCGTAGTTGGTATGCAGATATCCGAAAGCGTCAAGCAGACGGCGGCTACGGTGCGTAAAGCGGTAATAGCGAGGCGCGGTTATGATCGATAACGTTGCGGTAGTTTTGTCGGGCGAAGCGGTCGAACATCTCGACGAAAAGCATGTGATAATACAGCCCGTCGACGGCTACAGGTTCGGCGCGGACGCCGTTTCGCTTGCGAAATTCGCGAGCGGGTTTATCAAACGCACGGACAGTGTTTTCGATCTGTGTTCGGGCTGCGGCGTGGTCGGGATCCTTGTTGCGATAGCCACGGGCGCGAGAGTGCGCGGCGCGGAACTCGACGGCGCGCTTGCCGATATGAGCAATCGTTCTGCGGCTGCCGACGGGCTCGACGCAAAGTTTTTCAACGCCGATATACGCGACGTAAACAGCGATATGTTTTTGTGCGGCAGAGCGTATGACGCGGTTTTGTGCAATCCGCCGTTTTTCAAGGCGCACAGCCGCGCGCGCAAGATCGCACCGACGGCAAACAGCGAGCTTACGGTGACATTCGAGCAGGTCGTTGCCGCGGCGAAAAAACTGCTTAAACCGCTCGGGACGTTCTGTTTGGTTTATACCGCAGCTCGGTTGGACGAGGCCGTTTGCGTTTGCAGAGAGAACGGGCTTACGCCCAAAGAACTCGTAGTTAACGGTAACGGAAAAACGTTTTTAATGCGCTGCGTGCTCGGCGGTAAATGCGGACTGACTGTCAGGGTGGGTAATGTATGATATATTTTGTGGCTACGCCGATAGGCAATCTCGACGAAATCACACTGCGCGCCGTTGACGTGTTGAAGTCGGTCGATCTTATTGCGGCAGAGGATACGCGACACACCGCAATACTTCTTTCCAAGCTCGGCATAAAGGCGCGCACCGTCGCTTATCACAAGTTCAACGAAAGAAGTTCGGCGGCGGAACTCGTCGCGCTCGCTAAGAGCGGTAAAAATATCGCGGTCGTGTCCGACGCGGGCATGCCTACGGTTTCCGATCCCGGGCATATCCTTATAACCGAAGCGATAGCCGCGGGTGCGGATTATACGGTCGTCAGCGGCGCTTGCGCGGCAGTGGACGCGCTCGTGCTTTCGGGACTTAGCACGCGGTGTTTTACTGTGCTCGGTTTTCTGCCCGAAAAGAAAACGGACAGACGTAAGTTTGTCGAGCCGTATCTGTCTGTGCCGTCCACGCTCGTGTTTTACAGCGCCGTTCACGATATTAAAAAAGATCTTGCATTTTTGTACGAAACGTTCGGCGCGCGCAAAGTCGCAGTGTGCCGAGAAATGACAAAGCTGTACGAAACGGTCACTCGCGGCACGCTCGGCGACGAGCTCGATATAGTGGATAAGGGCGAGTTCGCTATAGTGATAGCCGGTGCGGATTCGGACAGCGCACTCAATGCACTGTCGGTCGAGGAACATATAAACCGTTACGTGTCTGCAGGCGTCGATATTCGGGATGCGGTCAAAAAAGTCGCCGCGGACAGACGTATAGCCAAGAGCGAAGTGTATAGGGTTGCCGAGAGCATAAAACACGCGAAAGACTGATCTTTTCGCGTTGTAAGAGCGCTTTACCGATGCGGTTTTAAGTGTGTGAGGATAAAGTTTACGATCGGGATCCCAAGTCGTGTTTGCGTTTGGCACAGTTGGCTTTCGTCGCTTCGCCGCCGCGCAAATGTCTGACGCTCAGGTTGTAGTCGAGAATCTTGCGCACCTTTTCGGCAAGCGCGGGGTCGAGCGCGGCGAGCCGCTCGGTCACGTCTTTGTGGACTGTGGATTTTCCTATCCCGTATTCGCTTGCGGCGGTGCGAACCGTACACGAATGAAGCACTATGTAATTGCCGAGTTCGATTGCGCGTTTGTTGTAGCTGTCGTTCATATCAACCCCCGAATTTAAGGTTGTATAATATATGACCGATTTCGACCGTATATGCGTAATTTCGACTTTGCGCGAGTGCGGCGCAGCGGGCTTGACAGCGGTCCGTCAAACAAAACGGCACGGATGTTTTATCCGTGCCGATAAATTGACGTTATTTTTTTGCAGGGCGGATCAGATTTTCATGTCGCCTTTCTTGATCCATTTGAGTTTACGCATAAGCTCGGATACGCCGAACGCGATCAGTCCGGGAACGATAATATAGCTCACGAGCACGGCTATAAGCACGTACCACCAAGACAGTCCGTTGGTTATGGACGTTGTAAAAGTTTGTATCACGCCGACCAGACCGGCGGTGCCCATGCCCGCGCCCGTGGCGTCGCACATTATTCCGAACGCCGCCGAAGCGAGCGGACCTGCGACTGCCGAGGCGACCACTGCCGGAATGAGTATTCGCGCGTTCTTTCCGAGATTGGGTATTTGCAGCATGCTTGTGCCCAGCCCCTGCGAAACGAGCCCGCCCCAGCGGTTTTCGCGGAAGCTCGCGACGGCAAACCCCACCATGTGCGCGCAGCACCCCGCGCATGCCGCCGCCGCGCCTATGAGCGCGTTGTGCGTAAGCTCGGGCGTGTTGATGAGCGACGAACCGAATATCATAACGCCGAACGCGGCGCTGCTTGTGGGCAGGGTGAGAAGCAGTCCCATTACTACGGCTATGAGTATTCCGAACGAGACGGGCTCCCAGCCGATAGCCATGGATACGCCCTTTCCGAACAGCGCAAAAAGTATGCCGAACGGGATGCCGAGCGCGATCGCGCCCACCGTGCCGGTCAATATGGCGACAAGCGGAACTACGATTATGTCCACGGGCGTTTTGCCTTCGACATGTCGAGTAATTTCGATAGACGTGACAGCCGCGACGAACGCGCCTACTGGATCGCCCACGGTTATCGACGGATTTGCCGAAGCGCCGTAGATATGCACGCCCGACAAGGCGAATATATTTGTTATATTCGCGCCAACCATTCCGGCAACGGCCGCCGAAAAACTCGTCAGCTTGTTTGCTTTAAGGCTGTGCGCTATGCCCACGCCGATGCCTGCGCCCATTAAAAGTTTTGCTACGCCGCCGATGTTGGCGAGTATTTTGCAAAACGCGTTGTCTTTGTCTATAATGCCGAACTGCGCTATCACCGTGCCGATGATAAGGGTGCAGAACAGTCCGAGCGCCATGCCCGAAAACGCTTCTATAAAGTATCTGTGCGCAAAGTATTTCGCCCACTGCTTAGCGGTGCGTTTTTGCTTTTGCGGCTTCTGTTCGGGCGACATAATTTGCACGTCGGCGTTTTCCGCAGCTTTCGCATTTTCCGCGTTTTCCGCAGCTTTCGCATTTTCCGCGTTTTCCGCGGCTTGCGGCGATTCGACCTTATGCGTTTCGGACGTATCCGTTTGTTCGAGTGAATCGTCGGTTTGTTCGACGGACGGTTGCGGCTCGTCGGCGGCTTGCGGCGCTGCGGCGTGTTTGCTTTTGTTCATGGTCGCTCCGAAAAATATTTTGCAATCATTATACACTTATGAATGACCGATGTCAATCGACGCGGGCGACGGTTTCTGTTGTTCTACAATGGACTTGTCAGATTAAGACAAGCCCATTTTTTTATCGCTTG